>JAFTEX010000091.1 GCA_017453445.1 Bacteroidaceae bacterium
GCAACCAGCAAAGTTTCTGGATGGCCGACACCAAGGATGGTGGCAAGGTGTTCGAGGCTTATTATGCCAACCTGCCCGAGGGTGTCAGCGCATTCAAGGCTGGCATGAAGGTTAAAATCACAGGTAACCTCATGAAGTACGTCAAGGATGGCAAGGTGACACCTGAAATCAAGAATGCAACTGTCGAAATCCTCGAGAACGGCGAAGGTGGTGGCGAGACTCCTGTAGGAACAGAAGTTTCCTGTGCACAGGCTGTAGAGTTGACCAATAACTTGGCCGACGGTGCTACCTCTGAAGAAACTTACACCATTACGGGTTACATCACTGAGGTCGTAGGCAACGTAAGTCGCAACCAGCAAAGTTTCTGGATGGCCGACACCAAGGATGGTGGCAAGGTGTTCGAGGCTTATTATGCCAATCTGCCCGAAGGCGTCAGCGCGTTCGCGGCTGGCATGAAGGTTAAAATCACAGGTAACCTCATGAAGTACGTCAAGGATGGCAATGTGACACCTGAAATCAAGAATGCCAACGTCGAAATCCTCGAAAACGGCGAAGGCGGTGGTGGCGGTGGCACGTCGGGCGTAGAAGGCAACAGCATCACGTTCTCAGCCATGAACTACGAAAACGCCCAAGATTTCGACGGACAGTCTATAGCTGTCGGTGATGCCACATTAGCATGGTCGAAGGGTAGTGGAAGCACTACGCCTAAGTACTACACCACAGGCACTGCCATGCGTCTCTATGGTGGTAACACGTTGACCATATCTTCCAGCAAAACTATCAGCAAGATTGAGTTTACCTATGCCAGCGGGCAAGACAGCAACAACCGTCCTTTCTATGCCACAAGCAGCAACACAACGATTGAGCCTGGTACTTACGACTACAATACACAAGTATGGAGCGGAAGTGCCCAAAGCATAGTGCTGACGTACACTGGCAATGGTGGTCATGTTCGTCTGCAAGCCATCTCTATCACCTATGCCGAATAAATAGACCAAGGCATACTGACTAAAGCCTGTTCCCCCGCAACGCTCGTCGTTGCGGGGCTTTTTCTTTTCGTAGGTTAATATTTTTGTCTAGGGCAACCGCATCAAAATCGAATCGGGTCGCCGTGCCTTGACCTTTGGAGCACTTGCCTTCATGCCTTGGAGTCGGAGTCTTCGCCCTTTGGAGCATGAACCCTCGCTCCTAGGGGCTCTACTTGTTGCACCTTGGTGCGACAAGCGTTATTCCAAGGGACAAAGGTCTTCGCTCCGAGGAACGCAAGCCTTTGCTCCGAGGAGTGCGAGTCTTCGTTCCAAGGAGTGCGGGTCTTCACTCCAAGGAGCGCAGGGCTTCGCTCCAAGGAGCGCGGGTCTTCGAAGCGAGGATTTCCCTCTAATGTAGTTCATGTTGCCCAACCTCAAGCCGATGATTGCATAACCTTCGGCTGTTGGTTGCCCTGCCATCAGGAAATGGCTTTTTATGCGATTTTAGGTTGTTTGGTAAAAAAAATGTGCATTATGAATTGTGCTTTATGAATTATTTTGTATCTTTGCACTCCGAATATTGGATAGTGAGCCATAAGAGGCTGTGTTACCACGCTATTCAGTCGAAAACGTGAATTAATAACAAATAAAAAGATAAAGACATGAAAAAGGATCTTCATCCCGCCAACTATCGCCCCGTCGTGTTCAAGGACATGTCGAACGGCGATATGTTCCTCAGTCGCTCCACTTGTAAGACCAGCGAGACCATCGAGTTTGAGGGCGAAACCTATCCCCTCGTGAAGTTGGAAATCTCCAGCACCTCTCACCCCTTCTACACGGGTAAGTCGAAACTCGTCGACACCGCAGGTCGCGTAGACCAGTTCATGAGCCGCTACGCTCGCAGCCGCAAGTAATAACATCTGACTTGTACACCTGCTCCAAGGCGACAGCAACTAAACCAAAAGAGAGGTGCAGACCGAAAGGACAAGCGTCCTTAAGTCTACACCTCTTTCTTTTTACCTTAATCCGCAATCTATGAAACGCTTTCTACACATACTCCCCATCGTATTGGTCATTGCGCTGGTGGCCTGTAACGACGACGACCCCATCACTGCCCCCAGTTCCAAGACGGGCAACACCAATTCAAATGCCACATTCAGTTACATCAATGGCGTGACCGAAGAGTCGGCCACGAACGTCAACGAGGTGGCTCGCCGACTGGAGATACCGCGCCTGACAGGCGGACAGGACAATCTTTTCGTCGTCCACACCGTTCCCACCTATGGCGTCAACTACTGCATGGAGTACGACTGCTCGCTGCGGTCGCAGCGCTGGGTCGCCTTCCAGTGGACATCGCAGAACTCACGAAGTACGGTGTCGCGCACCGACGCCTGGAGCGTAGATCCGCTCATACCACGCGACTACCAAACCACCGAGATGGACCACACGAGCAACGGCTACACGCGTGGCCACATCGTCGCCAGTTCCGACCGCCTCTGTTCCAAGGCAGCCAACGAGCAGACCTTCTACTATAGCAACATGCACCCACAACTCTACGACTTCAACACGCAGGGCATCTGGTGGAACATCGAGAACCTGCTATTCCACAACCGTTTCAATAAAGACAGTTTCCGCGACACGCTTTTCGTCGTCAAGGGTGGAACCATTGGCCCCGTCCACATCGATGGGAAAGACGTGAATGGCTACACGTGGGCCAAAGGACGCGGACAGGCTCTCGTCTGCCCGAGGTATTTCTTCATGGCCGTGCTATGCAAGAAGAACTCTGACAAGACTCAGGGCGGCTACAAGGCCATCGGCTTCTGGATGGAGCACAAGGCCAACAATGACGACAACTATGCCAAGTATGCTGTCAGCATAGACCAGCTGGAGGAACTGACGGGGCTGGACTTCTTCTGCAATCTCCCAGACAATATCGAAGAACAAGTGGAGAGAAACCTCGTTCTCAGTGCTTGGGGACTTAAATAATGTAAAGAGAGCAGCCACGATGTTAAAATAAAATAATTCTGCTCACTTTTTCGGGATTGCATGAGGCATAATCGGCAAGAATAACGTAATTTTGAGGCCAGAAAGATATTTCTAACTATATCAAAACGTAAGAACAGATGAAAAAGCAAGTGACAATGATGCTGTTCGTGGCCGCCGGTCTATGCCTGACGGGCTGCGTAAGCAAAAAGAAACTGATTGGATGCCAGGACGACTACTCTGCACTCATGAAGACCTATCAGGACACGCGCGACGTGCTGTCTGACACCAAGAGCCAACTGTCGTCGTCACAGACACGCGTCACCAGCCTGGAGGAACAGCTGAAGTCCAGCAGACTTGCCCTGCAGAAACTGGAAGAGTCGAACAAGGCCCTGCAGAACTCGCTCAACCAAAGCCTGAGCAACGCCAACCAGAACAACGTGAGCATGGAGAAACTGGTGGACCAAGTGAAGGAGTCGAACCAGTACATCCGTCATCTGGTGGAGGTGAAGTCGAAGAGCGACTCACTGAACATGGTGCTGACCAACAACCTCACCCGTTCCCTGTCGAAGGAGGAACTGAAGGAAGTGGACGTGCAGGTGCTGAAGGGGGTCGTCTACATCTCACTGGCCGACAACATGCTCTACAAGAGCGGCTCATACGAAATCAGCGACCGCGCAGCCGAAACGCTGGAGAAGATTGCAAAAATCATCAAGGACTACAAGGACTACGACGTGCTCATCGAGGGCAACACGGACAACGTGCCCATCGCACGAGAGAACATCCGCAACAACTGGGACCTCTCCTGCCTGCGCGCCTCCAGTGTCGTACAGTGCCTGCAGACCAAGTATGGTGTCGACCCCAAGCGACTGACGGCCGGCGGCCGTGGCGAGTACAACCCCCTGGCCGACAACAGCACGGCTGAAGGAAAGAACCGCAACCGTCGCACCCAGATTATCATCACGCCGAAGCTCGACGAGTTCATGGAACTCATCGGCCAGGCTCCCGAGGAAGGGAAGTAACCCTAAGCGGACAAGGATAAAAGACAGAAGCCCCCTCTCGCTGCAATGGCGAGAGGGGGCTTCTGTCTTATCGTATGGCCACTACGCCGGCATCATGCGCAACCATTTGCGATAGCCCAGCACGGCAACCAGGGTGTAGAGGCCGTAGATGGCCGCCTTGAAGGGGATGCCCTTGCGGACATAGAGCCACGTGCAGACGGCATCAACCACAAGCCACAGCAACCATTGTTCGGCATACTTCCGCGCCAAGGCCCACAGGGCCACGATACTGAGGGCCGTGGTGAAGGCATCGGTCACGGGCACGGTGGAGTTAGTATAGTGTGTGAGTATATAATATATTATGTACCACACACACGCGAAGACCACCGAGACGGGCAGGACAAGGCGGGCCTTGAAGTGCGTGATGGGGATTTCGCGTTTCTCCGTGCCTACATGGCCCCATCGCCATACAGCCCACCCGTACAGGGCCGCCAGGCAGTAGTAGATGGCCATGCCGAAGTCGGCATAGAGACCGGCACGGTAATAGAGCACCATGTCAACGGCGGGCATGACAATGCTGGCCAGCCAAAGCCAGATGCTGGCACGGTACTCGAGATAGAGATATATCAGGCCCACGACGAAGCCCAATATATCTAAGAAGCGGAGCGTATCCATCAGAACTTCAACGTGACGCTGCCCATTGCCGTGAAGCCGGCCATGGGGATGTAGCCGATTTGGTAATAGCGGTTCTGCTCGGGATAGTCGTTGCCCACGATGGCCGAATAGACCCAGGCGTTGCTGGCGTAACGGCGGTTGAAGATGTTGCGCAGATCGACACCGAAGACAATGGTGGGGCGGCTCCCGAACCCATTCAATTTTTCACTTCTCACTTTTCCCTTTTCACTCCGACCGATGGGGAGCGTGTAGCCAAGGTGGATGTTGGTCTGCGTGAATTTGGGCAGCGAGCGGTCCTTGTTGGCAGTGTTGTCAAGGTACTGGCGCGAGACGAAGTTGGTGTGCCAAGTGGCTTCGAAGCCTTTCACGTGGAAGTCGGCAAAGCCGTTCAGTATGGCTGTGGGCGAGAAGGCCAGTGTGGAGTTGTCGTAATGTACGGTCGTGGCAGGCAGGTCGTTCCAGTCGGCATCGTAGGTCTCGATGACCTCATCGAAGTCGCGAATAGTGTTCTTGCTGATGGCAGCATTGGCCTCAAGGGAGAACCACTTCGTCACAGCGACACCCGCCGACACCTCCATGCCCAGGCGGTAGCTGCGATGGACGTTCGTGGTGAGTTTCTCACCGATGTCGCTGTAGAGGCCCGTCTGCACAAACTGGTTGTCATAGTACATCGAGTATAGCCCGATGCCGGCATGCCAGCGGCCCGACTGATAGTTGTAGCCCAGTTCCACGTCGTGCAGTGTCTCGGCCTTGGGCGAGGGATAGTTACCGTTATCGGTGAAGTTGTTGCGCTCCGGTTCTCGATGGCTGAGGGCGTAGGACACGTAGGCCGAATGGCCATTCTGGTGATAGGACAAGCCGACCTTGGGGTTCACAAAGTCGTACTGTTTCTTGATGTCGAGGGGGTGGGCCTTGTACGTTCCGTCGGCCTGCTTCACAAAGACATCGTGCGTGCCGCTGGTCATGTAGCCCACGTGGCGGTACTGCACGTCGGCAAAGGCATCCCAGGCCTTGGTGATGTGGAACATGCCCTTGAGGAAGATTTGACCGTCGGTCTTCGTGGCATCGTTGTCGTAGTAGTGATACCATCCGTGCTTGTCTTTGAAGAGGTCGGCCTGCAACTGGTCGTTGCTCGTGTAGGTGAGGTAGCCGTAGTGGTTGGCCTCGAAGTTCTGCAGCGAGGCTCCGCCTATCACGTCCCAACGGTCGTCCTTGTAGTTAAAGTTCCACACGAGTCCGTAGCCGTCCTGCGTCATGCCCTTGCGGCGCACGTAGTCGGCCTTGCCGAGCGAAGAGCCGTCGGAGAGCGTCTCGGGCAGTCCGAACTTCTTGGGTTTGTTCTGCAGGCGGAAGCTTTGATAGTAGCCGTGACCGTGGGTGTAGTGCAGTGTTCCGCTGGTGCTCCAGTGCGGACTGATGCGCCACGAGAGGTTCAGCAGCGAGCGGTTCTGCCAGAAGTTGTCAGTGGCACCGGGATAGAGGCTTCCGTCCTTCATCTGGTATCGGGCGACGGCCCATCCGCCGGCCCAGTCGGGCGTAAAGCTTTCATACAGTTCGTTGTAGCGGCCGAGGCCCAAGTCATATAGGTCCTTATAGGTCTTCACGCCATCGTAGAAGTTCAGACTGTATTCGCCGTCGCCCGGACATACGCCGCTCCATGCCTGCCCCGTACGCTCGTAGTTGCCAATGTTCTTGTAACTCAGTTTCAGCGTACCACTATTATTAATATAGGTAAGTCCGCCATAGTAGCTGCCGCTCTTGCCGTCGGTGCCGTGGACGAATCCGTCGGTGCGCGTGCCGTGGTAGGCCCCGTCGATGATGATATGGTTCTTCAGCAAGCCGCTGGAGAACGAACCGCCGAAGTTCCACGTATTATAGGAACCGCCCGAAAGCGAGAGCTCCAGTGTGGGGAAGGGACTGGGGGCCTTAGTCTGCAGGGCCACGGTGCCGCCGAAGGCTCCGTCGCCGTTGGTCGATGTGCCCACGCCACGCTGTATCTGCACGTTGGAGAGCAGGGCTGCGTAGGAGTTCATGTTGGCCCAGAAGACGCACTGGTCTTCGGGTGAATTCAGGGACACGCCGTCCAGCGTGACGTTGATGCGCGAATCGCCGGCTCCGCGGATGCGCATGTAGGTCGTCCCTGTGCCCAGGCCGTTCTCGCTCCAGGCCGTAACGCCCGGTGTGCGTGCAAACAGGAAGGGCAGTTCCTGCCCCGTCCGCGAGAAGGTCTCCAGTTGCGTCCTGTCAATCTTCGTCACGGCAAAGGGGGCATTGTTTGGTGCCTTCACGGCCTTCACCACCACTTCGTTCAGGGCCTCCATCTTCAGCGAATCGGGGACCACATCCTTTTGGGCAAAGCCCATCTGCGCCATGCTCAAAGCGAGCACGACTACCAATAATTTTTGCATAGTCTTATGAGTTAATAAGTTGTTCATACTCTCTACGCCGGCATTACCCGGTTCAGATTCTTAGGGTCTGTTCTTGCTCCACTGCGTTACGCAAGCGTACTAAAGAAACGCTCTCTCAGCCCCGCCAAACGACGGAGCACCCCTGATTAACGAGCGCAAAGTTACAAAAAAACTACTGTTCCTGCAAATTTTTCCGGTATTTACGCACGGTACGTCCTTGGTACACTCCGTCGCTTTTCAAAACAACAAAACAGTTTGAGCAATGCAGGGGAACGGACGAAGCACCGCCAGGCAAACGTGTTTTTACAGTGGAGCATACCTCCCTATCCTACGTAGCATTAAGCAAATGAATACGTAGCATAACACAATCCCCGACGGAGAACTATCGTTCGCCGTCGGGGAACAATCATTCGCCGACGGGGAACCATCGTTCATCGACGGCGAATAAAGAATGCGACACGGAGATATATAAGCGTATTTACATAGTAAATACTCTATGCACGACATCCTACGGCAGGAACTCCAGCGTGGTCCCCTTCTCCCCTACCCTTAGGCCTACGCGGCAACCTTCGACCATGGGCAGGTTGAGACGGCTATGGTGGCCGACGGGGAAGTCGTAGCAAACGGGGACGTTGAGGTGCCGGAGATATTCGTGGAGCATGGCATACATGTCGGCGAAACCGTTCTCTGGCGACTTGTACTGAGAGAAGTGACCGACAATGATGCCACGGAGGCGCGGAAGGATGCCCCGGATTTCGAGCAGGTGGAGCATGCGGTCAACCTTCGACATTGCCTCACGCGTGTCCTCGAAAAAGAGTATCAGACCTTCGTCTGCAGGGCGGAGGAAGTCGTAATCCGAACCGGCCAAACCGCAGAACACAGAGAGGTTGCCGCCCACCAGCGTGCCCTCGGCCTCGCCGTGCTGGTCGAGCGGATGGGCGGGGACACGATAGGTGGGCATTTGTCCCTGCAGCACCTGGCGCAGAATGGCATTGACAGAATCGCGCTCGCCACGCAGGGAAATGCCGTCGCACATCGAACTATGGAGACTCATCACACCCGCCGACACCTCTGCACTATGCAAGGCCGTGGCATCGCTGAACCCTATCACCCACTTCGGATGCCGAGCAAACTCATCCAAGGGGATACGTTGCAACACTTGCACCGCTCCGTCGCCTCCCCGGCTGCACAGGATGGCACGGATGCCAGGTGTCCGAAGTGCCCACAAGAGGTCCTCGGTCCGTTCGTCCGCCGTCCCGGCAAAACCATGATAATCATGCAGCGCATGAGGCCCCACCACGGGCACGTAGCCCCACTCGCGAAGCGTGGCACACCCCTTGGCCACGGTCGCGGAGTCGGGCCGGCTCGATGGGGAAACAATGGCAATGGTGTCGCCCGCTTTCAAGGCGGGCGGCATCTTCGCGTGCTGTTGCTCCCTGACGGGCAATAGCACGCTAAGGAATATCAGCAGGGGGGTGAACAATCTGGAAGTTGAAAATCAAAAGTCAAATTAGCCCAACATCTGCTCGATGTCCAGCTCCATCTTTTCGGGCTCCGTGGTGGGGGCATAGCGACGGATGGTCTGCCCGTCGCGCGAGATGAGGAACTTGGTGAAGTTCCACTTGATGTCGCTGTCCTTCTCCACGCTCTTGCTGATTTTCTTGAACAGGGCCTTCATGCCCTTTGCCTTCAGCCCGTGGTATTCCTCTGTGGGGGCCTGCGCCTTCAGATACTCGAAGATGGGGGTAGCCTCGGAGCCGTTGACGTCCACCTTCTTCATTATCTGGAACGTCACGCCGTAGTTCAGTTGGCAGAAGCCCTCAATCTCGCTGTCCGAACCCGGGTCTTGCTCCATGAACTGGTTGCAGGGGAAGCCCACGATGCAGAGTCCGCGGTCCTTGTATTTCTGGTACAGGGCCTCCAGTCCTGCAAACTGGGGGGTGAAGCCACACTTGCTGGCCGTGTTCACCACAATGAGTACCTTACCCTCGAACTGAGCGAAGTCCAGTTCCTTGCCCTTGCTGGTCAGGGCCTTGAAGTCATAAATACTTGCCATAATTCTATTTTAATAAGTAATAAGTGAGAAGTTCTCAATCTTCAATCTTCCGCTCGGCTTTGCCGCTTGCGTAGCATCGTGGAGCTAGAATCTTCAATCTTCAATCTTCAATCTACATGTTTCATCTGCAAATATACAAAAAAGAATTGGGAACGGCACTATGAATCCAATAACAACTTAAACAATGGCAGTAACTTTGCAACCGCATCATCTACCAAATTGACGAGGCCCTTCAGCTCTTTGCCTTGCAAAGCGGCAAAGCCAAGTGCAATGCCCATGCCCCCCCGACGTGCTGACCAGAAAGTCCATGACATTGCCAATGGCAGATACGATGGGCGAAAACAGAAACACCAGCAAGGGATGTCGCCATAGGCAGTTGTCGCATGATAGCAGTCTGACAAATTGGAATTTACTTGTTAAGAGTCGCTTCGCGAGTAACCGAGTTCTACTCGCTTCGCTCGTCGAAGAAATCTTACACATCTATTCAAATCTTACAAATCTCTTTTATAACAACTTCACTTTGTCAATGATGCCAGTCTTTGGGTCGCGGTGATACCATTCGGAATAAAGCCCATCGGGACTGAAGTTGATAAGCATACCGAACGGCAAGTGCGTCAGATTCATGTAGTTCCAAAGTTGACGACGGTGGGGCGTGTCAATATGTGCAATGGCTTTCAGTTCGACAATGATATTGCCGTCAATCACCAAATCCATCCTATAGGTCTGGTCAAGCTGCACGTCATCCCAGTAGATTGGCAAGAACACCTGCCGCTCAACCTTGTATCCCTGTTCTTCCAGAAGATATTTAAGCGCTGCCTCGTATGCCGATTCCAAAAGGCCATATCGATATTTGCTATGCACCTTCATGGCGACTCCTGTTATTTCACGGAAGAACTCATATTTCTTGTTATATTCAGCAATCAAATCCATTTGCAAGCATATTTGTTAGATTTGTAAAGATTTATAAGATTTCTGCCCGCAGGGCACTCCCCATTGGTTCGTTAAATTCCGATTTATCTGCCTGCAAAGGTACGAATTTTCTGCAAAGTATTGCAGGAATGACTGACTTTAACATGATGTCATGTTCATTTTACTCTCAAATGAGCGAGAAATGACATGTCTTATTAACGATTTGCTGAATCTTGACCGCTTCCGCCCTCTCGTTTTGCCTTGCAAAACTCAATGATTCACCCATTCCCATAGATAACATTTGGGGTATCGTTCAATTATGGGAACATTCCATATATATTTGTGCTATAGTCTCTTACAAAATTTAAAAACACTCTCATAATTCTTCGCCCCATTCTTTGCTCTGTGGATTATTTTCCCTATCTTTGACCTTCGGTCTTAGATACTCACGTTCGGAAATCTGCTAACTTGTTTGCGATTTTGCTCACTTAATCGTATCTTTGCAGACGACAAACATACAAAAGAAGACCATGAAGATAAGACATATTGCAATTATGGCCCTTGCAGTCACGATGCTGACGGCATGTGGTAATAACAAAGAAGAACAACTGCGCCAACGCGCCATGGAACTGTGCCAGTACATCCCCGACCACCAGCTGAAAGAGGAAGCCAGCGACTTCATGACTGCCGACTTCTATGCCGCGTTGGATACATTGTTCAACTATCTGCCCCAACATGAGGCCATGGACCACGAATGGTTGCACTACTTTACGACAAGCAACGGCGGGACGATTGCCGACTACGAAGTGGCAAGTGTAGAGCAGGTTGACGACCAGCACACCGTAGCCACCATTAAGGTGAGGCAGAAATGGGAGGACGGCTCGTTCGACGAGACAAGCGACATCGAGGAACACAAACTCTGTATGGAGAAAGTGGACGGCCAATGGCTTATGTCCGACTTCGACGGACATAAGCAGGACTGCATCCGGCACATCGGTATCTGGAAAAAAGAACAGGCTGTCCGCGATGCCGTCGCCGACTATCTGGTCCGAGAAATCGGTGCGCAATACCGAAAGGGCGAACTTTGCATCCCCACGCTGACGATAGTGGCAGGCGAAGATGCGGACTCACCCGAGGCTCGGCTGTGGGTTGATACATGGGTGTGGTGGTACAACCAAGTGGGCGACACGCTGAAGACCGTCTCGGGCGGCAACCATTCAGGGTGCATGGCACTGCAGATGAAGCATGGCAAGCCTGTGGTCACGGCCTTTGAGCAGACCGAGGACGGCGCCCGCTTCCTCCCCAGCGCCAAGCGCATCTTCGGAGAACATTTTGAGACTTACCAAGACATGCACTCCAACCACGATGTGGCCGAAGAGGTCCGCAAGGAGCAATTAGGCGAATACGTCCGTCGCCACGGGCTCTCCGTCCGCTACTATCAAGACTACGGTTGGGAGGCTGTGGAACTGTGATTGCCCGCCTTGCTTATAATTGCGGAACTATAAATCCATAAAATTGCACTGCTCATCGTCTTCAGCATCATGCGTCATCTGTCCCAAGCGGCATGGTTTCACTTATTGTGGCATCATCCTTGGTCGAATGTTGTGCTGAGGGCGGATTGGGACACCCGTTCTTCGTGGTCGGGCACCCGGCGGCTTGCCAAGCCTTGATGCCGCCCTTGAGGCTGACAACGTTGTAGCCAACCCTCACCAGCATGGCAGCCGCTATGGACGAACGAAGACCACTCCGGCAATAGACGGCCACGGGACGCTCGGTGGAGAGTTGGGACCTTGCCTTTGACAGGAAGGAGCAGTCCTTCACATCAATGAGCACGGCACCGGGAAGGTGCCCCTCGCTGTACTCCATGGGGGAACGGACGTCCACCAATTGCACTGTAGCATCGTTGTCCAACAGTTGGGCAAACTCAGCTGTCCCGACAGTCTTGAAACCGATTCTTTTGCCAGAAATGAGTAAAAAGGCACCCACGAAAAGGGCACAAAGGATAGTGAGGAATATCATCTTCTTTATCATATTGGTTTTGCCAAATATGCGCAAAGATAAGAATAAATTCTTATATTGTATCGTCTTGAACGCTTCATCATGCACTTTTTATAATTTAATTTTCAATTTTCAATTTATTTGTTGTATCTTCGCCCCGGAAAACTCCAATCTGGAGGGATTTTACATATTTCATAATAAGGTATATGTCCCAACAACGTACAAAAGTAGGAAATAGAATCAAGGGATTCCGAGAGTCGAAAGGGCTCTCCGTAGAGGAGGTGGCGGAACGCAGCGGACTGTCCGCCTTACAGATTATGAGCATTGAGAACGATGACTACCTCCCCTCGCTGGGGTCACTCATCAAAGTGGCACGGGCGCTAGGTGTGCGATTGGGCACGTTCCTGGACGACAGCGATGAACTGGGGCCCGTAGTGTGCCGCGCCGAAGAACAGACGACAAGCATCAGTTTCTCAAACGACACGGCAGACGCACGCAAGAACATGGAGTACCACCCACTGGCACGACAGAAGGCTGGCCGCCACATGGAACCCTTCGTCATCGACATCCGCCCCTACGAAGAGCGCGACTTTCACCTCTCGGCTCACGAGGGCGAGGAGTTCATCTACGTACTGGAGGGCGAGGTGGAGATATCCTACGGACGCGAGACATACACCCTCCGGCAGGGTGACAGTATATTCTACGACTGCATCGTCAAGCACCACGTCCACGGAGCCGGTTCCCAATCGGCACGCATACTGGCCGTAGTGTATATCCCCCTCTAAGCCAAGCAATAAGAGGAGAATGGAGAATACGACAAAGAGAACATACCCTGCAGAGACCAGAGGCGAAGGTTACACATTGTCGGAGCGCACCCTTGGCCAGTGGCTCGAACACTGGGCCACGGTGACTCCCGACCGCGAATACATTGTCTACTCTGACCGCGACCTCAGATTCACGTGGTCGCAGTTCAACCAACGCGTCGACAATCTGGCCAAGGGCCTGATGGCCATAGGCGTGCGCCGAGGCTCAAACGTGGGCATCTGGGCCACCAATGTGCCCGACTGGCTCACCTTCCTCTATGCCACGGCCAAGATTGGTGCCGTGCTCGTCACCGTCAACACCAACTACAAGCAAGCCGAACTGGAATATCTGTGCCTGGACTCGGACATGCACACGCTGTGCATCACCGACGGTACGTGGGAGTGCGACTACGTGGACATGACTTACCGCATGTTGCCCGAACTGCGCAAATGCCAACGCGGCCATCTGCAGAGCGAGCGTTTCCCCCGCCTCAAGAACGTTGTCTTCATCGGCATGGAGAAGTATCGGGGCATGTACAATACAGCCGAACTGCTGTTGCTGGGCCAGAATATCGAAGACACAGAACTCGAAAGGGCGAAGCAGGACGTGACGTGCTACGACGTGGTGAACATGCAGTACACATCGGGCACGACTGGTTTCCCTAAGGGTGTCATGCTGACGCACTACAATATTGCCAACGACGGATACTTCACGGGCGAGAACATGGGCTTCACACAGAATGACAAACTCTGCGTCTGCGTCCCCCTGTTCCACTGCTTCGGTGTTGTGCTGGCCACCATGAACTGCCTGACGCACGGCTGCACACAGGTGATGGTGGAGAAGTTTGACCCGTTGGTAGTTCTGGCCTCCATCCACAAGGAGCGCTGCACGGCCCTCTACGGAGTGCCCACCATGTTCATTGCCGAACTCAACCATCCCATGTTCCCCATGTTCGACATGTCAAGCCTGCGCACCGGCATCATGGCCGGATCGCTTTGCCCCGTGGAACTGATGAAGCAGGTTTCGGAGAAGATGTTTATGACCATCACGTCGGTCTACGGACTGACCGAGTCTTCGCCGGGCATGACGCAGACGTGCCTCTCAGACACCTTCGAACAGCGTTGCACCACCGTCGGGCGCGACTACCCCTTCGTGGAGGTGCGCGTCATCGACCCCGAGACGGGGCGGGAGTGCCCCGTAGGCGTACAGGGCGAGATGTGCTGCCGCGGCTTCAATGTGATGAAGGGCTATTACAAGAACACCAAGGCCACAGCTGAGGTCATCGACAAGGACGGATTCCTGCACTCGGGCGACCTCGGTGTCAAGGACGAACAGGGCTACTACCGCATCACGGGCCGCATTAAGGACATGATAATCCGGGGCGGCGAAAACGTCTATCCGCGCGAGATTGAGGAATTTCTCTACCGCATGCCCGGCATACGCGACGTACAGGTGGCCGCAGTGCCCTCGAAGAAATACGGTGAGGAGGTGGGGGCCTTCATCATCCTGCAAGAGGGTGCCAAGATGGAAGCCGAGGACGTGCGCGAGTTCTGCAGGGGCAAGATTGCCCGCTACAAGACCCCTCGCTACGTTTTCTTCGTCAAGGAGTTCCCCTTGACGGGTTCGGGCAAGATTCAGAAATATAAGCTGAAGGAAATGAGCCTCGAACTATGCCGCCAGCAGGGCATCGAGGTCATATAGCCATCCAAGACAGACAGAATAAAGGATTAAGGAATAAGATAGGATTAGGGAACAAAGTCAGCGAATGTCATCGTCAAAATTGTCGTGCCCATCGTCGCCATGCGCCCACGACTCAAACCCTTTCTTCTTTCCGCTTGCACGGTCCTTCAAATCCTTGGCTCCATAAATGGCCATACCTTTCTCAGAAGCTTTCCAACTCATGCACGCCAACCATGACGTGGCCAAGGCTCTCCGTAAGGTGCAATTGGGCGAATACGTCCGTCGCCACCATCTCTCCGTCCGCTACTATCAGGACTATGGCTGGCCCGCCGTAGAACTGTAGACACCGGCATCCCGCTTTGTTTCACCAGCATAGATGCGAGCTACAAGCGCGCCACTGATGTTGTGCCATACGCTGAAGATGGCACCAGGGATTGTGGCCATGGGATAAGCGGCAAAGTGGAGTGTGGCCAACGATGAGGCAAGACCCGAATTCTGCATCCCGACCTCTATTGAAATGGCATTACGCTTGGGGGCAGAAAGGTTGAGCACTCGCCCTATGACGTAGCCTACCGACAGTCCCATCACATTGTGGAGCATGACCACAAGCACGACAAGCATACCGCCCGTAAGCAGACGGTCGGCTGTGTGCGATACGACAAGTGCCACCGCAAAGGCTATCACCAGTGTGGAGAAAGCGGGAAGATAGGTCACAATGCGCTGTGTGAAACGAGGGAAAAAGTGCTGCACCAAAAAGCCTATGGCAATAGGGGCAACAACGACATACAAGATGGAGAGCAACATGCCCACCGTATCGACATTGACCATTGTACCTGCCATAAGCCACACCAACAGCGGAGTAAGCACAGGGGCCAGAAGAGTGCTCATAGCCGTCATCCCGACCGACAAGGCAAGGTCGCCGCGGGCCAGGAACGTGATGACATTCGATGCCGTCCCACCTGGACAACATCCCACCAGAATGACGCCCAATGCCAGTTCGTCGGGCAAGGCGAACAACTTCACCAAGAGCCAGGCTATGAGAGGCATAGCCGTGAATTGCGCCAAACAACCGATGAGCACATCCTTGGGATGCTGAAGGACAATGCGGAAGTCCTGAGGCTTCAGGGTCAGTCCCATGCCAAACATAATCACCCCCAACAGGGGATTTATCATCCACATATCTAAGGGAAGAAACACTTCAGGTGCAAACAAGGCCACTATTGCAGCCAACAGCACCACGGCACCCACCCAGCGGGCTATAAAGTCACAAACTGATTGTATCATCCGAGAACGTAAAAAGGAACGGGCACTTTGGTCTGAGACCAAGGTGCCCGTTCTTTGTATTGTGCTATTATGATTGACGGTAGTTCTCGATGCTTTCGCTGGTCATGCGCGAGACGAGCGTGCTGTGCTTTTCCACCTCAGCCTCAGCCAGGTTGACATACACTTGCAGACTCTTGGCGAAGAGGTCGGAAGCCTGCGTGGCATTCTGCAGCAAAAGCAGCGACATGATGACATCGCCGGCCATCTCATAGAGGTGACGAGCGCAGAGGTCGTGGACATTGTTCTTGTCCTCGCCGGCAGCCTCGGCACGCTCCTGAGCTTCCTTCACCAGAGCGATGGCGGCATTGAATTTCTCGGCCATAGCCTTGATGCGGGCAACGTAGCCCTCGTACTCAGAAGGTACTGCTGCATTGAGCATCTCCTCGATGACCTGACTGTACAGGCCCGTGGTGACGTAGCGGATGGCTGCCACCGTCTGCAACTGGGTGGTACCCTCGTAGATGCTCGTGATGCGGGCATCGCGGTAGATGCGCTGGCAAGCGTATTCCAGCATGAAGCCCGAACCGCCATGCACCTGGATGCAGTCGTAACCGTTCTGGTTGGCATACTCCGAGTTCATACCCTTGGCCAGGGGAGTGAAGGCATCGGCCAGACGGCTGTACTTCTTCAGTTCCTGACGCTCTTCGGGCTCCAGTTTGCGTTCACGGGCAATGTCTTCCAGGGCTTTGTAGATGTCGACGTAGCGAGCGGTCTGGTACAGCAGGGCACGGCCGGCATCCAGTCGGGCCTTGATGTTGCTAATCATCTCGGCCACGGCGGGGAACTCGATGATGGCCTTGCCGAACTGCTTGCGGTCGCGAGCATAGGCCAAAGCCTCGTTGTAGGCGGCCTGACTCAGTCCCACCGACTGGGCGGCGATGCCCAGACGGGCACCGTTCATCAGCGACATGACGTACTTGATGAGTCCCAACTTGCGGTCGCCGCAGAGTTCGCACTTGGCGTTCTTATAGACGAGTTCGCAGGTTGGCGAACCGTGTATGCCCAGTTTGTTCTCGATGCGGCGCACATCCACGCCTCCGTCGCGCTTGTCGTAGATGAACATCGACAGACCACGACCGTCGCGCGTGCCAGCCTCACTGCGGGCCAGTACAAGGTGGATGTCCGAGTCGCCGTTGGTGATGAAGCGCTTCGAGCCGTTCAGTCGCCAGCACTGGTTTTCCTCGTCGTAGGTGGCCTTGAGCATGACGCTCTGCAGGTCGCTGCCGGCATCGGGCTCGGTGAGGTCCATAGACATCGTCTCACCCTTGCAGACGCGGGGAATATACTTTTGGCGCTGCTCTTCGTTGCCGAAGCAGTAGAGCGTCTCGATGCAGTCCTGCAACGACCAGATGTTCTCGAAGCCAGCATCGCCGGCGCTGACGATTTCGTTGGCAGCGGTATAGACGGTCACGGGCAGGTTCAGTCCGCCGTAGCGTCGGGGCATGGTCATGCCGTTCAGTCCTGCCTGCCGCATGGCTTCCAGGTTCTCGTAGGTCTTCTCGGCATAGCGCACGCGGCCATTCTCGCAGTGAGGGCCTTCGGCATCCACGGCTTCAGCGTTGGGGGCCACGATGTTGCCCACGATGTCACCCACGACGTCCAGCACCTTCTCGTAGGAGTCCATGGCATCGGCCACGTCCTGCGGAGCCTCGTCGTACTGGTCTTTGTCTTCAAAACCACGTTCTTTCAGTTCCACGATGCGTTGCATCAGCGGACTATTCTCCAGTTCGAACTGGATTTCTGGAATCTCTGAATAGTAATTCATATTTTTTCTCTTTTTGAAGTTAAAGGAGTTAAAGGAAGTTAAAGAAGTTAAAGGACGATACCTTTCTTTGGGAGTCTGCCTATAACATATCATCTTTCATTGCCACATTGTTTGCGATAGCTTTACAATAAGAATTCAGGAATTTGCTGGCCTCCTCAATCCTTTGATGTAAATATTCGAATTCATCGGCATGCAGATAATCCAAGTCACGCGAAAGGATATGATAATCGCGGCATTCTTCTAAACTACCTTGAGCCATATTGAAGAAACGAAGTTTATCTGCTTTGCTCAATTTCTTATATCCTTCTGCTATATTTGCTTCTATGGACACCGCAGCACGACGAAATTGTGAGATTAGACCGAATTTCTCATCTTCTGGAAAATGCCGTGTCACCTCATATACCAAAAGCACGAAAGAATGTGCTTTTTGCCAGGCTATAACATTCTCAAAACTATAAGTTATCGGATTTTTCATATTTCACAACAGAACTATCGTCCTTTAACTTCCTCTAACTTCCTTTAACTTCCTTAACTTCTCAATAATTATTTCGAGTTTTGCTTATAATACTTAATCAGTTTCGGAACCACCTCCTCGACGGTGCCCGTGATGACGTAGTCCGCAATCTGGTTGATGGGGGCATTCTCGTCGCTGTTGATGCTGATGATGATGCCCGACTCCTTCATGCCAGCCACGTGCTGGATGGCACCGCTGATGCCGCAAGCGATATAGACCTTGGGACGAACGGTGACGCCCGTCTGGCCTATCTGCAGGTCGTGGTCGGCAAAGCCGGCATCGACAGCAGCACGACTTGCACCCACTTCGGCATGAAGCACCTTGGCGAGTTCATAAAGTTGGTCGAAGCCTTCCTTGGAACCTACACCATAACCACCAGCCACGATAATGCTGGCACCCTTGAGGTTGTTCTTCGAGGCCTGCACATAACGGTCGAGCACCTTGGTGACATACTCCGTCTCGGGTACGAACTTTGCCACATCCTCAACGATGACCTCACCCTTGTAGTTGGGGTCAAGTATCTCAGCCTTCATCACGCCCGAGCGCACGGTGGCCATCTGGGGGCGGTTCTCGGGATTGACGATGGTCGCCACGATGTTACCACCGAAGGCGGGACGAATCTGATAGAGCAGGTTCTCGTAGGTCTTGCCAGCCTTCTTGTCCTCATGAGGACCAATCTCCAAAGCCGTGCAGTCGGCAGTCAAGCCACTATGCAGGGCACTCGATACGCGGGGACCCAAGTCACGCCCCACCACATCGGCACCCATTAGGCAGATCTGTGGTTGTTCCTGCTTGAAGAGGTTCACCAGCACGGCCGTATGGGGCTTCGAGGTGTAGGGAGCGAGGCCCTCGGCATCGAAGATATGCAATTTATCTACGCCATAGGGGAGAATCTGGCTCTCCACCTTGCCCGTGATGCCGCGGCCCGCAGCCACGGCCTCCAACTGCACACCCAGCGTGTTGGCCAACTTACGGCCCTTGGTGAGCAGTTCCTGACTTACTTCGGCAACCTTTGTGCCTTCAAGTTCACAATATACGAATACGTTGTTCATTATCCTATCGTATGACTTGCCAATAACTCCTTGACCAGACCGTTGATGTCTTCGTCGGAACCGGTCAGTTGCTTACTCTCTTTGGCCTTGAAGACGATGTTCTCCACAGCCTTCACCTTCGTGGGCGAACCGGCCAGACCGCACTGTTGCAGGTCGGCATTCACGTCGGCCGTAGTCAGTTGCTGAATGCGCAGGTATTGCTTCTTGCCATACTGGTCGGCATAAGGCAAATCCTCATAGGTCTGTCCCTGCGGCAACTCCAGGGGAGCCAGAGCGCGCTTGAACTTCATCACGCGCTTCACGTTGCGGGGGCGGCAGGGTGCGGCACTGCCGTTCACCGTCAGCACGCAGGGCAGCGGGCTCTCCACCGTCTCCACACCACCGTCGATGTGGCGAGTCACGGTAATCTTGCCATCCTTCAAAGAAAGGATTTCCTCGGTGTAAGTGATTTGGTTCAGCCCCAGTTTCTCTGCCACCTGCGGACCCACCTGTGCGGTGTCGCCGTCGATGGCCTGACGACCGCCTATGATGAGGTCCACATTGGGGCACACATGCTTGATGGCTGTGGCGAGGGCATAACTGGTGGCCAGTGTGTCGGCACCGGCAAAGGCGCGGTCGGTGAGCAGATAGCCACCATCGGCACCGCGATACATCGCTTCACGAATCACCTCGGCTGCACGGCCAGGTCCCATGGTCAGGACATGGACGGTGGTGCCGGGGAATTGATCTTTCAGTCGGAGTGCCTGCTCGAGGGCGTTCAAGTCCTCGGGGTTGAATATAGCAGGCAGCGCGCTGCGGTTGACCGTGCCTTCTGGAGTCATGGCATCGGGGCCCACGTTGCGCGTGTCGGGCACTTGCTTGGCAAGTACAACAATCTTTAAACTCATAATATGCAATTTACAATTTACGTTAGTCGCTGCAAAGGTACGAATAAGTGAGCGAAATGCCAAATGTATTCGGTCATTTCCGAACGGAAGTACCCAAAAGCACCGCTTAAAGGTACGAAAAAAATGTGAGTTACGAGGCAGGAATTATGAGATAAATGCACATAAACGACAATTTTATGCAATTCAAACGAAAAAGCCCCTCCCCTTTCGCTGTGGGGAGAGGCTCTGTTAAGGACAGGGGAATCCGTTACTTCACAACCATCTTCCGTCCATTACGAATGTAGATGCCCTGCTGAACGGGACGCTCCATGCGACGGCCGTCAAGCAGAATCCAGCCAGCACCCGTAGCCGAAGTATTGTCCCCGATGCGCTGGATGCCCGTGGCCAGAATTTCAGTACCGTCCACACTATAGTTTACATTCGTGGCCGTAGGATTGTCGGCAGTAAGGGTTACCTCGGTGGGCTGCTCCTGCACGCAGCCGTCTATGTTGACCAGCACCTCGTAAGTACCGAAGGACACATTCTCAAAGCGATACTCACCACCACTGTCCGTCGTGGTCTGGGCCACGATGTCGCCACCCTTCTGACGCAGGAAGACAGAGTAGCCCTCCCCGGCGGACTCGGCAGACTCAAAAGCCTTCACGTTAGCAGCACCATTGCTGACGATGCCTTCGATTACGCCCGTACCTGTCAGGGGAGCCGGTGTCCACTGCACGTCTATGGTGACGGTCGTGCCGTTCCACTCCTCGTCATACGCGGGCTTTACCAGAGTGGCATCCGTCCAAAGCAGGGCCGAGGGATAGTAGGTGTCCAGCGTGCTGGCCGTGGTACGGGCCTTGACATAGACACCCGTTAGGTTGCTGACCATGCCGAAGTCGATGGCCTCGTCCTCCGGGTAGTTCTCCCACGTGGCGGACTGCTTGACAACCAAGTTCCCGTCGATGTCCTCGCCGATAAGGTCAACCACGGTGGGCAGGGGACGGCCCGAGGCTACGGGCTTCACGGCAAGCGGGGCGGCATAGCGGTCGGGCATGTGTTGGCACTCGCGGTACCAGGGCACATCCACCCAGTTGCCATTTTCATCGTAATAGCCGTCGCCATGCGCGTAGGCAAACGTCAGCAGGTAGCCTTGAGCCGAGAGTTCGGGCGAAAGTTCCACCATATTGTACAAGTATTCGTCCTCCGTCATGCGCACGGCATACTGGCCGGGCTTGCGGACACTGATGCGCGGCCCCACGGCTCCTCTCATCTCTGTGCTCGTCTGCGTATCCTCGTCATATTCATACCATAAAGTATAGAGGTCCTGACCCGGCGTGGGCAGGATATAGTCCGTGTTCAGCACGAAGCCATCCGGACCATAATAGGCAGGCGAAGCCTTCACCGGCACGCACACCATCGGTTCGCCAGCACAGGGCACGTAGCGATAGACGAAGTCGCAGTGCTCCTTGTCGCCGGAGATTTCGCAGTAGAGCCAGTAGCCCACGTCCTCCATTGTCGGCGTATAGGCATCCTCGTCAGCGCCTTCGATGCGCGTTGCATCTCGCGTCGTGGGATTGACACGGTACCAAGCATACCGATAGACATCGCTGTCCTTGTAATACTCCGTGTACTTCTCCAGTTTCTCGTCCCAGGCACGCACGATAAGGTTGTAGTAGCCGCCCAGCCGCTGGCCTACGACGTTATACCAAGGCTCGTTCTCCGAGCCGTAGCCACCGTAGGTGGTGAAGATGGTGGGAACCGTGGCCGTAACCTCGTTTGACAGATAGCCCGTGAGCGGACCGCCGTGCATCTTGACGCGGAATTGCATGGTATAGCCGCGCACGGCCTCGAAGCCCACGCCCAGACTGTTGCGGTCATACTGTTTTTCATTGCCATCAGCGTCCTTTTCGGTCGTCCATTCGCCACTGGTTCCGTAGCGGTACTGTAAGGTGTAGTACTCGCCGTCGAAATCACCGGGGGACCACCACTGCAGGCCGACTTTGTAGTGTCCACGGTCTTCATACCAGGTGTCACTGCCCAGCGTACTGGACAGCAGAAGCGCGCCGAAGCGGTTCTCCTCCGTGAATCCCGGCAGGGGTGTAGTCTCGGGCAACGGTCCTTTCGAACCCGGTTCCACGGGGATGACACCCGGAGCCTGTGCGCCTGCCGACAGCGTCAGCAGGGCTACTGCAAGAAGGGTAAAGATTTTTTTCATTGTCTTTCCTTTTTAAAGTTTAACATTAATACTTGCACTTATCGATGGCAAAAGTAGTAAACCTTTGCCACAAAAGGACTAACAAATAAGAAAATCGACTAACAAAGCGTGTTTTGTTAGTCGATTTTAGGAGAAGGTCTCAAATTCATAAAGATTGAGAAGATTCCATATCGTCAGCATCCGAGCGTGTCAATAGTTCCTGCTGCACCCACTCCTTGGGTGTCACGCCGGCGATAGCCTTGAAGGTGCGGAAGAAGGATGTTTCATTGGCAAAGCCAGACTCCTCGCCGACGGCGGCAACCTTCTTATCGGGATGATGACGAAAGAGTTGCTGGGCATAGGAAATACGATAGGCATTGACAAACTGGGGAAAAGAAATGGCTGGCGACTGTGCGGAGAGGCACTCCGAGACCGCACGTCGCGGTACGCCAAGGGACTCTGCTATGTCCGAGACTCTCAGGTCGGGGTGGAGGTAGAGCTGGCGGTTTTCCATCAGTTGACAAATGCGTTCCATCAAGTCCCCGGCAGCGTCTTCGTTCTGAGGCCTCATACTGGCATCGGCTACGTCCTTTGTGACGTCCGTCCGCAACCGTCTGAGGTGGTACTGCAAGCCAACGCCAACCGACAAAACCACAAGAATGAGCAACACGACCCACAACCAGCCATGGGTTCTCAGCCAAGAGCCACCGACGGATTCCGTCAGGCGATTGCCAAGGCGTAATACGTACGCCCCGGACTTCGGAGTGAAATTATCCTCGAAAACACCACCTGCCAAGACGAGGTCGCCCTTGTCCGTCAGTACCGGCGTGCTCCAACCTATGTTTTCCAGCGGGTCAGTATAGTAAAGAGTGAGGGGAGCCGCAGACGAACCTATATGACTTAGGTCCACGGCAAGCACAAAAAATCGTCGGTCGGCGTCGTTACCCAGAAGATAGCCTCGTGCTGCCTTTCGGTCTGCCAACGTGTAGAAATAGTTAATCCGTCCTTTAGGACCTTCCATTGGAATCGGGCAAACGGTGGGAAGGAGGGAGAATACAGTATCTCGGATAAGGACAATGGCCACCTGCCCTTCACGATTCTCCACCCCCATGAGATAAGCATAATCACCGTGGGCAGTATCGCCAATGCAGCAGGTCGAAGCATGGTGCTCAATCAGCATCGAGAACGGTTGCCACTCTGCGAGCAATGGTTCCTCGAAAGGTTCTCTGCGCAAACGTTCTACGACAGGAGTGAAATCGTACAGATTGCCGACCGTATCCACACGTCCAAGAATGACAGCATCATCGTCAGACATTGGAAAGACGTAGGGGACACTGCGGGCATGCAACACATCTCGGGCCACGGCAAAACGTTTCGGTTGCTCGAAGATTTCCGTATTATCCTGATAATACCAGTTCCCACTGATGACGACATCTCCGCCAGATAACTGTTCGGCTGACGGGAACACACGCTTCGTGTCCAGACAGCCAAAGCCATTGAAGGTGTGGCTGACGGGGTCGTACCACTCTACGTGATGAACTTGCCCAATGCCCAAAGGCTTCTCATGTCCCCCGCCCAGAAGGGCGCGCCCCGAACGAGTAAGCAGCGAGAAACCATGGTCGTGGGCATAAACCATGTCTATCAAGTGCCACTCCCCATCGTGCAGGTACTCCGCCGTGGGTGTAGGCATGAAGCCCGATGTATGTCCGCCAAACACCACAACTTCGCCTCCGACGCAGAGCGTGCTGTGGCCGCCACGCGACACCTTCAGGTCGGGGAGGCGCGTAACCTCCATCTTACTCATCGGCACGTCATCTGCCGACCTCATCCCCTTTACGGAATAATCCCCCTCCTTGCCCCAGGCCGCCAGTGAAGACAGCGCAAGAAGACAGGAAAATAAGAAGAATTTAGCTACGTTTCCCATTATCATCAAGTTGTTGACGACAAAGATACGAAAAAAAAACGTGACTCGCACATTCCCAATAAAGAATTTGAGCAGGAGCAATACGTCGGCAATACTCTTTAATGGTCACCCGGCATCCCGATAGGGAAATTCCTCACACGAAATAGGGATAGTCTCTTGCACAGACGGAAAATAGTCCCTAACTTTGTGGCACGAAACCATAAAAAAACGAGAAAAGATGAAAACTATGCACAAGAATGTCTGGGCACTGGGTCTGTTGCTCATGGCTGCCATGTTCGCTCTCACAAGCTGTAGCGACGATGGCCGTGTGGGGTTGCGCGTCAGCGGACACTGGTTTGGTGACATGGACATGTGGATTGGCGAAGAGAAGGCACGCGGCTCGGAAATCGAGTTCACGCCCACGGGATGGGGCTACACTCATGGCAAGGGAGTGGAGGTGGACTACTACCGCTACGGCACCATGACTCACTACTTCAACTACGAGGTCGTGGACCGGATAATCTACATGACCTTCGACGACCCCTTGCTCGACTGCGCCATCGTGGACTACAGCATCTCGACCTACCGTTTCAACGGCTTCATCGCAGACTACCACACGCTGGAGAACTTGACCCACTTCAGTCTGCGCAACTACGACAGCGACTGGAACCAGTATGGCTATGGCGGCTACTACGACCCCTACTACGTGAAGGGCGAGATGAGGGACAGCCTGGCTACCGACAGCATCATGGCACAGCCCAAGTGTGTGCGCGGCGTGAACCGTCCGAAAGTGAAGCGTGAAGGATGGAAATAGTCGTTAGCAATGACCTCAGACAGCGGTGCCCCGAATTCACGGGGGCCGCTGTGCTCGCTTCCGTAAGAAACACGGAGGAGAACGCGGCACTGTGGGAAGAGATTAACCTGTTCATCAGCGAATACCGCCAGTGCTACACGACGGAAAGCATCAAACAGATGCCCGCCATCGAGGCCACGCGCGAGGCATACAAGCGCTGCGGAAAGGACCCAAGCCGCTATCGCCCCAGCGGCGAGGCTCTAGTGCGCCGCACGCTGAAGGGGCACGACCTGTACCGTGTCAGCACGCTCGTCGACCTCATCAATCTGGCCTCCATCCGTTTCGGCTACAGCATCGGTGGATTCGATGCCGACAAGATTCAGGGCACTCGCCTCACCCTGGGCATCGGGCACGAAGGGGAACCCTACGAGGGCATCGGGCGAGGACCGCTGAACATCGAGGGGCTGCCTGTCTACCGCGACACCAACGGGGGCATCGGCACCCCCACCAGCGACCACGAACGCACAAAGATTACGATGAACACTCAGCGGCTGCTCTGCATCGTCAACGGCTACGACGGCAACCAAGCGCAGACGGCAGAGTGCGCACGGTTCATCCAGACATTGCTCCAAAAATATGGGGAGAGCGACGGCGGAATATTGACCACGTTCGGATGAAATCTTTCTTATGCCCGTAAGAAAGTATTCTTCAATCCATAAGAAAGCTTTCCTCCGTCGCGAAGAAAGCTTTCTTGTTCAGGGACGGGCAACACAAGCAGCGAACGCGCGCTGAATGTGCCGTTGCACGCGCCGGTCTGTCAGAAGGCTACGCCCAGATTCACGTGGAAGCCTCCCTTGGCCACATCCTGCCACTTCAGCAGCCACACCATATAGCCGGCCCCCAGCGTGAAGCTACCGGCCTTGAACGTCAGTCGCGGATCGATGAACCCATCGCAGAAGACCTTACTTTCTTTGCTCACGTTTCCCTTGTTGTTGACCTTATAGACGTCCCTCATTCCCAAAGAGGGGCCAACGGCAGCTCCCACGAGGAACATATTGCGACCTTTCGACCATGGGCAGTATGAGTAATTCAGGCCAAAGTCCATATTCCACGTGAATGGGTCGAAATGCATTCGGTAGCCAAAGTCGAAACCGATGCTGTTGGGGTTCATCATCCTTACCGCAAGCCCTACACTGCCAAAGTCCTTAAAGGCATAATAGCCTAAGGTCACATCGCAGTAGGCCTCCTTCTCATCGCCACCGTCCGTAACAAAGCCATCGCCGCCGATTGGGGCATCCTGCGCGTTCATACTTGCACTGAAAGCCAGTGCTGCAAACATCATTGCGAATAACTTTTTCATAGCTTTTAAGTTTTTAAGTTAAATGGTTAGAGGATAAGTCAGTTTTTCTTGACAGGGCGTAAATTACTCTGGCGACTTGTACTAGTTTCTTGCAACCTATTTGAGGAAGATGTAAATACAAATTCATAAGCATCTTCGCACACGTAATAACCTACCCCTACATCATATCGTGAAGAACCCGATGATGATTTGGAATAACCACCAGCTACCATGAATATACCATCATCAGGAATTTCCAGCTCATTCATATCCATCTCTGTTGTGGAATAAAAACGTTTACCTTTTTTAGACGGAATAAAAAGTTTACCTTTTCCGTAGAACCCGGCTCCGTACCACTGCCAACTTCCATATTCCATCAAAGCCTTAAAGTCATCAGACTTTGGTGTAGCCCATTTCGCTCCTATGTGCGCCAAATAATCCGCATTTGTTCCATAAGAAAATCGAGATTGATCATCTGATTTAGGATTGCTTTGTAATTCATAGGTATTTGACTTTCGCACTAAATTACCCTTTGCCCAGTCAACGCCACCAATTCTGACACAATCCCCTTTATCCCCATCATCACTTCTACTATTACAGCTACATATACGGACATTGTAATGAGCATAAACTTCTGAAGTTCCCCATTCATTCTCTGCTGTGACCCATATCCCTGAATATTCTTTCTCTCCATTTTTAGGGGTAACTTCCAATTCATACAAATCCCAGTCTTTAATACGGTTTGTTTGGACGGAGCTAATGTCACCAAATTTTATCGTGTACTTTGTCCCATTGTATGCAGATTTGTCTGAGACATTCACTCTTAAAACATGCCCGTCTATAAGAGAGAGCGACACAGAAATCTGAGGTTTTAAATAGTCGCTGCCATAATAGAATACGAAACTATCACTTTCTCCCATAGGGAATTCCCCCTCATTATTACCTACATAGCATATCGCGCAATATCGCTTTCCCCATTCTAAAGAATATGCTCTACCTATAACTGTGATGGCAGATCCGTTTTGTTGTATAGTTGCAGTCACCTCTGTTTCAGTATTTTCTTTCTTTCTATAATATGAATAATAGGATGAACCATATATTTCTACCTCACAAATGACCATCCGAGCAGACGTAACATTTTTTCCAAAACTATTAATAACAAATTCTTCAGTCAAAATGGCATCGTATGAGCGCTCCGTGACACTCTCAATTCCCACAGAAACCTTTCCATCATCTTTCGCTGTCAAATCAAATCCCCATTCATCAGGATAATCAGAGCAAGCAGTTATGACCAGTACACAAAAAAGGCTCACAAACCAAATAAAATTCCGTTTCATCATTGTTTATCCTTTTTCTGTTTATGAATAGTAAAGCCAACACCTAAATAGATACTTCCAAAGTTTTCACCACTATTATTACTTGCAGTCCCATGCACAACGCGGTTATACCCTGCTTGAAGCAACATGGCACGCCACTTCAAAATAAGACCAGCATCAATCATCACACCAGCACTGCGATTCATATATTCGAAACCGCTTCGAACATTATCTTTGCTTTGCTTAAACCCCCGAGTGTAGTCTCCATAACCGCTTCCTGCATACAAGTAAACATACTTACAAGTACGTACCATAAAGCCTGCATTAACACCCCAGTAGCAACTTTCCTCAAATTTGTAAATGCCTGGTCCTTTGGTATAAATATATTCCCCCCCAGCATGTGACCATCTACCACCAGAGCTGAATCCCCATGAAGTTGACGCACCATCCAAGCTCATCGTGTATCTTGCATACATGCCCCATCGCTTTACACAAGCAAGGGTAACTCCCAAGCCTGCAGAACCAGAAATTGGCATATAGTTAAAAAGTACCATACCATAAGTACGAGGTGGACGCTTGGGGAAAGTGAATTCCTGCTCCTGCTGTTGGAATGGATTGATTGTTATGCGATCAGTATAATCAAAATATGAAACACGGTCGGATGGCACTATGCGAAGGTTGTGGGTTCCCAGAACATCAATGGTGACAGGTGACTTTCCGCGTTCCATGCCATCAATGTAGACCCTACCGCCTGAAGGCTTGCTCTTCACGGTCAGCTGACCGTCTATCTTAAATTCAAACTCCGTGTGGGCGGCATCCACCTCAATCTCATATTCCTTCTTGTACGAAGTCCCGTAGGTCACCATCACGGTATGCTTCCCGACGGCCACTTTCGTACGCATAAGGTTTGTGCTGGAGATGTCACCATCGATGGCGATTTCCGCCCCCTGTGAGGTCTCCAGCCTTATTTTCACCGAGTCGGCAGCAGTCTGTGCCTTGAGAGACACAGATACTGCCAGCGCGATGAAAAAGCCTATGATTCTATCCTTTTTCATTTTCTTTCTCTTTTGTAATGATGAGTTTAATACGAACCATCGTTTTCCACACCGTCCCCGCTTCCTCCGCCTCTATTACCAGATGCTTTGTTGTAGGCTTTGTTATAGGCAGCATCTGCACTACCGATAAGAGATAAGCAAGAACTTAGTGTTGAAAATGCTATTGCGCCAAAAATGAGCAAAATGACTATCCTTTTCATTCTCTCATTCCAAGTTAAAGTTCATACGCCAGATGTTGTAGCTTTGGGTCTTATTGGCACGGCTGGAGATAAAGAAGATGCTGCGTCCATCCTTCGACCATGCAGGATGGGAGTCGTTTGCAGGGTGGTAGGTGAGTTGTGTGAGGTTGGTGCCATCGGTGCGTATCACGAAGATGTCAAGGTTCTTCTCGTTCGAGATACTGCTCTTTCCATTGCCCACCATGGCAAGCCACTTTCCATCCGGTGAGAGGGCGGGCATGGTGAAGCTACGTTCCATGTCGGAAGCAACGAGGCTCTCTTCTCCCTTCACATAATTGACGTACCAAATCTCGCTTCGGCCTGCTGTGGAATTGCGCACGCAGTAGAAGGCATCGTTTATGCCGGGAATGAGACAGGGGTTGTAGCCACGGGCACAGGAGGTGAGCGTGCCGTCCTTCAGGTTAAGGGACCAGATGGCTGGACCAGTATTGCCGCCACGGCTGAAAAAGAGAATGGTGCCGTCGCTGCTCAGTACAGGATCTTTGTCATTCACCGCACCGCTTGTGTGCTGTTTCATCATACTGCCCTGCTCTGCATTGACGGAGCAAATGTAATTGTTGTTCCCGTTCGCGTCGGAGAAATACAGATTGCCGTCGTTGCCCCATGAAAAACTGCCCACGTTGCGAAATGTGCGCTGTGTGGCCAGACTCTGAGAACTCGTGCTACGCACCATGACATTGCTTTGGTTGTTCATGTGTGTCACGTAGGCAATTTTCTTACCGTCAGGAGAAACGGAGAGCAAGTGGTTTGTGTGCCATGCGTACATGTTCTTGCCTGAAATGCCCAGCCAGGTGGTGGCGTAGTTTGTCATCTTACTACTGCTGCCCGCACGTGAGGCCATCACGGAGTTATTGCCCTCATCTGTGATTTTCACGAGATTCAGCGAGCCCTCTTCGGGTGCTGCAGCTTCCATGTACAAACTCTTGCTACTGCCGCACGACGTGAGGGCAGCCGCTGCGATGCCAAGCATCAAGAATGACTTTAACTTCATAGTTTTTCATCATTTTGTGCCTTGCCAACAGCCCCGAACAAGACGGATTTAAAAAGTCGTAATCATTTGGTACACAGAAAGAAAAAAGCGCGGGTTGCTGTACCTGTTGCCCGTCCCACGCATAGAGGCCTTCGCATTGCCCATCACTGTCTGAACGGTGCAACGCAGAAGCCCACGCAAGGAGAAATATGCTACATCTATAACCACCTCAATATGCCTTTTAGGCACACCACGGGCTATACATCCACTGCATACTTTCCCAATGGACATCTACCGTTGCCTTGCTTTTGACAGTGATTGGAGGTTGCGAAGTTCCTATGCGTCAAAGACAAAGCGCCGAGTAAACGCCTTTCACATTTTGTGTATCCCTCCCCTTCCGCTTCTGCAATAATCGCCTCCGTTTCCAGATTGGAACAGCGCAAAGTTACAACTTTTTTTTTGAACAGACACACATATCACTAAAAAAGTTTAGGAGTGCGCCCAATAATACATCACAATCATTCGCCTTTTCCCATGTGGGCGGCAGTGCCATAGTATGACATACGACAGCGCTATAGTATAAAATGCGGTTGTGTCATAGTAAGGCACGCGACACTGCCATAGCATGGCACAGACTCAACAAAAACGGGCATTCACTTTGCCATGTCGCTTTTTCTTGTTATTTTTGCCACGGAATATAATAAAATAGGTACGCACGCATGAGAAACACATACTTGACTCTGCTCTTTTCGATATTGCCTCTTACGACCGTCAGGGCGCAAGAGAATTTCCGCCCCATGGAGGACGTGAACAAAGTGGTTGACCTGACACTGGACTCGCTGGAGAAGGCCCAGACGGCTCGCCCCGTAGCGGGAAGCAGCCGCGTGGACGACCATCCCGTGCTGTTCCTCGTAGGCAACAGCACCATGCGCACCGGCACACTGGGCAACGGCGACAACGGGCAGTGGGGCTGGGGATATTTTGCCCACGAATACTTCGACGAGGGACAGATAACGGTAGAGAACCATGCACTGGGCGGCACCTCAAGCCGCACCTTCTATCGCCGCCTGTGGCCCGACGTGAAGAAGGGCATACGCCCAGGCGACTACGTCATCATCGAACTGGGACATAACGACAACGGCCCCTTCGACTCGGGGCGCGCAAGGGCCAGCATCCGAGGCATATCCGCCACCGACTCGCTCAACGTCACCATCAAGGAGACGGGCGAGAAGGAGACGGTCTACTCCTACGGCGAATACCTGCGCCGGTTCGTCCGCGAGACAAGGGCACTGGGGGCCCACCCCATCCTGATGAGCCTCACGCCGCGCAACGCCTACGACAAGGAATGGCCGCGCCGCGTCACCCGCGTCAACCAGACGTTCGGCCTCTGGGCACAGCAGATAGCAGAGGAAATGGACTGTCCCTTCGTGGACCTGAACGAACTGTCGGCACGGAAATACGAACAGATGTCGGAGTGGAAGTTCAACTATCATTTCTACCTCGACCACATACACACATCAGCCTTCGGCGCACGGCTGAATGCTGAGAGTGCCGCAGAGGGACTGCTCATTGGCGACCACCGCGAACTGAAGCCCCTGCAGCGGATGATGCGGCTGGAACGGCCTACGACCGGCGTAGTGCGCGAGGAGGGGAAGCCTGTGGTATTCATCACGGGTGACTCTACGGTCAAGAACACGGACAAGGACGAGGACGGCATGTGGGGCTGGGGCAGCCAGGCCGCGACAATCTTCAACACGGAAAAGATTACCATCAAGAACGCAGCACAGGCCGGACGCTCGTGTCGCTCGTACCTGCGAGAAGGACGATGGGACAAGGTCATCAACGACGTGCGCCCGGGTGACTTCGTGCTCATCCAGTTCGGCCATAACGATGCCGGCAAGGAGCTAGACTCAGGCAAGGCACGCAACGACATCATGGGCACTGCGGATTCGAGCCACGTCTACCGAGTACGCACAGACAAGGAGGTGCGCAACGAAGTGGTCTACACCTTCGGTTGGTATCTGCGCAAGATGATTGACGACGTGCGGGAGAAGGGGGGCACTCCCATCCTCGTCAGCCTGACACCCAGAAACGAGTGGACCAACGGAAAGATAGAGCGCCGCAACGATTCGTTTGGCCGCTGGTATCGCGACGTAGTGGACGTGACGGGCGTGGAGTTCGTCGACCTGCACAACATCACCGCCGATGCACTGGACGGAATCGGGCAAGAAGGGACAAAGGAATATTACAAGAAAGACCATACACACACCAGCAAGAAAGGTGCACGGCTGAATGCGCAAGGCATCGCCAAGGGACTGCGCCTGTGCAACAGCAAGCTGGCTGATTACTTGAAATGAAGCAACATCACAATTGAAAGTAAAAGACACACTCCATGAAAAGAATCACCCTATCAATACTGGCCTTCGTGGTTTGTCTGACCACGAACGCCCTGACTTGGCAGGCACCCAAGCTGAATACAAGTGATACATTTGAGGCAGATGTACAATACTACCTCTACCACGTAGGACGGCAGCAGATGTTGACCTTCGGAGGGAGTTGGGGCACCCACGCCATTCTAGACAGCACGGAGGTAGGCGCCCTGCCCTACTACATCACACAGACCGCTGACGGATGCCTGTTTTACAGCCCCTCAGCCGGGAGCCTGGGCTATCTGTTCCGCGAGAAATCAGGAAGTGGGGTCTACACGGACTACAACAACCACGGTGACTCTTCTCGCAATTGGACCATTACACGCAATGGAGACGGCACCGTAACCCTCACCACCCACATCAACGACCCTGTCTGGGGGCAGTGGGGCACCATGGTGTACAGCGACGAATACACCTACCAGTTGGGATGGAACCCCAATGGCGAGGATGTGGATAAAGACGGGAAGTCCCTCGGAACCAACCAGTCGGTCTATATGCTCAAACCTGGAGTCATGGGGTACGAAACGGCGTGGACATTCGTCCGGCCCAACGACTTCGAACTGTATAAGGCCCAACAAGCCCTCTACGAAGTGGCCAGGGAAGCGGAAAACTATGGCATAGACTATTCCGAATATTCCCAAGCGTACAACGGGATGGACATTACCGCCATGAATCGGGCCGCAAAGCAACTGGAGGAGGAAATCCAGAAGGCACGGGAGAACGATGTCACCCACTTCTTCTCACTCACGGACGGTTCGAGCATGATTTTCCCCGACCGTTTCATTGAGCAGTGGGACGAAGACGAGGCCTACATTCGTCTCACGCTGAAGGGCGACACGGCCGTCACCATCGCCAAGTCGCACATCGTCAGCCAAAGTAACGAATACCAAGGGGAGTTGCCAGTCATCGAAAGCTTCAAGTTCAACAATAAGTTCAACGACCAGCTCTTCACAGATGCCATCGGAGAAATCGACGAAGAGCACGGACGCATCAAAGTCGTCGTGGGCTGCATCGGGAAACGGCTTACGCCCTCGTTCCAACTTTCGGAAGGAGCCAAAGCCTACATCAACGGAGAGCGCCAATATAGCAAGCAGACGCGTCGGCGCTTCGACGAACCCGTGACATACACCGTAGCCTTCCCCAAGCAGTACATCTACAATGTCGTGAAGGTGAAGGACGAAGTATGGAGCAACCCAGAGACAAATGAGGACCAATGGTTGCCGACAAAGGTCAACCTGACGGGCGACATGTTCACCACCAACGCTCCCAGCAACCACGGCGAAACCCCAGCCAACATGCTTGACGGGGATCCCAACACCATGTTCCACTCTACCTGGGGAAGCGGGACATACACTCCGCTGGCCTGGTACGACGGAGCCACTTACGGAGACGGAGTGAGCGAATGGCCCTATCTGGACATCGCCCTGCCCGAATCACTCTACCGACTCAAGTTTGAGTACACGACACGCGCAAACAGCGACTATGCACCGCTGGGATTTATCCTGATGGGCAGCAACGACCAGACTACGTGGAACGAAATCCAGACCTTCAATGCCGAGAAGGACAACCTGCCCACCACCCGAAACTCGACCTACACAAGTCCCATCATCAACCTCGGAGCCACATACCGATACCTGAGGCTGCAACTCACCAGTTCACAGCGGAAAAACTATCTCGTCCTGAGTGAGTTTGCAATCTATAAGGTAACGGAGAATCCCGACTTCAAGCCCGAAGAGCCCCAACTGCTTTCACCGGCAGAGTATGCAAAGGGATTCTTCCCCTACGGACATAACTACGAGGTCACAGTCGACTATCTCACCGACCATCCCACCTCGCAATACCATGTGCCGCGCATAGACATCTGGTTTGGCGATTACGAGACGTGGAGCAGTTCGATGTGGATTGGACGCAACGGAAAGACTTTCTACGAAGATGCCGTCATCAAGATTGACGGGGCGGGCGTGTTCCCCGACATGGAATCGACTCCCGTACAAATCAAGGGACGTGGAAATTCCAGTTGGACCAATTCGTCGAACAGCAAGAACCCCTACCGACTGAAGTTTGCCGAAAAGCAAAAGCCGTTAGGACTGACGAAAGGCAAGTCGTGGGTGCTGCTGGCCAACAAGCAAAATAACTCCATGACCACCAATGCCATCGCCATGAAGATTGCCGACATGGTGGAAACCCGCGGCTGCAACCATATCGTTCCCGTAGAACTATATGTCAACAACCAATATAGAGGCTCGTACAACTTCACGGAAAAGGTTGGTTTCTCAAACAACAGCATTGACATTGACGACGAGACGTATGCCACCATGCTGGAACTGGATTCCTACTACGACGAGGAATACAAATTCCGCGATGCAAACTACAATCTCTACGTCAACATTCAGGAACCCGAGCTCAGCGACCCGGAAAATGGCAGCATGTTGTCGCTAATGGACATCCGCGATGCCTTCAATATCTTCACAAAGGACACGAAGAACGGTGGTACGCTCCATCTCGACGTGGATGCCTTTGTACGGGCCATGCTGGTAAACGATCTCGTTCGCAACGAAGAATGTAAGCACCCAAAGAGCTGGTTCCTCTATAACGAGAATGTAATGGCCGACTCGCTGTGGCAGTTTGGCCCCGTTTGGGACTTCGACTGGTCGTTTGGCTACGAGGGAAGTAGCCAATACTTCATTCGGAATGCAGAGGCCGACCTATTCTCGAACATGAACAGCGGAAATGTGGGCTATCCGTTCTTCCGTCAGTTGCTCCGTGGCAGCGAGGTCGTGAAGAAGGCTTACTACCGCCTTTGGACAGAGTTCATTCAAGACGGGAAATTGGACGAGCTCATCGAATACTGCGATGAATACTTCCAGTATGCCCAACCATCACTTGAACACAATGCCAACGGAGTCGAAGGCGACTACGATTGGTGGACGGGCACCTATAGCAATAATTGGGGCGATGGCACCCAGTATGCCACCACTACAGCCAACGCTAAGAACTGGCTCACGCAGCGAGCCAACTACATCTACACGCACCTTGACAAGTACGACCTCTCGGACGACATCATCGGCCCCGAAGAGGACGACTACGGCCAGCCGGACCGCGTTGATCTGGCAGAGGTAGCATCCCGACCTGTCAATGTTTATACCATTAATGGCATTCTAGTCCGCAAACAAGTTCCCTATGGGCGGTTCAACATTGGCCTGATGCCTGGCATCTACATTGTCGACGGAAAGAAGATTGCAATAAAATAAATGAAAGGAAACATGAAGTTTATCAGTTGGAACGTGAACGGCCTGCGCGCTGTCATAGGCAAGGGCTTCTCAGAAAGCATTGAGGCGCTGGATGCCGACTTTATCTGCCTGCAGGAAACAAAACTACAGGAAGCGAACCTTACAGAGCTATCCTCCATTTTTCCGCCACTCCCCACGTTCCCACACTGCTATTGGAACCATGCCGAGAAGAAAGGCTATTCGGGTACGGCTATATTCACCAAACATGTCCCAATGTCGGTACGCTACGGCATCGGCATCGACGAACATGACCACGAAGGACGTGTGATTACGTTGGAATACGACCACTTCTTCCTCGTATGCTGTTACACGCCTAATAGCCAGGATGGTCTCCGGCGATTGGACTATCGGATGAAATGGGAAGATGATTTCCGTCTGTATCTCCTCGCCCTTGACCGGCAAAAGCCTGTCGTCCTCTGCGGCGACCTGAATGTGGCCCACGAAGAGATTGACCTAAAGAACCCCAAAAGCAATCGGAAAAATGCAGGATTTACGGATGAAGAGAGGGAGAAAATGACCACACTGCTACAAAGTGGGTTCATAGACACATTCCGACATTTCTATCCCACGCAGGAAGGGGCGTATTCGTGGTGGAGTTATCGCTTCCATGCCCGCGAGAAGAACGCCGGGTGGCGCATCGACTATTTCATCGTCTCCAAGCGTCTGGAGGAACAGCTCTGCTCTGCATCCATCCACACGGAAATATTCGGTAGCGACCATTGTCCGGTGGAGGTTGTAATTAACATATAATTGGATTTAGGAGGCCGAAGTCAAAGCACAGGACTCCCCCTTAACACAGCCAGGCTCCATCCTTAACAGCCACCCCAACACGACAGCACCCCATCCTCACGGACGGGGTGCTGTACTTTATTATTGCAATTCTATAAGTAAGCTTACTCTGCAGGAGTTTCTGTTGCTGCCGTTTCCTCAACAGCTTCAGCAGTCTCTGCTGCTACGGGAGCCTCTTCGGCAGCCGCATTCTTCTTGCCGGAACGACGAGTACGCTTAGCCTTCTTCTGAACCTTTGCCATGTTCTCATCGAAGTCAACGAGTTCTATGAAGCAAGTGGCGGCTGCATCACCCTGACGGAAACCAGTCTTAATGATGCGGGTATAGCCACCAGGACGCTCAGCGACCTTCTCTGAGATTATCTGGAAAAGCTCAGTGACAGCATACTTGTTCTGGAGATAACTGAAGACGAGACGGCGCGAAGCTGTCGTATCTTCCTTCGAACGGTTAATCAGTGGCTCAACGTACTTGCGCAGAGCCTTAGCCTTTGCCACTGTGGTATTGATTCGCTTGTGCATAATGAGCGAAATGGCCATATTGGCAAGCATGGCATCGCGGTGTGATGCGGTGCGGCTAAGATGGTTAAATTTTTTATTATGTCTCATTTTTAGTTTTCTTTGTCAAGTTTATACTTAGAAATGTCGGTTCCGAAGGAGAGGTTCAAGCGCTCAAACATGTCATCAAGTTCCATAAGAGACTTCTTACCAAAGTTACGGAACTTCAGAAGGTCAGTCTTATTGAACTGAACAAGGTCACCAAGAGTCTCCACGTTAGCTGCCTTCAGACAGTTCAGTGCGCGTACGCTGAGATCCATGTCAACCAGTTTGGTCTTCAGGAGTTGGCGCATGTGCAGCACTTCCTCGTCAAATTCTTCATTACCCTCCGTGTCAGAATTCTCCAACGTAATCTTCTCGTCAGAGAACAACATAAAGTGATAAATCAGAATTTTAGCAGCTTCCTTCAGAGCTTCCTTCGGATGGATGGAACCGTCCGTAGTAATCTCCAGAACCAGCTTCTCGTAGTCGGTCTTCTGCTCGACACGATAGTTCTCCACCGCATACTTCACGTTACGGATGGGAGTATAGATAGAATCTATGGGGATTACGTTAACATCTGTGCAATACTCTCGGTTCTCATCAGCAGGCACATAACCACGTCCCTTGTTGACAGAGATTTCAATCTGCATTGATGCCTTAGGATCCAAATGGCAAATTACCAACTCCGGGTTTAACACTTCAAATCCAGTCAGGTACTTATTAAAGTCACCAGCCTTGAGCTCAGTCGTCTTTTCAACGGTGACACTAATTTTCTCGTTCTCGAATTCGTCTACTAATTGCTTGAATCGAACTTGCTTCAGATTCAGTATAATGTTGGTAACGTCCTCTTTGACACCAGGAACGGTTGCAAACTCGTGTTCCACACCATTGATGGCAATAGTGTTGATTGCGAAGCCGTCTAATGAGGACAGAAGAATTCGGCGCAAAGCATTACCTATGGTAGTACCAAAGCCTCCTTCAAGGGGACGAAACTCGAACTTGCCGTAGTGTTCGTCCGCGGCCAACATTATAACTTTTTCAGGTTTTTGAAATGCTAATATCGCCATTATGAAACTATTATTTAGAGTACAACTCAACGATCAACTGCTCCTTAATGTTCTCAGGGATGTCTGCACGTTCGGGCTTGTGGAGATACTTGCCCGACTTGCTGTTCTCATCCCACTCCAACCAAGGATACTTACTGTGGTTGAAACCTGCCAAAGAGGCCGTAATCACCTCCAAAGACTTGCTGCGCTCACGTACACCGACAATCTGACCAGGTGCAACACTATAGGAAGCAATGCCCACCACCTTTCCATCGACAGTGATGTGACGGTGGTTGACCAACTGACGGGCTGCGGCACGAGTAGGAGCAATGCCAAGGCGGAAGACGATATTGTCGAGACGGCTTTCCAGATTCTGCAACAGGATTTCACCCGTAATGCCACTGGTGCGGGCTGCCTTCTCAAACATAAGGCGGAACTGCTTCTCAAGCAGGCCATACGTGTAGCGAGCCTTCTGCTTCTCAGCCAACATAATGCCGTACTCCGATGTCTTTCTGCGGCGGTTATTACCATGCTGGCCAGGAGGGAAATTTCTCTTCGAGAGCACCTTGTCAGCACCAAAGATGGGCTCGCCGAAGCGGCGGGCAATTCTTGATTTTGGTCCAGTATATCTTGCCATAATTTTGTTTTTTAGTCAGCGCTCTATCAGGATAGCAGCCGCGGCCACAGAAAGGAAATGTAAGCCAAAAGACCTGAATGAGGCTGGATTCTCTATTGTGTCTGAAACTTTATTAAACTCTTCTTCTCTTGGGAGGACGACAACCATTGTGAGGCAGCGGCGTAACGTCTACAATCTCCACAACCTCGATACCGGCACCATGTACGGTACGGATGGCTGATTCACGACCATTACCCGGGCCCTTCACATAGGCCTTCACCTTTCTCAAGCCCAGGTCAAATGCGACCTTTGCACAATCCTGAGCGGCCATCTGGGCTGCATAGGGGGTGTTCTTTTTAGAACCGCGGAAGCCCATCTTACCAGCAGAAGACCAAGAAATAACTTGTCCCTCACTGTTGGCCAAAGACACAATAATGTTGTTAAAAGAGCTGTGTACATGAAGCTGACCCATTGCGTCAACCTTCACGACTCTTTTCTTAGCTGCGACTGTTTTCTTTGCCATATTCTATTTATTATTTAGTAGCCTTTTTCTTGTTAGCAACGGTCTTCTTCTTGCCCTTGCGCGTACGAGCATTGTTCTTCGTGCTCTGGCCACGAACGGGCAGACCATTACGATGACGAACACCACGATAGCAACCGATGTCCATCAGACGCTTGATGTTCATAGCAATCTCTGAACGGAGATCGCCCTCGACCTTGTACTCGGCACCAATAATCTCACGAATCTTGGCGGCTTCGTCGTCGGTCCAGTCTACTACCTTCTTGTCACGATTAACTCCAGCCTTGTCCAAAATCTTGGCCGAGCTACTACGACCTATACCATACACATAGGTCAAAGCGATTTCACCTCTCTTGTTCTGAGGCAAATCTACACCAACAATTCTAATTGCCATATATTACTTACTTTTCTTGCAATAATATTTAACCCTGACGCATCTTGTACTTGGGGTTCTTCTTGTTAATTACATACAGACGGCCCTTGCGACGGACTATCTTGCACTCTGGAGTACGTTTCTTAATAGAAGCTCTTGTTTTCATATTTCTTTTTGTTATTTGTATCTGAATACTATGCGTCCTTTCGACAAGTCATAGGGACTCATTTCAACTTTTACTTTATCGCCTGGCAGAATCTTGATATAGTGCATTCTCATCTTACCTGAGATGTGCGCTGTTATCTCATGCCCATTCTCCAGCTCAACGTGGAACATTGCATTGGAGAGAGACTCTACGATAACTCCATCCTGCTCTATTGCGGACTGTTTTGCCATGTTTCTCTATGTTTTTACTTTTCCAACTTTTCTATTTCCTCGAAAGAGGAGAGTATGTCAACCTTACCTTGATGTATCGCAATGGTATGTTCGAAATGTGCTGCCGGCTTTCCGTCTCGTGTCTTTACCGTCCACCGATCCTCCGTCATGTAGATTTTTGGACTCCCCATCGTAATCATGGGTTCGATGGCAATGCAAAGGCCATTCTTAATCTGAATGCCGCATCCCCGACGCCCATAGTTGGGTACTGGTGGATCTTCATGCATCTTCTGCCCGATACCATGTCCTACGAACTCGCGAACCACTCCATATCCCTGGGCTTCACAATGCGTCTGTACAGCAAAACCGATGTCTCCGATTCTCCTCCCCGGCAAGGCCGTCTCTATTCCTTTATAGAGAGCCTCCTTCGTCGTTTTCAGGAGAAGACGAACCTCCTCAGAAGTTTCTCCCACACTGAACGTGTAGCAGGAGTCACCATTGTAACCATTCAGAAGTATTCCACAATCCACCGATACGATATCTCCCTCTTGAAGGGGATGGTCGTCAGGTGCACCATGTACCACTTCGTCATTCACAGAAGCACAAATCGACGCTGGAAAGGATTCACCACCGCATGGATTCGGAAATCCCTTGAAGGTGGGAACCGCTCCATTGTCTCTTATGTACTCTTCGGCAATCTTGTCAAGCTGCGACGTTGTCACGCCTGGTCTGACTGCCTTTCCTATCTCGGCGAGAGTCGCTCCAACCATGAGATTGGCCGCTCTCATCAGTTCTATCTCTTCCTCTGTCTTCAGAAATATCTTCATAGATACTCTTAATAGGCAGAAACGCCACCACGACCATGAATCCTTCCAGAACTCAGCAGGCCGTCATAATGTCTCATCAACAGGTGGCTCTCAATCTGCTGCAGCGTGTCAAGAACGACACCGACGAGAATGAGGAGCGACGTACCTCCGAAGAAATGTGCAAACTCAGACTTCACATCTAACAGACCTGCCAAAGCAGGCATACATGCAATGAAAGCCAAGAACACAGAACCGGGAAGTGTGATGTGAGACATAATGTCATCCAGATAATCAGCTGTAGCCTTTCCCGGACGTACACCTGGGATAAAGCCGTTGTTTCTCTTAATATCCTCAGCCATCTGCACCGGATTCATAGTGATGGCTGTGTACAGATAGGTAAATGCAATAATCAGAATTGCAAATACCAGATTGTACTGCCAGCTAGTGTAATCCGACATTACCATAGCCACGCGAGTCCAGAACCCGCTCCCCTCGGCCACAACGCCAAGCAAGGTAGAAGGAATGAACATGATGGCCTGGGCAAAGATGATAGGCATCACATTGGCTGCAAACAGTTTCAGGGGGATGTACTGGCGGGCACCACCTACCTGCTGACCGCGCACCATGCGCTGAGCATACTGCACAGGCACCTTGCGAGTACCCTGAACAAGAAGGATGGCTGCCAAAATCACCGCGAACAGAATCAGCAACTCAATAAGGAACATGAAGAGACCGCCGCTGGTGAGTGCCGTAAAGCGCGAAACCAGTTCCTGGAAGAATGCCTGAGGCAAACGGGCAATAATACCCAACATAATTATCAAGGAAACGCCATTGCCGATGCCCTTATCCGTAATGCGCTCACCAAGCCAGAGGATGAACATGCTGCCTGCCGCCAGAATGACGGTAGAGGTTGTCATGAACATCGTCCAAGATACGTTCGGGTTCAATGCGCCTGCAGCCTGAGCACGCAGGTTCATCAAATAGAACGGAGCCTGGAATAGCAGGATGAAGATTGTGAGATAGCGAGTGTACTGGTTAATCTTACGACGCCCGCTCTCACCTTCACGCTGCATTTTCTGGAAATAGGGCACCACAACAGCCAACAGCTGAATAACGATAGAAGCTGAAATGTAAGGCATGATTCCCAGCGCAAACATGGATGCGTTGGAGAATGCACCTCCAGAGAACATATTCAACAAAGACATCAAGCCTTCATTGGTCTGCTCACGCAACGCGGTCAAGCGCTCTGGATTGATACCCGGAAGCACTACGAATGAGCCGAAACGATAAATCGCGGCAAACAAGAGGGTCACGAGGATTTTCGAACGCAAATCCTCGATGGCCCATATGTTCTTTATTGTCTTTACAAACTTCATAATCTTATACAGTTATTACAATTTTGTTACCGTACCACCTACATTCTGAATAGCGGCTTCAGCAGCGGCAGAGAATGCATTTGCCGTTACGTCCACCTTCGAGGTGAGCGTACCGTTTGCCAGAATCTTCACCAACACATCGCCCTTGATGACGCGATTTGCCTTCAACTCAGCTATGCCGATTGTAGTAACGCCCTTGTCAGCCAGGGTCTGAAGCGTCGAAAGATTTACGGCCTGATACTCAACACGGTTGATGTTCTTGAAGCCGAATTTCGGAAGACGACGCTGCAGAGGCATCTGACCACCTTCGAAGCCAATCTTTCTCTTGTAACCAGAACGAGCCTTGGCACCCTTGTGACCACGGGTAGAGGTACCACCCAGGCCAGAACCGGGTCCACGACCAATGCGACGACGAGAATGGGTTGCACCTGCTGCGGGTTTCAAATTATTTAATTTCATATCCGTATCAAATTAACTTGTTGATTGTTAATATTAGTCAACCACCTTTACCAAGTGGTGAACCGTCTGAATCAAACCACGATTAGAGGCATTATCCTCAATCTCTACTACGTGATTCAGCTTGCGCAGTCCCAGAGTATCCAAGGTGGCCTTCTGGTAGCGGGGAGCGTGAATACGACTTCTTACTTGCTTAACTTTGATAGTTGCCATAGTAAAATCCTCCTTTAGCCTCTAAATACTTTTTCCAGACTTATGCCCCGCTGGGCTGCCACTTCCTTGGCATCACGCATCTCAGACAATGCTGCGATGGTGGCCTTCACCAGATTGTGGGGGTTAGAAGAACCCTTAGACTTTGCCAGCACATCCTTGACACCCACGCTGTCCAGCACGGCACGCATGGCACCGCCGGCAACGACTCCTGTACCAGGAGAAGCAGGCATTATCAGCACTTCTGCACCACCGAAATGGGCGGTTGCCTCGTGGGGTACAGTTCCCTTCACTACAGGCACACGCACCAGATTCTTCTTGGCGGCTTCCACACCCTTGGCAATAGCAGCGGTAACCTCACCGGCCTTACCCAGGCCCCAGCCAATGATGCCGTTTTCGTTACCTACGACAACAATTGCGCTGAAGGTGAAGGTACGACCACCCTTGGTTACTTTCGTAACACGATTGATAGCAACCAATCTGTCCTTTAATTCGATATCGCTATTTATCTTAACTTTATTCAGTGCCATAATCATTTAGAATTTAAGTCCACCCTTACGAGCAGCGTCAGCCACTTCCTTAACACGACCATGGTACAGATACCCGTTACGGTCGAACACAACAGCCGTGATGCCAGCCTCGAGAGCCTTCTTTGCGGCCAGTTCGCCAACCTTTGCAGCCTGTTCCTTCTTGGGGCATGCCTCCATGCCGAGAGAAGATGCGGCCACCAGTGTGTTACCAGTCAGGTCATTGATAATCTGTACATATATCTGTTTGTTGCTGCGGAACACCGACATACGGGGACGCTCAGCAGTACCAGAAATCTTATTGCGAACTCTGTACTTAATTTTGATTCGTCTTTCTATTTTTGTTGTCATGATCTTACAGTTTTAAAGTTACTTGGCACCTGCCGACTTACCAGACTTTCTGCGAATCTGCTCACCCACGAACAGGATACCCTTGCCCTTGTAAGGTTCAGGCTTACGGAAAGAACGAATTTTTGCACACACTTGCCCCAGAAGCTGCTTATCGCAAGACTTCAGGATAATCTGTGGGTTCTGGTTTCTCTCAGATTTGGTCTCGACCTTGATTTCAGCGGGAAGCTGAATGAAGATACTATGGGTGTAACCCAGAGAGAATTCCACCAGATTGCCCTGGTTGGAAACGCGGTAACCCACACCGACGAGCTCCATCTTCTTCTCATAGCCTTCCGAAACACCCACTACCATGTTGTGGATGAGTGCACGGTAGAGACCGTGGAAAGCCTGCTTCTGCTTCTGCTCAACGGTATCGTTCTCTTCGTCAATGGTCAGGTTGAGGACACCATCCTCGAGATTCAACTTAATAGAGGGGTGAACAGCCTGGCTCAATTCTCCTTCCTTACCCTTGACGGTAACCACATTATCGTCACCGACCTTGATGGTCACACCAGCAGGGATTGTAATAGGCATTTTTCCAATTCTTGACATATTCAGTCCTCCTATTAATATACGTAACACAGGACTTCGCCGCCCACCTTCATGTCGGCAGCCTCCTTGTTAGTCATTACACCCTTGGACGTGGATAAGATAGCGATACCCAGTCCGTTAATAACTCTTGGCATGTCCTTGTAACCAGTGTACTTGCGCATACCAGGCTTCGAGATGCGAATCAGTTTCTTGATTGCATTCGTCTTCGACGCATTGTCATACTTCAAGGCTACCTTGATAGTCCCCTGAGGACCATCCTCCACGAACTGATAGTTCAGGATATAGCCTTTCTCGAAAAGGATTTTTGTGATTTCCTTTTTCAGGTTTGACGCGGGGCACTCGACAACTCTGTGCTTTGCCTGAATTGCGTTGCGCAACCGAGTCAAATAATCTGCTATTGGATCTGTCATTTTATAAATGTTTTAATTAATCGGGACTTTCCCGACAATATTAAAAAATAATTATGCCTTACCAGCTTGCTTTCTTCACACCGGGAATCAGGCCTGCAGAGGCCATCTCACGGAACTGAATACGGCTGATTCCGAACAGACGCATGTAACCCTTGGGACGTCCGGTCAGTTTGCAACGGTTGTGCAGACGGATGGGGTTTGCGTTGCGAGGAATTTCCTGAAGTTTGCGTGCAGCCTCGTATGCCTCCACGGGGTCACCCGTGTTGACGATATTCTTCAGTGCAGCACGCTTCTCAGCATACTTGGCCACGAGCTTGGCTCTCTTGACCTCACGGGCCTTCATTGATTCTTTTGCCATATCTTACTTAATCGTTATTAGCGTTCTTAAAGGGCAGACCAAACTCCTTCAGCAGGGCGAAACCTTCCTCGTCAGTTTTTGCGGTGGTCACAAAGGTGATGTTCATACCGAGAATGCGGTCGATGGTATCGATGTTAATCTCGGGGAAGATAATCTGCTCCTGAATACCCAGTGTGTAGTTACCACGTCCGTCGAACTTGCTCTCGATACCCTTGAAGTCACGGATACGAGGCAGAGCCACGCGCACCAGTTTCTCCAGGAATTCGTACATGCGCTCACGACGCAGGGTCACCATGACGCCGATAGGCATCTTCTTACGAAGCTTGAAGTTAGCGACGTCTTTCTTAGAAACCGTAGCCACAGCCTTTTGGCCAGTGATAGCCGTGATTTCGTTGATAGCCACTTCGATAATCTTCTTGTCAGCAGTAGCCATGCCAAGACCCTGATTGATGACAATCTTCTTCAGCACGGGAATCTGCATGGATGAAGAGTAGTTGAACTGCTTCATCAAAGCAGGAGCGATGCGCTCCGCATATTCTTTTTTAAGGCTTGCAGTATTTGCCATTACTTAATCTCCTCTCCAGATTTTTTAGCATAACGGACCAGTTTTCCGTCAGCGTTCAGTTTTCTACCAATACGAGTAGGCTTGCCGCTCTTGGGGTCAACCACATTCAGGTTGGAAATGTGGATGGGAGCCTCCTGCTTTACAATGCCCCCCTGGGGGTACTTGGCACTGGGCTTCTGGCTCTTTGAAACCATGTTCACACCCTCGACGATGGCGCGCTTCTCTTCTACTAACACTTTCAACACGGTGCCAGTTGCACCCTTGTTGTTTCCAGCGTTTACGTAAACTGTATCGCCTTTCTTAATGTGTAACTTGCTCATCTGTTTAATTCTTGAATTTTGGATTAAAGAACTTCAGGTGCCAAGGATACGACCTTCATGTTCGTGGCACGAAGTTCACGAGCCACAGGACCGAAAATACGACTACCACGCAATTCGCCTGCATTGTTCAGAAGCACGCAAGCGTTATCATCAAAACGGATATAGGAGCCGTCGGGACGACGTACCTCCTTCTTCGTACGTACAATCAGGGCCTTGGATACTGCACCTTTCTTTACATCACTGGTGGGGATTGCGCTCTTTACAGCCACGACAATCACGTCACCGACAGAGGCATAGCGACGGCGTGTGCCACCGAGGACACGGATGCACAGGCATTCCTTTGCGCCGCTATTGTCTGCCACTACTAATCTAGATTCTGCTTGTATCATGATTACTTAGCTCTTTCTACGATTTCTACTACTCTCCATCTCTTGGTTTTGCTCAGAGGACGAGTCTCCATAATCAGCACGGTGTCACCCTTGTGGCAATCATTCTTCTCGTCGTGAACATGGTACTTCTTCGTCTTGTTGACGAACTTACCGTAAATCGGGTGCTTCTCCTTGAACTTAGCAGCGACTACAATGGTCTTGTCCATTTTCTCGCTAACCACGACACCCGTTCTTGTCTTTCTTAAATTTCTAGCTTCCATGTCTTAGACCATTATTTATTTGTTAAGTTCCCTTTGGCGGAGAACCGTCAACATACGGGCGATATTACGACGAGCCGCCTTAATCTGAGCATTGTTCTCAAGGGGAGAAACAGCGTGATTCAGCAACATCTGAGTGTAGTTAGCCTTCTCGGTCTGAATCTTCTCCTGCAAATCAGCAGTAGACATCTCCTTAATTTCTGCAACTTTCATACTTATGCGTTTTTATCGTAATCTCTTCTTACAACGAACTTAGTGGTCACGGGCAGTTTCTGTGCAGCAAGGCGAAGAGCCTCCTTTGCGATGTCGTAAGAAACACCCTCAATCTCAAAGATGATACGTCCGGGGGTGATGGGGAATACGTAGCCTACGGGATCACCCTTACCCTTACCCATACGAACGTCAGCAGGTTTCTTCGTAATAGGTTTGTCCGGGAAGATGCGAATCCAGCTCTGCCCCTCACGCTGCATGTAACGCGTCATGGCAACACGGGCGGCCTCAATCTGACGAGCCGTAATCCAGTGAGTCTCCAGCGACTTGATTCCGAAGGAACCGAACGTCAGCTGGTTGCCTCGCTGAGCATTGCCCTTGCAACGACCTTTTTGCGGTCTTCTATATTTGGTTCTTTTAGGTTGTAACATGATTGTTTAGTTTTAGCGGTTGTTGTTTCTCTTCCGACGGAAGTTCTTGGGGCCGTTTCCGAAACCACGGGCGTTGCTCTCTTTCTGCTGGGTGAAGTTCGGGGCGAGGTCGCGCTTGCCGAACACTTCTCCACGGCAGATCCACACTTTGATGCCAAGCAGACCGACCTTCGTCAGGGCTTCGGCCTTGCAGTAGTCGATGTCTGCGCGGAAGGTGTGCAACGGGGTACGTCCCTCCTTGAACATTTCGCTGCGAGCCATTTCTGCGCCGTTGAGACGACCGGAAATCAGGATTTTCACACCCTCGGCACCGGCGCGCATGGTGTTGGCAACAGCCATCTTGATGGCGCGACGATAGGAAACCTTGCCTTCCACCTGGCGTGCGATGTTCGTAGCCACGATGGTTGCATCCAGCTCAGGCTTTCTTACCTCAAAGATATTAATCTGGATTTCCTTGTCGGTCACCTTCTTCAGCTCTTCCTTCAGTTTGTCGACTTTCTCGCCACCCTTACCAATGATAAGACCAGGACGGGCCGTGCAAACCGTAATGGTCACGAGCTTCAGTGTGCGCTCGATGACGATTTTTGAGATGCTGGCATCACCCAGACGGGCGTTCAGGTACTTGCGGATTTTGCTGTCTTCCAACAGGGCGTCTCCGAAGTCTTTGCCACCATACCAATTAGAATCCCAACCGCGGACAATACCCAGACGATTGCTTATAGGATTTACTTTCTGTCCCATACTTTTACTTAATCATTAATCATTCTTAGTGTCGACGTACAATGTGATGTGGTTGGAACGCTTACGGATTCTGTAACCACGGCCCTGCGGTGCGGGTCTCATACGCTTGAGGGTTGCTCCCTCGTCTACAAACACACGGGTAACGAACAGTTCGCCTTCTTCGGCCTTGCGCTCGTTTTTCTGCTCCCAATTGGCGATAGCAGAACGAAGAACCTTTTCAACGTCAGCCGAGGCAGCCTTCTGTGAGAATCTCAGCGTGCCCAGTGCCCTGTTGACTTCCATGCCGCGAATCAAATCAACCACATATCTCATCTTGCGGGGAGAAGAAGGCACGTCTTTCAGCTTTGCGAAATACTGGGTCTTCAATGCTGCCTTTCTTGCTTCGGCAGCCAGTTTCTTTCTTTTTCCCATTATATTATTACTCTTTTTGTCTTGTTAATTGCCTGGCTTACTTTTTCTTCTGACCTGCATGGCCGCCGAACTTACGGGTGGGAGCGAACTCACCAAGTTTGTGTCCAACCATGTTCTCAGTAATGTAAACAGGAATGAATTTGTTTCCGTTGTGTACCGCTACGGTATGCCCCACGAAATCGGGGGAAATCATAGAAGCACGGGCCCAAGTCTTGACTACGGTCTTCTTGCCGCTTTCGTTCATGGCAAGCACCTTGTTCTCAAGATTCACTTCGATATATGGACCTTTCTTTAATGAACGACTCATAATTTACACTATTAACTTGGCTTGTTACTTCTTCTTGTTAGCTCTCTCGATGATGTACTTGTTCGACTGCTTCTTCGGTGCGCGCGTCTTGAGACCCTTAGCGTACAAGCCCTTGCGTGAACGCGGATGTCCACCAGACTGACGGCCTTCACCACCACCCATCGGGTGATCGTGGGGATTCATGACAACGCCACGGTTGTGGGGACGACGGCCCAGCCAGCGCGAACGACCAGCCTTACCGGAACTCTCCAGAGCGTGGTCGGAGTTGCCGACGCTGCCCACAGTAGCCTTGCAAGCGCTGAGAATCTGACGAGTCTCACCAGAAGGCAACTTGATGACACAGTAACTGCCCTCGCGGGAGGTCAACTGTGCGAAGTTTCCAGCGGAACGCACGAGCAGGGCACCCTGGCCGGGACGCAGCTCGATGTTGTGAATGATGGTACCGACGGGGATGTTCTGCAGGGGGAGTGCGTTGCCCACTTCGGGGGCTGCTTCCGCACCGCTCATCACCTTGTCGCCAACCTTCAGTCCGTTGGGAGCAATAATATAACGTTTCTCACCGTCAGCATAGAAGAGGAGTGCGATGCGAGCCGAGCGGTTCGGGTCGTACTCGATAGTCTTCACTGTTGCCGGAACACCATCCTTCTCTCGTTTGAAGTCAATGAAGCGGAACTTCTTCTTGTGACCGCCGCCGATGTACCGCATGGTCATCTTACCGACGTTGTTACGGCCACCCGTAGAGCGCTTACCGTACACGAGAGACTTTTCAGGTACTGATGCAGTAATCTCCTCGAAAGTACCTATAATTTTGTGTCTCTGCCCAGGTGTTGTGGGCTTAAATTTACGTACTGCCATCTCTTATTTAAATATTGCTGTAAAAATCAATTGTATCGCCTTCCTTCAGGGTGACGATTGCTTTCTTAAAGGCGTTCGTGCGGCCCTTGAGCAGACCCGACTTTGTGTAGCGCTGCTTTGCTTTGCCAGCGTACACCATCGTGTTGACGTCGGTGACGGTCACGTTGTAGCGTGCCTCCACTTCCTTCTGGATCTCGATCTTGTTAGCCTCAGGACGAACAATGAAGCCGAACTTGTTCTGCTTCTCCGTGGTCTGGTTCATCTTCTCAGTGACCAGAGGTTTGATAATGTATGCCATATTCAGCTTCTTTACTTAGTTAAGTTGCCTTCGATAACAGGGAGCGCACCCTCTGCTACAACCATGACATCTGCATCGAGTACCTTGTAGGTATTCAGCGCAGAAGCGGCCATCACATTGACACGTTCGATATTACGAGCCGACAAATATACGATTTTATCCGTTCCCGGCAAAACAAAAAGGGCTTTTTTACCGGAAATTTTAAGATTATTTAAGATTTCGACGAACGATTTGGTCTTCGGAGCCTCCAGAGTGAAGTCTTCCACTACCATGATTGCGTTCTCCTGAGCCTTGTACGAGAGAGCCGACTTGCGAGCCAGCACGCGCTCCTTCTTGTTCAGTTTGAAACCATAGTCGCGGGGCTTCGGACCGAATACGCGTCCACCGCCGACGAGCACGGGCGAATTGATGTCGCCACGGCGTGCGCCGCCACCGCCCTTCTGACGGCCGAGTTTACGGGTAGAACCTGCGATTTCACTTCTTTCCTTCGACTTTGCAGTGCCCTGGCGCTTGTTGGCCATGATCAGCTTCACATCCAGATAGATGGCGTGATCGTTGGGCTCGATGGCATAGATAGCATCGTTCAATGATACCTTACGACCGGTATCCTGACCCTTGATATTTAATACACTAACTTCCATTTTACTTCAGAACGCTAACGATTGAACCATTGTATCCGGGAACACTGCCCTTGATGAGCAAGAGGTTGTGCTCGGGAATTACCTTTAACACTTGCAGGTTGTGTGTGGTCACACGCTGGTTGCCCATCTGGCCGCCCATGCGCAGACCCTTGAAAACCTTGGCGGGATAAGAGCAGGCACCGATTGAACCCGGCTTGCGCAGACGGTCGTCCTGACCATGAGTGGCCTGGCCTACGCCGCCAAAACCATGACGCTTCACGACGCCCTGGAAACCGCGTCCCTTGGACACACCTACGACATCCACATACGTGGTGTCGGCGAACATCTCCACGGTGACGGTGTCACCCAGATTCAGTTCCTTGTCGAAACCTGTGAACTCGGCCAAGTGTCTCTTGGGGGTGGTACCAGCCTTCTGGAAGTGTCCCTTCATGGGGGCGGAGGTGTTCTTCTCCTTTGCTTCCTGATAGCCGAGCTGGATGGCTGCATAGCCGTCCTTCTCTACGCTCTTGACCTGAGTTACCACACAAGGACCTACTTCGATAACAGTGCATGGTATGTTCTTACCCTCGGCACTGAATACGGATGTCATTCCGATTTTCTTTCCTAATAATCCTGGCATTTCAGTTTTTTGTTAATTAATTATTACTATTTTATAGTTGCTATAGTCGCTATAGTTTCTATAATCGTTGTTTGGTCATTACACTTTGATTTCCACTTCCACGCCGCTGGGCAACTCCAACTTCATCAGCGCATCGACGGTCTTGGCCGTGCTGCTGTAGATGTCGATAAGGCGCTTGTAGCAGCTCAGCTCGAACTGCTCACGAGCCTTTTTGTTGACGAATGTCGAACGGTTTACAGTGAAGATACGCTTGTGGGTAGGAAGGGGGATGGGCCCGCTTACGATGGCGCCCGAGACCTTCACGGTCTTCACGATTTTCTCGGCTGACTTGTCGACCAGATTGTGGTCGTAAGACTTCAGCTTGATTCTGATTTTCTGACTCATCTTGTTTTAATGTTGTTTAGTTTTAATGATTTTAGGATTTAGGCTGCCGCCAAAGAGTCATTCGCTCGGCGGCAGCCTTCCTTTCAGTTTACACGAGATCTACGCGGCCCTTGATTTCCTCCAGCACAGCCTTGGCGATGCCGGTGCTCACGGGAGCGTGGTGGTCGTAGGTCATGGAAGAGGTGGCGCGGCCGGAGGTGATGGTGCGCAGTGCGGTCACATAGCCGAACATCTCTGCCAGGGGCACCATGGCCTTCACCAGACGGGCGCCGGTGCGGGTGGTGTCCATACCTTCTACCTGACCGCGACGCTTGTTCAGGTCGCCGATGACGTCACCCATGTTCTCTTCGGGAGTAACAACCTCCAGTTTCATGATGGGTTCCATCAGCACGGGCTTAGCCTGTGCGCAGGCATTCTTGTAGGCCTGGATGGCGCAGATTTCGAACGAAAGCTGGTCGGAGTCTACGGGGTGGAACGAACCGTCGAGCAGCTCCACCTTCAGGCTGTCCATGGGATAACCACCGAGCACACCGTTCTTCATGGCGCTCTCGAAGCCCTTCTGTACGCTGGGGATGAATTCCTTGGGAATGTTACCGCCCGTCACGAGGTTGACGAACTGCAGTCCGCCTTCCTTGAAGTCTTCGTCCACGGGGCCCACGTTCACGATGATGTCGGCAAACTTACCGCGACCACCCGACTGCTTCTTGTAGACCTCACGCAGACGCTCTACGGTCTTCGTCACAGCCTCCTTGTAGTTCACCTGGGGCTTACCCTGGTTGCACTCTACCTTGAACTCACGCTTCAGACGGTCGATGATGATGTCGAGGTGCAGCTCGCCCATACCGCTGATGACGGTCTGTCCGCTCTGCTCGTCGGTCTTCACGGTGAAGGTGGGGTCTTCCTCGGCCAACTTGGCCAGACCGTTCGACAGCTTGTCGAGGTCCTTCTGGGTCTTGGGCTCTACGGCGATACCGATAACGGGATCGGGGAAGTCCATGGTCTCCAGTACGATGGGAGCATCCTCATCGCAAAGGGTGTCACCCGTACGGATGTCCTTGAAGCCCACTCCGGCACCGATGTCACCGGCACCAATGAGTTCTACGGGATTCTGGTGGTTGGAGTGCATCTGGAACAGGCGGCTCACGCGCTCTTTCTTACCCGAACGCACGTTGTAGATGTACGAGCCGGACTCAACCTTGCCCGAGTAGACACGGATGAAGGTCAGACGGCCCACATACGGGTCGGTTGCAATCTTGAAGGCCAGAGCCGAAGTCTTCTCGTCCTCGCTGGGCTTGCGGTCTTCCTCTTCGCCCGTTTCGGGGTTCGTACCCACGATGGCGGGAGTATCGAGGGGAGAGGGCAGGAACATGCAGACGTAGTCAAGCAGTTTCTGCACACCCTTGTTCTTGAACGACGAGCCGCAGGTCATAGGCACGAGGTCCAGATTCAGCGTACCCTTGCGGATTGCAGCGATGATCTCTTCCTCGGTCAGGCTATCGGGATCCTCGAAGTATTTCTCCATGAGGCTCTCGTCCTGCTCAGCAGCCTGCTCAATGAGTTTGGCACGCCACTCCTCGCACTCGTCCTTCATGTCGGCGGGAATCTCTTCCACGTCGTATTCAGCGCCCATGGTCTCGTCGTGCCACAGGATGGCCTTCATCTGGATGAGGTCCACGATGCCCTTGAAGTTCTCCTCGGCACCGATGGGCACTGCGATGACGGCAGGCGTTGCGCCCAGCACATCCTTCATCTGGCGAACGACCTCGAAGAAGTCGGCACCCGAGCGGTCCATCTTGTTCACGTAGCCCATACGGGGCACGTTGTACTTGTCGGCCTGGCGCCATACGGTCTCGGACTGAGGCTCAACGCC
>JAFTEX010000092.1 GCA_017453445.1 Bacteroidaceae bacterium
CGCTTTCGCGCAGAAATCCTACAAATCTTTTCAAATCCGACAAATTGATTTTCAATATTGTAGTTTCTTGAAAGATTTGTTTAGATTTGTGCGATTTCTCGCCCGAAGGGCGACTAAATTTACATTTTGACACATCCCCTTTGCGGTGCGTACGGGACTCGTAATCGGCTTGCCGCTTGCGTAGTGAAACGAAGCAAGAACCCTGACCCGGGGGCACGAGGCGAGAGGCACGGGCGTAACACAAAAGAGCCACCCGAACGGATGGCTCTTTTGCGGTGCGTACGGGACTCGAACCCGTGACCCCATGCGTGACAGGCATGTATTCTAACCAAGCTGAACTAACGCACCGTTTTCAATCTTTCAAAGAAGTGGGTGGTGATGGATTCGAACCACCGAAGGCGTAAGCCAGCAGATTTACAGTCTGCCCCATTTGGCCACTCTGGTAACCACCCTCGCACTAATCTGCGGCTTCTGCACAAAAAAATGTGACTCCTGCGGGATTCAAACCCACAACCTTCTGATCCGTAGTCAGATGCTCTATTCAGTTGAGCTAAGGAGCCAATTTTCTTCAATCTTTCAATCGCTTCGTGGGCGCTGAGGGATTCGAACCCCCGACCCTCTGCTTGTAAGGCAGACGCTCTGAACCAACTGAGCTAAGCGCCCTGTCGAAACCTCTGTTTCTCATTTGCGGGTACAAAGGTACGACTTTTTTCTATACTACCAAAATTTTTTACTGTTTTTTTTGATTTCTTTTTGTTTTTCACAATGGTTTTCACCCATTACCACTCTCTACGGGGTCACTTGGAAAGTGCCATGTCGCGATTCCGCATCACGTAGCGCACCTCGAAGTCGCGCCCCACCGTCAGCTTCGGCTCCACGGGAGCCACGATGGTGATGCAGAGCTTTGCCCTCTCCTCCTCCGTCAGTTCGCCGCGCGTGCGGATGTTGAGCACACCGTTGTCGATGGACCAGAGGATTTTGCTTGCGGCAATGCTATCGGTGCTGCGGACTCCCATCTCGTAGTTCTCGCCGCTGACGACGCGGACACGGGCGGGCACGTTCACTTTCACGCCTTCGAAAGGCTTCGTCTCAATGTTTTTTGCGTAGGCGGTGGCGGCCATTACGAGCACGCTCACCAAAATCATCATCTTTTTCATACCTTACAATCTTTTTACCTTAATAACTTAGTGTTTCTTTTCTCTCTCTGCCCCTCGCCAGGGGCTATCTTTATCAGATGACGGTGCAAAGTTAGTGCCTTTTCGCGACATCGGCCAAACAGTTTTGTGTTTTTTAGCATAAAATCACCCGTTTATTGACCTAAGTCAACAAGCGGGTGACATTGTGGCAGACAAAACCTCCGTTTTGCCAACTTGGCACGCCTACGCGCGCGTTATTATAATATGGTATAGAATCCTTAGGTCGAGAGGACGTTCATTGCGTCGATGAGGTCCTTCTTCACCATCTTGTCGCTCTTGACGGCCTGGGAGAAGGGGACGTAGACAATCTCGTCGTTACGCACACCTATCATCACGTTGCGCTGCCCGTCCACCAGGGCCTGCACCGCCCCCACGCCCATACGGCTGGCCAGGATGCGGTCGCCCGCCGAGGGCGAGCCGCCGCGCTGCAGGTGGCCCAGGATGGAGACGCGCACGTCGTACTCGGGATATTCCTTCTTCACGCGCTCGGCATAGTACATGGCACCACACTTGGGACTCTCGCTCACGATGACGATCGACGAGGACTTCGACTTGCGGATGCCGCGCCCGATGAACTGCTCCAGCTGGTCGGCCCCCGTGGAGTCCTCGGGGATGATGGCTGCCTCGGCACCGGCGGCGATGGCGCTGTTCTGAGCCAGGAAGCCCGCATCGCGCCCCATCACCTCGACGAAGAAGATGCGCTCGTGGGAGTTGGCCGTGTCGCGAATCTTGTCGACGCACTCCATGATGGTGTTCAGCGTCGTGTCGTAGCCGATGGTCAGGTCCGTGCCGTTCAGGTCGTTGTCGATAGTGCCGGGCAGTCCGATGCAGGGGATGTCATACTCCTGGGCAAAGAGGCGCGCCCCGGTCAGCGAACCGTTGCCGCCAATGACAATCAGCGCGTCGATACCGCGTTCCTGCATCACGTCGTAGGCCTGCTTGCGCCCCTCGGGGGTCATGAACTCCTTGCACCGCGCCGTGCGCAGGATGGTGCCTCCGCGACCGATGATGCCCGAGACGTCCTCGGTGTGGAACTCACGGATTTCGTCGTTTATCAGTCCCTCGTAGCCACGATAGATGGCCATCATGCGGAAGCCGTTGGCAATGGCCGCACGGGTCACGGCCCGGATGGCGGCGTTCATGCCGGGCGAGTCACCTCCCGAGGTGAGCACGCCGATAGTCTTGATTCTGTTCATAGTACTTTCTTTCTCTTTCTGCTAATGAATGACTTTCCACCTGCAAATGTACACAAAAGAAACGAAACGGCCTAATCAAAGCCCCACTTTATCCGCCTTTTTTTTACTTCCCTGCCGTCCCCGCCCTATATGCCTCGGGCGGGAGGCACACTTCCTTTGGGTTATTCCATGCGCATGGTTTAATCATTCCATGCGCATGGTTTAATTAAACGGTGCGCATGGAATAAACCTAAGCAAGTAAGGTTACGACAACAACCTGACAAGCATCGGCACACAAGGACGCGTTCCTGCAATTTACCTCCTGCCCCCCGATTTGAACAAAAACGCGACAATTCTATACGATATTCCGACAAAGTGTCACTTTCCGGGCAATATATTTGCTCGCCACGCAGATTTTTCTTATCTTTGCCCATCAATAGGCATACAACACGAAACAGGCACCGCCAAAGGACGCAAGCCGCCCCACAGGAGCGGCACGAACGAGGTAAAAAGAAGATTCTGATGAAACAGCGCATTCTCTATCTAATGATTTTCTGCCTGACGATGGGCGCATTCGCCCGTGGCCAGGAGTCTGCCGACTCCGTCGGGCAGCAGGAAATCGTGATACGGGACAGCGCCAACTTCGTGAAGGCCAGCCTGATGATTGCGGAGCCTTCACGGCTACACGTGCAGAGCGAGTTCGGCCATGCCTTCCTGCGTATGCGGTGTGACGAAGCAGGGCTGGACTACTGTTTCTCAATGGAAAGCGGCGACTACGAAGGCTTTTTCGACATTTGCACTGGGCACTACCCCAACCGGCTCATCAACGTCCCCACCGCAGAATACATGAAATTATTTGACCGGGAAGGGCGCATCGTAACCGAATATCCCATAGACATCCGCGTGGAGGAAGGGCAACGGCTGTGGCAGTTGCTCGATTCGGTCTGTCTAAGCGGCCCCTCGCCCCATCAAGACTACTTTCACCACGGATGTTCGCAAGAAGTCGTTCGATTTGTGGAGTGGGGACTTGGCGGCACCATCGTCTATGGAGAAAACGCCAAGAAATTTGGCAACACGGCTTTCATCCTGGGAAACCAACTGCTGCCAGCGAACAGTTGGCTGCACATCCCCCCATCCATGTTGGCCACGACCGACGGCACCGACCGAAAATTGACCGACGCCGAAAAAGCAATGATTCCCAGCATCATCCCCACCCTGCTTGCAGATGCGCGGTTGGTGAAGCCCGATGGGGAAAGTCGTCCCGTGCTCAAGGATACGGCCCCCATTGTACATCAGCCCGAGAACCGCACGCCCGAGAGCCAGGCACTCCCTATCTATGTATGGTTCGCCTTGTTGTTCCTGTTCACGTTGGTGGTCAACCTCGTCGGGATGCGCGGCACGGGTAAGTGGGCCAGATGCCTCTCCAAGGTGACTGACGCAGGGCTGTTCCTGCTCTACAACCTGATTCTGCTGGCCATGGTGGTGGTCTGCTGGCGTTCGACGCTCCCCACCACAAGCGGATGGAACTGGAACTACCTCATCTACAACCCCATTCCCCTGCTTGTATGGTTCTACGACCGTTTCCGCGGCCTGTCCCACGGTTGCTGGCGTAAGACGTATCTCGCCTATGCCTGTTGGCTGTGCCTGTACATGGTGGTGATGTTCATTGTAGGAGACCACCTTATCCTGGAGCAGTACCTGCTAATAGGCACGTTCTCCGCCAGATGCCTGTTCAAGGTGAAAGAGCACCGTATCAATGACTAAGAAAATATATATAAATAAATTGAAACCCAAACACATACGGATATGAAAAAGCAAGTTTTATTCCTCCTTGTAGCATTTTTCCTGCATACGGGAAACGCATTTGGTTACTACAGATTCGGCAAACTCACTGTTTCTGCAACCGGAAATGGAAAAGTGTATGCACGCGAAGGCAACAGCACAGCACCCAGTGCAGCCGACTACAAAGAATCATTTACGTTTGCTGCCACTGGTGACCAGGGTGAAGAAAAGACAAGAACTTATTATCTATGGGCCAAGGCCAACGACAATTATGACTACGACATCGTCTGGAGCACATCAGGAGGCAACACCAAGTTAGCCAGCGATAACAAAACGGCAACACAAACGACTCAGTATAGTAGAACAGAATTGCTTACCCCCACCGCCCAGACTATCACGGCCACCTTCAATGCCTACTACTATTTCAACAAAGTTAATGTGAAGGCAGCCGGAGTCGAAGGTGGAACGGTGCATATAAGTAAGAGCACTGCCACCCCTGCGGCCAATGCATACTCCACCAGTATGTCAATCGCGCAGGAAGGCCCCACGAAGGCAACCAGTGCTCCCGAGAATCAGACAATATACCTACGCGCAAGAGTCAACGACGTGGACTATGAGCGCGAAGTAACCCCGACAATCACGTGGTCAAGCGACAATGCCAACATCACTCCCAGTGCAACCACCTCTAACTCTGGCAACAGAATCTCCGGCACATGGAAAGCCGCCCAAGGCAATCGCACAGCACCCACGACAGAGATGAACGTCACGGCCACATTCGCCCACACGTCACTGAACAGCCATCAGGTGGAAGAGGGCATCTATTACCTCTACAACCCGACAGTCAAGAAATTCGCCAGCAAAGGCAACTACTATGGAGTTTCCTTAGTGGCAGACGACTACGGCATACCCGTGCGCATCATCGTGACCTCCGACGGCTACAACAAAATTGAGTTCTTGGATTATGACAACGGGACGGATCCACATGTTTATTGGCGAGAGACAGGATGGGTATACACCGACCAAGACACGGACGACAACCAACGAAGATGGGAATTCTACAAGAACACCGACGGAACCTATCGCATCCGCAACAAATACTGGAGCGACAACGGAGAGAGCGGCCAATACCTTTACGTCTTCACCGACGAGTCAAACACGGAGAACTTGTATCGCGTGGCCGCGAACTCGGCTGCGACGGACCACTACACCGTCAGTGAGGGTGAAACTCACTGGCAACTGGTTACGCAGGCCGAACGCGACAACATTATTGCAGCCAACATAGAGGCACAGAACATCGCCACAGCCGCACAGAACGGGATGACCGTGGCATCAACCGCGGCCCTCGAAACACAATTGGCCGACAGCGTCCCCCTCGATGCCACACCGTCCGACATTTCGTTCGCTCAGTCAAGCGGCACACTCAACTGGACATTTAATAAGAAGGGAGACGGATGGCAACACGAGCACATTGATAGTTCGACTGACGGAGACGGTACGAACCTCTACCGAGCCTGCGGCACATACACCCGGACGATTACGGGACTGGAGAAAGGACTTTACAAACTTACGGTAAAGGGATTGTTCCGCGAAAACGGACACGACCACGTAAAAACGCTCCACAGCAAGGGACTCAGCCACCAAGGTACCGCATACATCCTGGCCAACGGCAAACGAGTGCAAGTCAAGCCGTGGTACGAAGAGGCAAACACTTCTACCAATTACCCTGACAATCCGGCCGACGCATCAAGTGCCTTTGGCGAAAGTAAATACACCAACACACTGTACACCTACGTAGGTGATGACGGCATACTCAATCTGGAAATTGGGAATGAGAACTTCGTGTGGGACAGTTGGTTGTTCCTCGGCGATGTCAAACTGACACGCTACATCAGCAAAGACAACGATGTGGCAAAGGCCACACGACTGAAGTCTGTCAATGTCGGTAGCAATCCGTTCCAGATTCCTACCAGTTATGCCAACGCGCTCACCACGGCTCTGTCTTCGATAAGTTCGGCCTTCCCCTCTGGCACTGACAATGACAAACGAACCGCCTACAACGAGTTGCTGAGCGCAAGCGCTGACTTTGAAAACGCACAGGTGAACGTGCCTGCCGAGGGACAGAAATTCACCATTGCAAGTTCGACTTATAGCGGAAATGCCATGACTGCAAAGGGTGCAAAGGGAGCTATCGGCAACAATGTGGAACTGGGCTTCACCGAGGCCGCCGGCAGCATCTATCCTCAGGCACTGACCTTTGTCCCCGCAGGAACGGTCAACGGATTCAAACTGAGTTACGAAAACGGTGACGGAGAGGTGGTTTACCTCTGCACGGATGAGAGCGATAACAAGCAAATCAGCACTTCCAAGGACGCCACCAAGGCCCTGACCTTCCAGGTGGAGCCCTTCACGGGCACAGACGGCATCTGGTACCTGCGCAACACGGTGACCGACGGTCTCATCGGCAACGGGAACAACTCCTTCTACACGGGCGGCGTGAACTACGAGCTGACCCTGGCCGAAGCCGAGAAGGCAAGCGTGGGCTTCACCGTAAAGGGGGGCTACCACTTCTCGACCCTCATGCTTCCCTTCGATGCCGAAATACCGACAGGCGTGGAAGCCTACACGGTGGACGGAATCCAGCAGGGCAGCATCGTGCTGAATGAAGTTTCCGCATTCGAGGCCAACGTGCCCTACATCCTCTGGGTGGAGGACGAGGCCCAACTGGACGAGACCGTCGAAGGCTGGGGCGCCGCTTTCACGGACGCAACCGTCACCAACGACTTCCTGACAGGCACCTGCACCACGGACAATACCGTCAACGTGCCCGCCGGCATGTATGTGCTCTCGGCCAAGAAGTACACCACCGGCACGAAGGTAGGCTTCTACCGCGTGCAGGAGGGGAAAGAACCCAAACTGCCCCGGAACCGCGCCTACTTCGACGCGTCCTCGGCATCGGCCGGCAGCGCGCCCGTGAAGGAAGCCTACTTCTTCGGCCCGGACGACGACGAGACGGGACTCTCCGACATGCTGACAGACGACCGTGAGGTGGAAGGCATCTACGACGTGAAAGGCATGCGCCTGCCCCGGATGCAGAAGGGCGTGAACATCATCCGCATGACCGACGGCACCTCGCGCCGCGTAATGGTCAAGTAAGTCCCCCCCCAAAAAAAAGACCGGACTGACAGTAAACACATAAAAAGAAGCCCCCCATGAGAATCGTACTGACCCTCATAGCCGCCATGCTTCTGGGCACGTCCGCCGACGGACGGGCACAGACAGCCGTGCAACGGGACAGCACAGGCGGCAAAATCACAAGCGACACCACGGCACTCGCTCCCATAGCTCCGCCGGGAGTGACCATCGTGCCAATGGCCAGCGGAGACGGCATGGGCTTCATCTTCCTCACGAACGACTTCGTCATTTCGGACGTGACCGCACTGGTGAACGTCCTTCTGGGGAAGAGCGAAGACCCCAGTCCCAAATACCTGCTGAGGGCCGACGGGAAATATGCCGTGAAAGCCGATGCCAACCGTGACGGCCAGCTCAGCATCGCCGACGTGACATTCATGGTGAACAAGATTCTGGGGAAATAGGCGAAATCCTGAGAGGTAAAAGAATCGAGTAGGAGGAAAATGAAGTAGTTTTCCTCCTACTTCATTTTCCGACCTCTCACACCACCGTACGTGCCGTTCGGCATACGGCGGTTCCTACTTTGGATGCCATTCAAGGTAAGAATCCAACAGGCATGGATAGC
>JAFTEX010000012.1 GCA_017453445.1 Bacteroidaceae bacterium
AAGCACACCGTGTCGCGACTCATCGGCGCACCTCCGGGCTACGTGGGCTACGACGAGGGCGGACAGCTTACTGAGGCCGTACGCCGCAAGCCTTACTCGGTGTTGCTGTTCGACGAGATCGAGAAGGCTCACCCCGATGTGTTCAACATCCTGCTGCAGGTGCTCGACGACGGCCGACTGACCGACAACAAGGGCCGCACGGCAAACTTCAAGAACACGCTCATCATCATGACCTCGAACCTGCGCCAAGAGCAACTGCGCACGGCCATGCGCCCCGAGTTCCTGAACCGAATCGACGAAATCATCACCTTCCAGCCTTTGAAGCAGGAGGAAATCCGTCAAGTCGTTCAACTCCAGTTGAACAACCTCCAGCGGATGCTCGACCAGCAGGGCGTCACGCTCCGTGTCACCCCCGAGGCCGTCGACTTCCTGGCCCGTGTGGGCTACGACCCCGAGTTCGGTGCACGTCCCGTCAAGCGTGCCATCCAGCGCTATCTGCTCAACGACCTCTCGAAGGCCCTCTTGGGCACCGGCATCGACAAGTCGCAACCCATCACCGTAGAGGCCGAGGGCGAACAGCTGAGGTTCCGGAACTGACGGATGTAAACATTCTTTACTTTTCGCATTCGGACGGGAAACGCCCTTCATAGATAAGATTACTATGCTTACGTCGATAAGATTACTAAGGTTATCCCCGTAAGCATAGTATTCTTAGGGGCCGAACCTTAGTAAGGTTATTTTCATGAGAAATGCCGTGTAAGGATTTTTCCTACTAACGGGAACAAAAAATGAGCAGCCCGACCTCATCACGAGGTCGGGCGGCTCTTTTTGTACGCCTAAACGTCGGCAGGAAGGCCTATTCCTTACCGAGGATGATGTTCACGAGTTTCGTCACGTCGGCGATGGTAATCGAGCCGTTGCCGTCCACATCGCCGTTCAGACCCGAACCGCCGCCGTAGATGTTCACCGTCAGGGTGGCAACCTCGGAGGTCTCGCCGTCCTTCACGGCAATGGCCTTGACGGTGGTGGTCTTGTCTATGGTGATGGGTTCCGAATAAACCGTGCTTGCGGTGGTAGGCTCGGAGCCGTCGGTCGTGTAGTAGACCACCGTGCCGGCAGCCACATTGGCAGCCACGCTCTGGGCATTGACGAAGTAGACCTCTGCGGGGTCTATGGTCTGGCCCACCAGACTCAACGTGGGCGCACTGGGCACAGTACCGTCGGGGATGGTCAGAGCGGTAATCGCCAACTCAGGCGCATCGTTGAAGGGCACCACAATGCCCGTCACCACGATGTCCACGCCATCGGCCAGTTCCTCGGGGAGTGTCTTGTTGAACTTGTTATAAATCAGCAGGTCATCCACATAGGTGTTGCTTCCGTCCACGGTGTAGGTGCCCCGCACCTGTACCAGTTGGCATTCATAGTCTGCAAGCGTGACATCGTCGGCCGTGACAACTGCGGGAGCAAGCGTGCCCTCGGTGGCCGTCAGTTGGTTGTCGGCCACACCCGTGATTTCGGGCAGCGACTTATAGACGGTGTAGCCCGTTACGACCAGTGAACCATTCAGGACGGTTCCGGCCGAGTAGTTCAGACCAGCCTTGTAGAAATCAAGGGCACCCGAAGCGTCACCCACATAAAGGTCGGTGGAGCCGTTCTTGTAATACACCTGTGCGTCGGTCAACTGCAGGATGACGGGCTCCGTGGGAGCAGCAGTCTTCAGGGCTGCGATGGAGGCGTAGGTGATGGTGGGGATGGTGATGGTGACGGAAAGCACCGTAGACGCTACGCCACCCTTGACGGCAACGGCCTTGAGGGTGGTAGTTGCAGCCACATTGATGGGAGTCGTATATTTGGTGCCGGATGTCGCACTGGGCTCAGAGCCGTCCGTGGTGTAATAGATGTCAGCCGACTCCGTATCACAGGTCAGGGTCACTGTCTGGGCGGTGCTATAAGTTCCGGTCAGGACGCTGGACACGGGAGCTGCCACGTCGGGGGCGGTGCCGTATGTGACCGTGATTTTCGAATAGAAGGGATTAACTGTGCCACGTGTGATGGTCACCGTCTGTGCAGCTCCGGTCCATGTTGCTGCGGTGCCGGAACCAGTGAGAGTACCCGAAGAGATTGTCACATCAGCAAGATTCTGCGTTCCCTCGAAATCAATGGTGTTTATTACGTAGCCAGCCGGGGCTGCCACGGTGAATGAGGCACCACTATACACACGGAATGCGCCACCGGTTGCGTACCATGCGCAACTGCCGGATGTGGTGAGTGTGATGTTCCCCGCCGTGAAGACGGAGCCATCTTCCATGTTCGTTCCATTCTTCATTGCACCACTGCCGTAATCATATTCACCACTGAAATCAAAGACTCCGTCCTCTACGACAACCACCTCCACGGTGTAAGTGCCGGTATAGGTGGTGCCCCCAACTGTAATTGTACCCGTAATGGTGGTGGTGCCTGCAGATACGGCTTTCACCAGGCCCGTAGATGCGTTTACGGTTGCTACGGCTGTGTTGGAGCTGCTGTAGGATACGGTTACTCCTGAAGCATTCTGGACAACCGCCGTCTGCGTATAAGTCTCACCTACGGCAATAGATTTCGAAGCCGTGATGAAACTTACGGTAGGAGTGGTAGTTGCCACACGCTTGTAGAAGAAAGCCATCGTCCCTGTCGTTCCGGCGTATGAACGCAAGCCACTTGTCCCATTAAGGCGGAGATGGCGATCGGTAGTCGCCTTATTGGCCACTGCATAATTTGTTTCAGCAACCTTTGTCGTACCGATAACAATGTCTGTGTTTGTTCCAGTCGTGGTGGCCATGGCAAACGTGTTGGTCGTAGGAATCTGAAGGTAATAGACAGTTCCGCCAATCGTCGTTTTAGCCGTAAATGAGGTGCCATCAGCAGCCTTTGTCAGCGTGTAATACAATGGAGTCTCTGCAGTAGGCAGGGCAACCTTGCCCCAGCTGCTGGTTCCCGTATAGTGGAAACCCGTGCCATCAATGCCCAGCACATACTCGGCCGTCTCGTCGATGTCCGCAACAGATGTGAGTTGCACGTAGGTGTCAGCCCACACACTTCCGGCCCCGAGCATCATGCAGAGCATGAGGAGCCACGATTTGATTTGTAGTTTTTTTGTCATAGGTGTAAATATTAAAGGTTTCAATATCTTCTGATTTTCGCCGCAAAGATAAGTCTTTTTCTTCGAAAAAGCAAAATATAGGGAGGCAAATTACCGAGGATAACAAACGGGGGCATGTCGCCGAATTGACGACATGCCCCCGCCCTGCTGAGTGCATTAATGTCACAGAATTACTTCACAGCCGTGACGATGTAGGTGAAGTTATAGTCCTGCCAAGGCATCTGATATTCCTGACGCGGCCATGCGCCCCAACTGGTGACACAGCCCATGCCGAACTGGCGAGCCTGAAGCTGGAGAACATTGAACTTGCGCGGAATGAGGTCGCCGGAGTGGCTCTGATGAGCGTCCTTGCGCGGTCCGTCGTCCAAGTCGGCCGGGAGGTAGGGAAGCGTGGAGGCTTCCATCTTGCCCGTAGCGGTGAAGCGGAGTCCGTGTCCTGCCTTATTGGTCAGTTGCCAGTAGCGGATGTCAGTCTTGTTGCCGCTCTCCTGCGGACGCACATAGCCCCAGTACTGGTCGGCCACCTGTGCCTTGTAGGAGCCCAAGAATTCCGAATTGTTTCGGTCGATGTAGTTTTCGTGCGGACCACGTCCGTAGTACTCAATGTTCTGGTACTCTTCGGGCAGTGTCCACTGCATACCGAAGCGGAACATTTGCGGTTTGTGCTCGGCCTGTTCGTTCACGTCAAGATTTTCGCAGACGATGAGTTCGCCCTTGACATCGAGGGTGTAGCTGACGGTCAGCGTGGCATCCAGTCGCTGCATCTTGTACTGTGCCGTGACGGTGCGAGCCGCTTCGTCGCCCGAAAGCGTGACACTCAAGAGTTTACGGTCGGCGTTTTTCCAGTCGCGGAAACGGTTCTGAAGTCCTGCACCAAAGTCGTTGTCGGTGGGGGCGCGCCAGAAGTTGGGAACTACGGAATATCCGTCCTGAAGCATGGGCTTTCCGTCCACGTCGAGGTAATCGAGTTCGCCTGTCCAACGATTGACTGTGACGGATATGCCGTTGGCTGCAAGAGTGTAGCAGGCCAACATGCTGTCTGCCTCCACTTGCTGCAGGGCCTCCCCTTTCTTGTCACGCTGGGGCTGTGCAGCGGCCAGCGTCTCATCGGCAGTGGGGAACTTGTACCCCTGAATGGTCAGTTGCTGGCGAGCTATCACGGTACCGGCCTCCAGCAAGCCCTCATTGGTCTTCAGGGAGAACTCGACGTTCACCAATATCTCCTTACCGGGATTGTCTGCCTTCAGACGTTCCAAGGGCTGGCGCAAGGGAGAAATGTCAAACGACTTGGTCTCCTGCGGGCCGACATTGATGTCCCCGAAGTTGCTGATCATGGTCTGAGACTTGCCATCGACGACGAGAGCCAATGACACCTGTACATTACTCAAATCGGTGAAGAAGTTTTCGTTGTAGAGTTGGACAGTGCCCTTCTCTATGCTGAAGTTCTTGACCCAAATGTTCTGGTGGATGTACTGCACCTCATAGGCATGGGGATTAAGCGAGCGGTCGGGAGCAATGACACCGTTGCAGTTGAAGTTGTGGTCGGTGGCCGGATAGCGGCCTTCGTCGCCGCCGTACATCCAGATTTGCCTACCGGTGACTTTGGACTTTCCACGGACGCCCTGATCCACGAAGTCCCAAATGAATCCACCTTGATACTTCGGATATTTGCGGATGAGGTCCCAATACTCCTTGAAGCCACCCATAGAGTTGCCCATGGCGTGGGCGTACTCACACTGGATGAGGGGACGGGGATTGTCGCCTTGGCTGTACTTCTCGCATCCGTCGTAGCCATAGTACATGGGGCAGAAGATGTCGGTCTTGCCGTTCTGGCCGGCCTGTTCGTACTGGCAAGGGCGCGAGGGGTCGAGTTCCTTGACGCGGTCGTATGCAGCCTCGAAGTTGTCGCCATAGCCACTCTCGTTGCCAAGGCTCCAGAAGATGATGCTGGGATGGTTCTTCTGAATCATGACGTTGGCCTCGTTGCGCTCCACGATGGTCTGCTTGTAGAGCGGGTCCTGAGCCAGTCGGCGGTCGCCGTAGCCCATGCCGTGACTCTCGAAGTTAGCCTCGGCCACGACGTAGATACCATACTGGTCGCAAAGGTCGTACCAGCGTGGGTCGTCGGGATAGTGACAGGTGCGCACGGCGTTCATGTTCAGCTGCTTCATAATCTTGATGTCCTGAATCATGCGCTCTACAGACACGACGTAGCCTCCGTCGGGGTCCAGTTCGTGGCGGTCGGCTCCCTTAAACAGGACAGCCTTCCCATTGACGAGCAACTGTCCGTTCTTGATTTCCACCTTGCGGAAGCCCACCTTCTGCGGAATGCACTCCAGGACGTTTCCGTCCTTGTCCTTCAGGGTCACCAGGAGAGTGTAGAGATAGGGAGTCTCAGCGGTCCACTGCTTGCAGTTGTTGACCGAGATGGTGATGAAGGGGTTGTCCACATTCAGTTTCCCGTCCGTGGGCGACGCATACACCTTGGCCCCGTTGGCATCCTCCAGACGATACTGGATGGAGCAGCCCTTGCTGTTCTGGATGTCTACCGTGACGTTCAGTTTTCCGTTCCGGTAGTTGTCAACGAGGTCGGGGACAATCTTGATGTCCTTTACGTGAGCCTTTGGCCGTGCATAAATATAGGACTCGCGTGCAATGCCGGTGAAGCGCCAGAAGTCCTGGTCCTCGCCGTAGGAGCCGTCGCACCAGCGCATTACCTGCATGGCAATGAGGTTGTCCTGACCGGGCTTGATGAACTTCGTCACGTTGAACTCGGCCTCGATTTTCGAATCTTCGGAGTAGCCCACGAACTTGCCATTGACGAACAGGCGGAGGTTGGAGGTGGCAGAGCCGACATGGATGTAGATGTCCTGTCCCTTCCACTCTTCGGGGATGCGGAACGTGCGGCGATAGGAGCCTGTGTAGTTGTTCTTCTCTTCCACGAAGCCGGGCTGATTCTCAAACTGGGTACACCAGGCATAGCCGGCATTTTTATAGATGCGGTCGCCGTGGCCGTTCAGCTCGAACAAACCGGGCACAGGGAAGAGTTCCCAGGCAGAGTCGTCGTAGTCAAGAGCCTCGAAGCCCGCCGGCGCATCATAGTGGTGAGTGTCGAAACGGAACTTCCATTGCCCGTCAAGGGTAAGGAATCGGCTACTGGAGGTTTTGTCCCCCGACTTTGCCAGCTCTTGGCTCTCATAGGCAAAGAAACTGGCACGGGGCAATTCCGTGCCGACGCGGTTCACATTGGGGTCAAGCCAATAGGGCTTGGCCCCTTGCTTGGGAGCAGCTGTCACCGCAAGCGAGGTCGACAGCGCCACGAGGAATAGAATTTTCTTTAGCATAGATTGATAGTTAAATTAGGTTGTCTGTGTGCAAAGATAATGAAAATAAGCGAAGTTTTTTCCTTTATCACAATATTTTTTCGTAACTTTGGGCGATAATATTACTCGTACATGAAATACATACAACGTTTTCTGGTCCCTGTGCTGCTGGTTGTGGCCTTGGCCGTGTCGGGATGGTCCATACTGAAGACGGAGAGCGAAGTACTCTACCGCATGCAGGAATTGTCGCTATGGTTGCCCACGAAGTTGTTCTTCAAGACCTCCACCATCTATCCGGGCGGAGTGCTCACGTGGGCTGCGGCTTTCATGACTCAGTTCTTCTTTCATCCGGCTCTCGGCATCGGGCTTATGCTCCTGGCCTGGGGGATTGTCATGTGGCTCACGTGCCGCCTGTTTCGCCTTCACGGTGTGTGGCAGGGCCTTTCCCTGTTGGTGCCTCTGGCCCTCATGGCCTGTCTTGTGCAAACGGGTTACTGGCTCTACTACATGAAGTTGCAAGGCCACCCGTGGGTGCCCACGCTGGGCGTGCTGTTATCGCTCGTTCTGGCGATGCCTTATCGCAGGCTTCCCAACCTATGGAGCAAAGTCGGCTACATAGCCGTTGTCGGTATATTGGGCTACCCGCTCATGGGCGCCTGGTCGTTTTTGGCATTGGGACTCATAGTCATGATGGAATGTGGGACATGGAGCGTGAAAAGGGAGTTGCGCACTCCCCTCTCGGCCCTTGTGCTGTCGCTGTTTCTCATCGGCGTTGTACCGCCCATCATGGTACATCAGTTCTATGGGCAGGTCCAGTGGGACACGGCCTGGCTGGCCGGCATGCCCTGCTTCCAGTACGGCAAGACGGATTGCCCAGAGTACCGCTGGGCCTACTATGCCATTGTCGCAGCCTTTCTGTTGTGTTTCTGTCAGTTCTGTCGCGGTGGTATCGCAACGGGGGCGAAAAAGGACAGCCGCCCCAACAAATCCCGCGCGAAGTCTGGTTACGACAAAGAACTGGTTTGGGGCTCCATCCTCGTAGTCGCTCTGTTGAGTTTAGGGGCATGGGGTGTCTCGAAGCGTTGGGAGCGCGATACGAATTTCCATAAAGAAGTGGCCATGACCAACGCCATCCACCGGTTGGACTGGGAGGGTGTGCTCCACGTCATGCTCAGTCAGGACATGGGGCCCCTGATGCCTCCGACACGTGTAATGGTGATGATGAAGAATCTGGCCTTGTTCCGTCTCGGACGTGCCGGCGACGAAATGTTCCGCTATCCCGAAGGAGCCGAACAGCAGCATGCTCCCTGGCAGGTCAGGATGACCCAAGTGGGGGGAAAACTGCTCTACTACCACTATGGGAAAGAGGGTTTCTGCTATCGTTGGTGCATGGAAGACGGCGTAGAGTTTGGTTGGAGCGTGGACGTGCTGAAGTACATGACCAAGTGCAGCCTCATCACCCACGACTGGGATGTGGCACAAAAATATATCAACCTGTTGAAGAAGACCCGTTACCACCGTCTATGGGCCGAGCAATATGAAACCTACATCCGCCACCCCGAACTCATGAAGGAGGACGAGGAGATGAAACCCATCATCCCCATGGCCGAGTTCGGCGACCGTCTGGACGGTGACAACACACTGGTGGAACTCTACCTGATGAAGACCTTCTCTTCGGGCTTCGGTGCCGACCCCGGCTATCAGGAGATGACCCTGCTCTCCGCCCTCATCATGAAGGACATAGACCTCTTCTGGCCTCGTTTCCGCCAGTATTTGAATATGCATCAGCGTGAGGAAGGGTTCCGCGTGCCCCGTTATTATCAGGAGGCGGCCTACCTCTACTCCATGCTCGAACCGCAGCGCCCCAGCGAACTTTGGCCGGGCGACACCAATGCGCAGGCAATGCAGCGTCTGCCTTTCGACGAGTCCGTGAAAAGCAGCTACCAGCGCTTTATGGACTTCAACACCCAGTGCGGCTCCATGAACGAGGAACAAAAGAAACGTGCTTTCCAACCGATGTTCGGCGACACGTTCTACTATTTCTACTTCCTCGTGCGCAACCAAAAGACAAATTAAATTGAATCTGAAAATTGAAAACTATGATAGACCATACCCTCCGCTTCGTATGCCGCAGCAGCTTTGCTGTCATATTGTTGACATTGTTGGCAGCCTGCTCCAATCCTCGTGTGCCATCCACCTATACAGAGAGCCAACAAATACCAAGAATCTTTCCTGAGTACCACGACGTGACAGTACCCAAGAACATTGCCCCGCTGACCTTCACCATTGAGGAGGAAGGCACCGGCTTCGTCACTCGCATCACCGCCGGAGACCGCGAGTGGGTTTACGCGGGGACGGACGTGTGCCCCACAAAGAAACAATGGGAAGAGATGAAGCAGGACGAACGCATCACGGTGGAGGTGTTCACCGCCAAGGGGGACAAGTGGCAACGCATGAAGCCCTTCCACATCTATGTCTCACCCGACAGCATCGACCCCTACATCTCCTATCGCCTCATCGCACCGTCTTACGTCACCTACGAGGACCTGACCATCAACCAGCGTTGCCTTGAAAACTACGACGAGACACTTATCTATGGTAATATGTCGAACTCCGACGAAACGGACGGACAGTGCATCAACTGCCACGCCTATCAGCAGTACGACCCCAACCGCATGCAGTTCCATGTGCGCCAGGCTCACGGTGGAACCATCATAGCCTACGACGGACATCTGGAGCGCGTCGACATGAAGACGGGCAAAACCGTCTCAGCCGGTGTCTATCCCACCTGGCATCCCACCGAGAAACTCATTGCCTACTCCACCAACCACACAGGCCAGTCGTTCCACACCAACGACAACCAGAAGGTGGAAGTGCAGGACACCTACAGCGACCTCATGCTCTACGACATCGACCGCCACGAAGTGCTCCCTCTGGAGTGCGACACCAACCAGCTCGACTGCTTCCCCTTCTGGAGCCCCGACGGCAAGTTCCTTTACTATTGTTCTGCACACTACGTTAAGCAGGACACCGCTCGGGCCATCTCCAAAGAGTTCGACATGATTCAGCACTACAAGGACGTGAAGTACAGCCTCTACCGTCGTGCCTTCGACCTCCCGAGCCGCTCGTTCGGCAAGCCCGAGATGGTGTTTGATGCGGCTGCCGACTCCATGTCCGCCACCCTGCCCCGCATCAGTCCCGACGGGCGCTGGCTCATGTTCACGATGGGGCGCTTCGGCGTGTTCCACATTTGGCATGTCGATGCGGATCTCTACCTCATGGATTTGCAACAATGCACGACTGAAGAACATCCCGTCATGCCTCGCCGCATTGACGAACTAAACTCTGACAACGTGGAATCCTATCACTCTTGGTCGTCTAACGGACGATGGGTAATCTTCAGCAGTCGCCGCACCGATGGCAACTTCACCCGTCCCTACATCGCCCACTTCGACGGAAAGGGACACTTTTCAAAGCCCTTTGAACTGCCGCAGAAAGACCCACATCGCCACCAAGAGTTCCTGCGCTCGTACAACATCCCCGAATTCATGTCCGGCCCCGTCACCATACGTCCACAGCAGTTTGCGGCTCAGGTGCGTAAGGACAGCATCAAGGCTACGGCCAAATAAATGCCAAAGGGCGCGTCAAATTCTGCAACTGCGAATTTTGACGCGCCCTTTGGCTTGGATGCAATCCTTCTATTTCCTCAACAATTTCTTGCCATCACGAATGATGATGCCCTTGTAGTCATCGCCCACCCGTTGGCCGGAGAGGTTATAGGTGTCGGTATTGGCGGTGCCGGTGAACTGGGTAATCTGCTGCACCGAATTGGCTCCACCGTTCATGGAAAAGATGGTAAACGCCACCTTGTTGTTGTCGGGGTCGTTCTCGTCGTAGAACATCTGCTTCTGCGTCATCACGAGCACCATTTTGCCGTTGACCAGAATTACCTGCAACTGCGGAACACCAGTATAAATCGTATACGTGCCGTCTCCTTTCCGCTCCTCCTTCACCATGCCGTTCAGCGTGGCAATCGTGGCTCCCGACTGAGTGACGATTTTCAGTCCCGAAGGTGCCGTGCCCGAAAATCGGTACTTTTCATAGCCGTAGCGAATCTCCGCGCTGACGGATGAAGTGTTCACCACCACGGCCTCAAACCTGTCATCGGTGTTGAAGAGTGTCTGCGTGGCAGCCACCCCCTCGCCATAACCCGGAGAGATGGAAACGGGTATGGCTCCTGCATTGAACTTCATCGTGTAACTGGGATTGGTGCTGTAGGCACCCTTGTCGCTGTCATAGGCGTAAACCGACCAGTTAATTTCAGCACCACCCACCTTGTATGAAGAACGTGAACCCGTAGACATGTCCATCACGTAGAAGCCGTCCGACATGGCGGCTCCGAGATAGTCCTTCCCGTCGGTGGTGTAAGCTTTGGGGATAAGGGTGAAGGCTGCGTAACCCTGCGTGCCGTCCTGAGCCAGCTGAGTCTGTGCCTTTGTGCTGACAGTGCAAGTTGTCAGCAGTGTCAGTAGTAAAAGATAGCGTCTCATGGTGGTAGTTAATTAGGGGTTAATAAAATGTAATAAAACAACTCACAGAGGTATAACCATTGCAAATCTATGAAAAAGAAACTGTCTGAACAAACATTCAACGCAATTTCTTACAAAAATTTTGCATATTTCAGGAATCCTTGCGATATTTGCAGTAGAGTTACTTACATTATTAATATTAAACCAAACCTCATCATAGCCATGAAACGCATTGCCCTGATGGCATTGGCCATGCTGTCTTTCTTCACTCACGACCTTAACCTGCTGCACGCCCAGTACACCGAGTACAAGGCGCAGGCAGCGAGTACGAGCCGCCCTTACGCCGAGATTCCTGCTCTCGATGTCGCAACAAGGGACAGGGGGGCGACGCTCTTCAACTTCGACTGGCGTTTCCAGCTTGGCAATTCCGAAGGGGCTGAACGTGAGGACTTTGACGACAAAGGCTGGCGACGGCTCGACCTGCCCCACGACTACCAGTTCGAACAGCCTTGGGACGAGAAGGCCGGCGGTGCACGTGGCTGGAAAGGCCAGTGCGAGGGATGGTATCGCAAGACGTTCCGCGCCGAGGAAAGTTGGAAGGGGCTGCAGGTATTGCTCGACTTCGAGGGCATGATGTACTACGGCGATGTGTATGTCAACGGCAAGAAGGTAGCATCCTCCGAGTACGGCTACTTAGGTTTCGAGACCGACATCACGAAGCAGCTGCACTACGGAGCCGACAACGTGGTGGCCGTCTATACCAACTCCGGTAAGCCGAAGGCCAGCCGCTGGTACACGGGTGCCGGTCTGTTCCGCAACGTATGGTTGAGCCTGCAGAACCCGACACACATCGCCAGGCATGGAATCTACGTAGCCCCCACCGTTTCCGCTAAGGGAGAGGGCGAAGTGAAGCTCACAGTCGATGTGGCCGGCTTCCCCCACGGCAGTGGCGAGCAGCCCAAGACCCTCGTCCGCGCCACGGTGAAGGACCGCGACGGCAAGACCTTAGGGACATCGGAGGCAACCATGAAAACCCTAACCAAGCACCGCCACGACGAAGTGGCTTTACCCAGCATTACGATAGCAAAGCCCATACTGTGGGACATTGACAACCCTTACCTATATCGCGTAGAGGTGGAAGTCAGTGTGGACGGCATGCTCGTCGACCTACAGACGGAGCGCTTTGGCATCAGAAGCATTGAATACAGCCCCAAGTTTGGCTTCAAACTGAACGGACGAAAGCTGTTCCTGAAAGGACTGGCCAACCACCACGACCTGGGCGCACTGGGCGTGGCCTCATACGACGATGCCATCCGGCGCCAATTTGCACAGATGAAGCGATTCGGCTTCAACTCCCTGCGTTGCTCCCACAATCCCTATGCCCCATCGCTCACCCGCATTGCCGACGAGATGGGCATACTCATTGTGGACGAACTCATCGACAAGTGGAGCGACGACGAATACTGGGGTGGACGGAAGCCCTTCATGCAAATCTGGCCAGGACTTATACAAGAATGGATAACGCGCGACCGCAACTGCCCGAGCGTCATACTTTGGAGCCTGGGCAACGAGTTGCAAGTGCGCGACAACTGGAGCGGATACCAAACTAACGACTGGGGCATAACGACGTACCGCATCTTCGACCAAATGGTGAAGCGCTACGACAGCACTCGCCCAACCACCGTGGCCATGTTCCCGGCTCGCGCCGGAGCCATCCGCGAAGAGAAGGAGTTCAAAACCTACATGGCGCCGCCCGAACTGGCCTGCGCCACCGAGGTTAGTTCGTTCAACTACCAGTGGGATTGCTACCCAAAGTACTTCGAGCATAAGCCCGACATGATACTCTACCAGAGCGAGGCCGTGACCAACCAGTTGCAGGCTCCCTTCTATGGCATGGACCGCGACCGCACGGTGGGCCTGGCCTACTGGGGGGCCATAGAATACTGGGGCGAGTCGAACAAATGGCCTAAGAAAGGTTGGAACTATTCTTTCTTCCGCCACACGCTATGGCCCAACCCGCAGGCATGGCTCATACGCGGTGCCTTCGTGCCCGAGGAACCCATCGTGCGCATTGGCGTGATGACGGGCAGCGAAACGGTAAGTTGGAACGCCATCGACGTGGGACAGAAGACCTACACCGAGTTTTGGAACTGCCCCGAAGGCTCAAAACAACAGGTGACCACCTTCACCAACTGCGACGAGGTGGAACTGCTGGCCAACGGCAAGAGCCTGGGACGGCAGAAGAGCGACAAGAGCGACCCCTTCAAACGCGGCCTCATCAAGTGGAACAATGTTGAATATGGCAAAGGGGGCAAGCTCGTAGCCGTCGCCTACAATAATGGGAAGGAAGTGGCCCGCCACCAAATTGCGACCGCCGGACGCGCCGTCCGCCTGACCCTCGAACCCGAAGAAGGCCCTGGAGCGTTCAAGGCCGACGGCATGAGCCTTCGGTACCTTACCATCCGCGCCGTGGACAAGCAGGGCAATACCGTCCCCTCGTTCGACGAACCGCTAACGATTTCGGTGGAAGGCACGGGAGCCACCTTGCTCTCTCTGGACAACGGCGACCACTACACCGCCGACCTCTTCGGCCCGTCGATTACGACCAAACGGATGCACATGGGTCAGATGCAGGTCATACTGCGTTCCTCACGGCAGGGAGGCAGCGTAACGCTCAAGGCCTCATCGACGAGCCTCAAAGGGAGCCTGAAACTTCAGTGAAACGCGCGAACCAACCCCACCAATGGCCGAAAACAGTTTGTCCGACTCGCTGCTCGCCTACATCGTTGACCGCAGCATGGACGGCATTCTGTCCGCCGTCTTTGATGCGTATTCCCTTCGGCAACGGCCCGACGTCCTAATTCAGGACGGCGAGCCATTGCCGCTTTTCTGTAATGACTCGCACCGAGTTGTGACCACCGAGGAGAAATCCCGCCGCGTGTGGGCGGGATTGGAGAAGTGTCTCTCGCACGAAGCCCTCCGCCTGCTCCCCATCAGCTACCTCTCTGAGGACCGGGAACTCGACACTCCGCTTTTCCATTATATATATAAGGTTTTCACACCCTCGGAATCCCCTCACAAAGGGGGGCTTTCCCCGAACAGCAATGGATATCCCCCTCACGGGAAAGTAGGTGGAGACTTTCATGGGGGAACTGGAGGGGGCTACAACTTTGCCGACCCCGACGTGCTTTTCGTCACCAACACGGCACGGCGAGTCATGCACGAGGCACTGCGCATGAAGCAGTTCGTTCGATTCCAGAAAGCACTGGATGGCACCTACCTCGCCGTAGTCCGCCCCGACCACAATGTGCTCCCGCTCGTCACCGACCACTTCCAGGACCGTTTCCGCGACCAGCCCTGGCTCCTCTACGATGCCCGCCGCCACTATGGCTACTACTACGACCAGCACACGGTCACGCGTGTCACCTTTGAGGACTCCTCCTCGCTGCCCTTCGACTTACGCACTGGCCAACTCTCCGAGAAACTGCTCTCGGAGAACGACCAACTCTTCCAGCGTCTCTGGTGCACCTACTTCAAGGCCATCTGCATTCGCGAACGCCTGAATCCCAAGAAGCAACTCAACGACATGCCACGCCGCTACTGGGCCTACATGACGGAAAAGCAGTGAAGGCGAAAAGCGCCGCCGTATCGCAGCCGTCTTTGTCAGTTAATAATCTTCTTGCCGTGTCTTCCCTGCGCTCCCCCTTTGACTGGGTGCAGGATGAGGATGTCACGCTTGCCACCACTGGCAACCGTCCCGTTCAGGCGATAAGCCTGTTGATGCTCCGTCACAGGAACGTTCATTCCCTGTACGGCTGTGGGCGTTTTGTCTGGGTCATACGTCTTACGCTGCAAGACCTGCGTCATGCAATGTGCAGCACCGTACCCATCGATGAGACTCTCCAGCGGAATCCACTCCACGGTGACCCCCGCATTGCGGAAACGCTCCTGCAGCTCCTCAGATTGCCCTCCCACGGCCATGATGTGGCGAGGGGCGATGGTGAGGAAATTGTTGGCATAGTGCATCTCGTCGTCATAGTCAATGGGAATGATGTTAAAGCCGCGCCCGCGGATATACTCCACAAAGGGCACCCCCTGCCTCCATAGCGCGTAGGACGTGGTGCCAGGCTTCCGAGCCCAAACATCACATGTGCTGTATTCCGGGTCGCCGGGTTGGGCATTCAACCGACTGCCCACCAGCGTACAGAGATCCTTGTCTATGATGTTGAAGTAGGTGTCCAGGTGCATCTGCATCTGCCACAACTTATGGTCGCGCACCACCACTATGGTGTCATGCCCGAAGGCATCCGCGTCCATCAGTTGGCGGATGCCCTCGTCGTTGGTGCGCATGCCGCACCCGATGAAGGCAATGTTGCCCGCTGGAATGTAGTCGCCTCCCTCCAAGCGCCCCTCACCGCTAATGCGCAGGATGGGCTTCAGCCCCAAGTGCTCGTAGCAGAGTGCGATGATATCGGTTTCCGGGGCGCGCTGTTTGCTGTTCATGTGGCAGATGACATGCCCCTGGGGGGTCGTGATGCTCTGGTCGCGTGTGAAATAAAGATTCATCAACGGGTTCTGTATGTATTGTGCCTCATAGCCCGTATTGTTGTCCGTCTTCGAGAGTTTTACGGTCGGCTGCAAGAAAATACAGCGAATCAGGTCGGCCCGGCTCATCTTCGACAACACCTCCTGTCGGTACTCCTCCGTCTTCCCGGCATCCTCATCCGGAATTTGCGAGATGTCATAGACAAGTTGCTTTTCGGCAATTGCCCTCAGACTGTCCATCCCCACCTCGTTGAGGATTCCAAGGACGGTGTGCACGCGGATGCCGTTGGCCTCCAGCATGGAGATATAGCCCCGATGCTCTTCGGCGGCCTTGTCCACATCAAAGTAATCCTCAAACAGTCCTGCCGAAGGGTGAATGACCCCGTTGAAGAGTTCCTGGCCCGGCGTGTGCATCAGGATGTCGCCTGCCTGCGACCATTCGGCCTGCGGGTAACTCATTCCAGCCGCCTCTTGCGCCTTTGTCCCCATGACGGAAAGGCCCCACGCCGACACAATCAGCGCAACCCGGCCGCAGCATGTAAGGATGGCGGCCCGCATCCCTTGTTTCATTTGCTTCATATATTTTCCTTATAATGAACATTCCCTATAGAACGTTCCCTCCAAAACAGGCGACAAAGTTATGAAATTTTCTGCACATTACCCCCGTATCCGCCTGTTTTTTTGACCATAAAAGTGAATCAGATGTCCCATGCTGGAGAAACGGAAGAGTTGTTAATAAAAAAGGTGTGCACGAACGGCACACCCTATAGAGTGCTATAACTTCAGTGAAAAGCTATCTTTTTGCCTGAATACGCAATCGTCACTGATAAATAGTAAACATCTGGCTGATATAGCGGTAAGCAACAGACATAGACGTTTCCTCACCCAAAGGTTTTCCCGCCAAAACGTCGGCATAGGTCTTATAGAAAACCGCCATGACAATCTTATATTTTCTATATCCGTAGGTGTCCTCGATTGAATAAACCAAATCCCCATTCTCTTCCATCCATAACTCTATTGCGTTCTGTTTTTGATGTTTGGGATTGGTATTTATAAACTTTGAATTGTTGTAGATGGGCTGATTAATCGGAATCAGGTTCTTGGAATGATGCCCCGTCGACATACACGTTTCCAATTCCTGTATAGAGTTTTTCCAATCCTCTGGACGAGTTTTGTCTTTCAGTCGAAGGAAAATCACATTGCCCTTCGAATTCGATCCATCCACGTTTTGATCGAAAAGTACCACGACACCTGCCTTTTTTACAAGTTTTTCACTCATTCGCTTGGCTGCTTGCATTCCCATGGGGAACAGCACCATTGCTGCGAGCAGCAGCATTTTTGTTGAAAATGTTTTCATAATTTTTTAGATAAAAGTGTGTATTACAAGCCTTCTTATAAGGGGCATCAGCATACTTAATAAATAAGGCTTTTTTATGTTGCTCTAATTTAGTTAAAGAGATTATCTATAATCATAAGGTCCGAAAGAGAGAGTCAATGTATAAGGATATTCATCGAGACCGGTAGCCGAAATATAAATCTGGAAACCATATTTACTTTTATCCGTAGGTGACAAACCACCCCAATAAGTCACATAACCTTCATCATCTTGTATCCTCTTAATTTGAAATGTCTTGCTCATTGAGGCGATGAGTTTCTCACGCATATCACGAGCCTCTTCTTCCGTCTCACAGCTTGCCACGAAATGCGCTTCGTTGAATTGACGATTTGAATCTGTTCCTATGAAATGAAAATTTAAACTATCAAAGAAGATGCCTTCGAAAGTCTTACCGAAATACATGATTTTGTCTTCTTGGTAGAAAGACTTATTTGTCATGCCATAGACATTCTTCAACGACACGACAACTTGCGAATAAGAAGAACCAAACTTGGCTCCGCATACCGAATTTACTACCTGAGCACTTGCCATCATGGGCAAGAGCATCATTAATAGAAATACTTTTTTATGTTACTTATTATTTAGTTAATAGAAAGTTACATACAGGGCAAATGAGGCAGGGGCACAAAGAATGGCGTGGTCACTCTTATGCACTTACCTGAGGGGCAGACCTCGGAATTGGAACCCCTATCTGACATATAAGAATGCTCCACGCCAAAGCGTGTTGCATAGCAATATTGTCAGATTCGGGGGACGGCCTCCCTTGGGCTTTCCCTCTGCTTCTTACATCGAACTATTCCAAAAGAGATTTCCGAGGTCTTTTCGGTAAGTGCGAAATAATAAGCTGATGCATCTGTGGCTCGGGATTTCTCCCCCGATACCGTCGGCAAATTTAGGAAATCGCTTTCATATCACAAAATATTTCACCTCCTTTTTGCCATGTCACTACAAAATATAGGGCACAGGAAACAATGTATAGGTCTATCATATATAAATATGTAAGAATATAGGGGATATGAATTGCTCGTTTCATTTTTTTAGCCTATCTTTGCAAACAAATTAATTTAATTGCTGTAATATGCTTTTCGACAAACAGACATACGCGGAGCGCCGACGCATACTGCGCGAGCGCATCGGGAGCGGCCTCATCCTGTTCATGGGCAACAACGAGTCGCCGATGAACTATCCGTCGAACACCTATAAGTTCCGACAGGATTCCTGTTTTTTGTACTACTTCGGCCTGCACCGCGAAGGGCTGGCGGGTGTCATCGACGCCGACTCGGGCGAGGAATGGCTCCTGGGCGACGACATCGACATCGAGGACATCGTATGGTTCGGCCAGGTGGATTCCGTGGCCGACATGGCCCGTCAGACAGGAGTCACGAAGAGTGCTCCGATGGCCAAACTGGCCGAACTCGTGGAGAAGGCAAAGAGCCAAGGGCGCCGCCTCCACTTCCTGCCACCCTACCGCCACGACCTGATGATTCAACTCATGGACCTCACAGGCATCCACCCCTCCCGGCAACGCGAGGCGGCCAGCCTGGAACTCATTCGCGCCGTCGTGGACCAGCGTGCCGTGAAGTCGCAGGGCGAGGTGGAGGAAATCGAACGCGCCTGCGCCATCGGCTACGAGATGCACACCACCGCCATGCGCCTATGCGCCCCCGGCGTGACGGAGCAGGAAATTGCGGGGCGCCTCTCGGGCATCGCCTCGGCGAGGGGCTGCATCACGTCGTTCCCCAGCATCGTGTCGATGCACGGCGAAATCATGCACGGCGAGCCTTCGCTGCGCCCCCTGGAGGCGGGAAGACTGATGCTGTGTGACTGCGGGGCGGAGACGAACGAGAACTACTGCAGCGACAACACGCGCACGACGCCCATCAGCGGCACGTTCACCCAACGGCAACGCGACATCTACCAGATTGTGGTCGACTGCCACGACCTGGCGCTCAGCCTGGCCAAGCCGGGCGTGAAGTGGTGGGACGTTCACTTCGGCGTGGCCCGGCTGATGACGGAGCGCCTGAAGGAACTGGGACTGATGAAGGGGGACACCGACGAGGCCGTGGCCAACGGGGCCCACGCCATGTTCCTGCCCCATGGACTGGGCCACATGATGGGCATGGACGTGCACGACATGGAGGGACTGGGGCAGATCTACGTCGGCTTCGACGACGAGGTGAGGCCCCGTCTGGACCAGTTCGGCACGAACGCCCTGCGTTGCGGCCGCCGACTGCAGGAGGGCTTTGTCATGACCGACGAGCCGGGTATCTACTTCATCCCAGCCCTCATCGACGAATGGCGGGCCAAGGGCAAGAACAGGGATTTCCTGTGCTTTGACACCATCGAGAAGTACAGGGACTTCGGCGGCATCCGCATCGAGAACGACCTGCTCATCACCCACGACGGCTGCCGCATCTTGGGTGAGAAGGTCATTCCCTACCACGCCGAGGATGTGGAAGAGTTTCTCCGCCAGAGGTCATTTTGACCCTAAAGACTTTAAAGACCGTAAGGACACTAAAGACACTAAAAAAGAATAACAACCAACAAACTCACAAAAAAATATGAAAAAACTTTTCGCCCTCGCCCTGCTGGCCGCCACGGCCATCGGCGCACAGGCTCAGGACACCGAGAAGAAGCCTGACAACAAACCCGTGTTCACCACTGTCAAGGAGATTCCCATCACGAGCGTCAAGGACCAGAACCGAAGCGGCACGTGCTGGGACTACAGTACGCTCTCCTTCTTCGAGGCCGAAATCCTGAAGGCCACCGGCAAGGAAATGGACCTCTGCGAATCGTTCGTGGCCAACAAAACCTACATGGAGCGTGCCATCCAGGTGGTTCGTCTGCACGGCGACCTCCAGTTCGCCCAGGGTGGTTCGGCCGAAGACGTGCTGGAGACGCTGAAGCGTCACGGCATCTGCCCCGAAGACGCCATGCCCTTCCCCGGCTCGCTCTACGGCGACTCGCTGAACAACTTCAATGAGTTCTTCTCCCTGCTGGAGCCCTACGTGGCTGCCATCTCCAAGAGCTCGGCCAAGAAAATCTCCAATCAGTGGAAGGTCGGTTTCCAGGGCATTCTGGACGCTTATCTGGGCAAGTGCCCCGAGGAGTTCACCTACGAAGGTAAGAAGTACACCCCGAAGTCGTTCGTCGAGACGCTCGGCATCAACCTCGACGACTACGTGAACATCACCTCCTACACCCACCATCCCTTCTACACGACCTTCGCCATCGAGATTCAGGACAACTGGCGTTTCCCCAAGTCCTACAACCTGCCCATGGACGAGATGATGCGCATCATCGACAACGCCATCGACAAGGGCTACACCGTGGCCTGGGGCGGTGACGTCTCGGAGGAGGGCTTCACCCGTCAGGGCGTGGCCTACGCCATCGACACGAAGGCCACCGAGAGCCTGGCCGGCAGCGACATGGCCCGCTGGCTCAAACTTTCGAGCTACAAGCGCAAAAGCATCATCGACTCGCTCGGCTGCACCGTGCCCGAAATCGTCCCGACGCAGGAGATGCGCCAGGAGCGCTTCGACAACTGGGAGCTGACCGACGACCACGGCATGCTCATCTACGGTCTGGCCAAGGACCAGAACGGACGTGAATACTACATGGTGAAGAACTCCTGGGGCGAGACGGGCGACTACAAGGGCATCTGGTACATGACCAAGGCCTTCATCGCCGCCAACACGATGGACTACCTCGTCAACAAGAACGCCATCCCCAAGGACATCCGCAAGAAGCTGGGCCTCTAAGCCCCCGCTTCCGTTGACAGAAAGCCCGTGAGCCTACGATGTGTAGACTCACGGGCTTTTCTTTGTAATAAAATCTTACTTTTCGCTCCACCCTCCCTATAGTACCCTCTGGCATAAGATTACTATGCTTACGGGGACAAGATTACTAAGGTTACCCCCCGAAGCATAGTAATCTTATGCCCGGAAGCATACTAACCCTCCCAACCACGAGATAGGACGTGTAAGGATTTTTTACGGCAAATTATAAGCCAATTATATAAGTCGGAATGACAAAAAGAACGAAACACTTGCTTTTTCGCTCTTTTTCTTGTATCTTTGCAGGGCATGAATTATGTGTGGAACTTTGTCTCGCTCACGGGCGAGCAGGAAGATACGGCCAAAAGGCTGGCTCAGGGGCTGAACATCAATCCCGTGCTGGGGCGGCTGCTGGTGAACCGGGGCATCAAGGATGTCACGGAAGCACGGCGTTTCTTCCACCCGCAACTGAACGAACTGCTCGACCCCTTCCTGTTCCGCGACATGGACAAGGCCGTCAGCCGACTCAACCAGGCCCTGGCCTACAAGGAACGCATACTCGTCTACGGCGACTACGACGTCGACGGATGCACGGCTGTGGCGTTGGTCTACAAGTTCCTGATTCAGTACCACACGAACATCGACTACTACATCCCCAACCGCAACGACGAGGGCTACGGCGTGACGCAGCAGGGACTGGACTACGCCTACGAGACGGGCGTGAAACTGGTCATCGTGCTCGACTGCGGCATTAAGGCCGTGGAGGAAATTGCACAGGCCAAGGAGCGCGGCGTGGACTTCATCATCTGCGACCACCACGTGCCCGACGACGAACTGCCCCCGGCCGTGGCCATCCTGAACGCCAAGCGACGCGACGGCACCTACCCCTACAAGGATCTTTCGGGCTGCGGCGTGGGATTCAAGCTGATGCAGGCCTTCGCACAGGCCAACGGCATCGAGTTCTCGAAACTGCTCCCCCTGCTGGACTTCTGCGTGGTGAGCATCGCCTCGGACCTCGTGCCCATCATGGGCGAAAACCGCATCCTGGCCTTCCACGGACTGCGCCAAATCAACGGGGCTCCCAGCACGGGGCTGCGGGCCATCATGAACACCTGCGGGCTCTCGGGCCGGGAGGTGACGATGAGCGACATCATCTTCCGCATCGGCCCGCGCATCAACGCCTCCGGACGGGTTCAGGACGGACGCGCCACGGTGGCCCTGCTGGTGGAGCGGGACGAGAGACAGGCTCAGTTGCAGGCCAACCTCATCAACCACTACAACGACCAGCGCAAGGACCTGGACAAGAGCATGACGGAGGAGGCCAACCGCATCGTGGCCGGACTGGACCAGAGCCACGAGAACAAGGCCATCGTGCTCTACAGCGAAGAGTGGCACAAGGGCATCATCGGCATCGTGGCCTCCCGGTTGGCCGAAATCTACTGTCGTCCCTCGGTAGTCTTGGCACGCACCGAGGACATGGCCACGGGTTCGGCACGCTCGGTCGGCGACTTCGACATCTACCAGGCCGTGGAAAGCTGCCGCGACCTGCTGGAGAACTTCGGCGGACACGCCTACGCCGTGGGCCTGACCATGAAGGTGGAACGGGTGGACGAGTTCCGCCGCCGCTTCACCGACTATGTAGAGAAGCATATCGACCTCTCGAAGGTGCATCCGCAAATCGACATCGAGGCCACCATTGACTTCCGCGACATCACCCGCCGCTTCTTTGCCGACCTCCGTCGTTTCAACCCCTTCGGCCCCGACAATCCGCGTCCCGTATTCTGCACCAAGCGAGTCTACGACTACGGCACGAGCAAGGTGGTCGGCTGCGATCAGGAACACATCAAGCTGGAACTCGTCGACGGAAAGAGCGCCGACGTCATGAACGGCATTGCCTTCGGCCAAAGCAGTCAGGCCCGCTACATCAAGACCAAACAATCGTTCGACATTGCCTACGCCATCGAGGAGAACACCCATAAGCGGGGCGAGGTGCAGTTGCAGATTGAGGACATCCGTCCGATGAATAAACTCTAATGAACTATCAGTCCATACTGAAGCAATACTGGGGCTACGAAGATTTTCGGGGCATCCAGCGCGACATCATCGACAGCATCGGCTCCGGCCACGACACGCTGGGACTGATGCCCACGGGCGGCGGCAAGAGCATCACCTTCCAGGTGCCGGCTCTGGCCATGGAGGGCACCTGCATCGTGGTCACCCCTCTCATAGCCCTGATGAAGGATCAGGTGCAAGGCCTACGGATGCGCGGCATCAAGGCCACCGCCGTCTACTCCGGCATGTCGCACGCCCAAATCGTGACGGCCCTCGATAACTGCATACTGGGCGGCTACAAATTTCTCTACATCTCCCCTGAGCGCATCGGGACGGAACTCTTCCAGAAGAAACTGAGCCACATGCGGGTGTGCTTCATCACCGTCGACGAGGCGCACTGTATTTCGCAGTGGGGCTACGACTTCCGCCCCAGCTACCTGGCGATAGCCCGCATCCGCGACATCGTGCCCGAGGCCCCTGTGCTGGCCCTGACCGCCTCGGCCACGCCCGAAGTGGTGGACGACATCAAGGCGCAACTGCGCTTCCGCCCCGAGGGGCGAGTCTGCCGCATGAGTTTCGAGCGCAAAAACCTGGTCTACTACGTCCGCCGCACCGATGACAAATACCGCGAGACGCTCCACATTCTGCGCAGCACGCAGGGGTCGGCCATTCTCTACACCCGCAACCGACAGCAGACACAGGAACTGGCCGAATTTCTCACCAACGAGGGCATCACAGCCACAAACTACCATGCAGGACTGCCTCAGGTGAAGAAGGACGAACGGCAAGCAAAATGGCAGCACGACGAGTACCGCGTCATGGTGGCCACGAACGCCTTCGGCATGGGCATTGACAAACCCGACGTGCGCGTCGTACTTCACTTCGAGATTCCCGACTCTCCAGAGGCCTACTTCCAGGAGGCAGGAAGGGCCGGACGCGACGGGCAGTTGGCCTACGCCGTATTGCTCTACGACAGGGCCGACTGCGGAAAATTGCTCAGGCGCGTAGACGAGACCTACCCTGCCCCCGACTACATCCGCCGGGTCTACGAGGACGTCTGTTGCTACTTCGAGATGGCCATGGGCGACGGTACAGGCGTGACACGCGAATTTGACATCGCGAAATTCTGCTACCAGTACAAGTACTTCCCCGTGCAGGTCCACAGTTCCCTCCTCCTGCTGGACAAGGCCGGACTCATCCGCTACACGGAGGACGACGAGGTGGTCAGCCGCCTTATGTTCACCCTCAACCGCGACGAACTCTACCAACTGCGCGAGCGCCCCGAACCGCAGGAGCACATCATCCACGCCCTGCTTCGGAGATACAGCGGTCTGTTTGTCGAGTTTGCCTACATCGACGAGTACACACTGGCCAAGGACACCGGCTTGGAATACAACGACGTCTACTTCCACCTGAAGGAACTGGCTCGAAGTGGCATCCTACGCTACATCCCTCGCAAGCGCACGAACTTCATCACCTTCGTGACGAGACGCGTGGAGACGGACGAAGTGGTGTTGCCGCCGGAGGTCTACGTCGACCGCAAGGCACAATACGAGCGGCGCATCACGTCGATGATTCAGTACGTGACCGACAACGAAATCTGTCACAGCCGCTTCCTGCTCAAATACTTCGGAGAGAAGGACACCGCAAAGTGCGGGCGGTGCGACATCTGCCTGGGAGAGAAATCGGCACAGGACGACGAACCAGCTATCCGCGCCGCCATCCTCCGCCAACTGCAAGACGGCCCTAAGCCCCCGCAGGACATCGACGTGACAGGCTTCAGCCGCAAACGCTTCGCCGACGTGCTCGAAAGCATGGTCCGACAGGAGGAAATCCGGCTCAACCCGCAACAGCACTTCTGCCTCAACCCGCGCCGGAAGGAGTGAATCGGCGGCGTGACAAGCTACAATTGCTTCCCGCGGTAAAAATCGAGAATCTTCTGACGGAAGAAATAGGTATAGCGCGACTGTATCTGTTGCGATTCCGCACGCATATACTGTGTCTTGGCCTCCTGGAACTCCGTGGCTGTGGCCTTACCGTTTTCATACTTGCGTTGCATGAGGTCGAGTGCCGTCCGGGCACTGGCAAGTGCCACGTCACTGCTCTCGCACTGACGGCTGGCAGCCAAGGCATTGTAATAAGCCTGCTGTATCTCCTTGTAAAGTGCCTTCTTCGTCTGTTCCAGCCGGACCTGCTGCGCCTCCACCTGCAAGCGGGCCGAACGGACACTGTTGCGAGTGGCCAGACGATTGAAGATGGGGACGGACAGAGACACGCCGAAATACTGGTTGAAATTGTCGCGGAGCTGACGACCGAAGCCCATAGTCGGATAGCCCGACGTGTTGTAGTAGCTGCTGCCGATTCCGGCATTGAAATAGAGCGAGGGATAAAGGGCACTCTTGGCCAACAAGACGCTCTTCTCGGCACTCTGCAGACGTGTCTGCTCGGCCTGAATCTGCGGTTTGATGCCCAAAGCCTCATTATACACAAGGTCGGGAGAAGGGAGCCGTTCGCTGGGGAGATGGGTCGTTTGACCGTTCAGGGGGGTCACGATGCCGAAGCCTTCAGGAGACTCCAATTCCAAGAGTTGAGAAAGTTCCAACAGGGCCAGCATGTAGCTGTTCTGCTGCTGGGTGAGCGACAGTTCGTCGTTGCTCAGCGTAGAGCGAATCTGCGAGACCTCAGCCTCCGAAGCCTTATCGTTCCGGAAGAGCAGTTCCATACGGTGCACTTGTGCCTGACTCAATTCCACCTGACGTTTTGCCACATCCACCATGTCCTTCTGGTAGATGGCTTCGAGGTATGAGGAAGTCACACTGAGCATCACGTTCTCGCGGGCATATTCATAGTCCTGAAGGGCCGCCTGAAGATTGAGGCGGTGGACCTTGATGTCGGCAGGGATACGTCCGCCCGTGATAAGCGGTGCGCTGGTGCCCAGGCTGAAGCTGGTGCTTTGCGTGTTCCGGTTCTGGTAGGTGTTGTCCACCGTCAGGGCGCGTCCGAAACTGAAACTTTCGCCAACACTGCCGTTGAGGTCGGGCAAACGGCTGTTGCGAGTGGTGCTGAGTGCAATCTCCTGTTGCCGCACATTGTTCTCCTGCTGTTTGATATTGAGGTTGTGCGCGAGCGCATACTCGATGCATTCGGTCAGCGTCCACTGGCGAACCTGCTGGGCAAAGGCCTGTGGAGAAGCACAGACCACAAGCACTAATAGTAATAGACGTTTCATTTTTTGTCTTCCTTTAGGATTCCACGAACCTTCTCCCCCACCTTCACTCCGCTCTTCACTTCGATGTCTATGCCATTGCTCAATCCCGTTTCGACCCGACGGCGCAGGAATTGCTGCGTGGGTACGGAGTCGGTGAGTACATAGACAAAGGTGCTGTCGCCCGAAAATTCCAAAGCGGCCTCGGGCACACAAACGGCCTTATTTACCCTCTCCAGTACGATTTCGGCATTGGCCCCATAGCCAGAGCGCAATCTCACGGTGTCGGGCACCATCAGTGCGGCCTTAATCTCGAACTGGTTCGCACCGTTGTTTTCGCGTCCCTTCGGCGAGATGTACTCCAGGCGGGCGGGAATCTTCAGGTTCTGCACGGCACCGACCGTTATGGTCACGGGCATACCCTCCATGATGCGGCCTACCTCAGTCTCGTCAATGTTGCCATGGAAGATGAGTTTAGACATATCGGCCACGGTGGCGATGGTGGTACCATCGTTGAACGAGTTGCTCAGTATCACGGAATTACCCACCTTCACAGGGATGTCCAGAATCAGTCCGTCCACCGTGGAGCGCACTAACGTGGTGCTCATCTTGGCATTGGAGAGCGAAATGCCCTCGCGCACGATGTTCAGTGCATCCTTGCTGTTTGTCATCTCGCTCTGAGCCTGTTTCAGCACCACTTGCGACTTCTCGTAATCCTCCGCGCTCACCACCTTTTCCTGGTATAGTTTCTCCATACGCTGGAAGTCGGTCTCGGCCTGTGCCAGATTGATTTCTGCCAGGCGCACACGATTCTCCGCGGTGCTCAAGTTTCCCATGTCGGGAATCACCTTCACCTTGGCGATTATCTCATCCTTCTTCACCATCTGCCCTGCCTCCTTGTAGAGTTCAGCGATGATGCCCGAAATCTGAGGCTTGATGTTCACCTCGTCGCGCGGTTCAATCTTGCCCGTCACGATGGTGGACTTCTCCAGGTCCCTCAGTTGGACGGTGGATATCTCGTACACCATCTCCTTAGGACGCGACTTTTGGTACAGGAACACAAATGTGCCCACAAAAATGGCAGCGACCAAGGCAATCACTGCCCATTTGATAAACTTCTTCATCATACTTCCGATTTATCGGGCCCACCCCCCTGCCCCTCCCTTGCAGGGCGGGGAGTAGATTCCGTTGTTATTGATTGTTAATTCTCTTCATATTTCAAATATGTAACCTTCCCCTCCCTTAGGGGGGCTTGGGGTGGGTCTTTCCTTATTCCTCCCTCATGGCATCCACGGGCTTTATGTTCATGGCACGGATGGCAGGAGCCAAGCCAGCCAGCAGTCCCAGTACGGCAAGCAGAAGCGAGGCTCCGACGGCCACGCCGAAAGATATCTGGAACAATGCCGAGGGATAATTGGCATGTGTGGCATTCTCCACCGTTTGCAGGATGGCCACAGCCAAGGAGATTCCACTCATTCCCGCTATCAGCGTCAACACGATGCTCTCGCTCATGACCATCGTCAAGATGTCCCTAGGCGTAGCACCGATGGCCCGGCGGATGCCAATCTCCGTAGTGCGTTCCTTCACCGTCACCACCATGATATTGCTCACGCCGATGGCTCCTGCCAGCAACGTGCCCAGCCCAATCATCCACACCAGGATGCTCACCCCGGTGAACAGACTGTCTATCATACTGAAGATGGCTTCGGTGTTCACCTTCAACAAAGCCTGTGTGTCGTCAGGGTGAATCATGTGTACACGCTTCAGCAAGGCCTCCACCTTGTACTGCACCTCGGTCATGGGATATTGTTCCTTGGCCACCAACGCCAGGATATCGACCTCGCTTCCGCGGTTGTACATTTGCCGCATGGTCTCGTAGGGCAGATAGATTGTAGTTTCCGGATTGCCCCCGATATTGATGCCACCCGAACCCTTTCCGCTCACGCCTATGACACAATAGTTGATGCTGTCAACTCGGAGGAACTGTCCACACGGATTTTCGATGCCCGAGAACAATTCCTGTGCCACGCGCTTTCCTATCACACACACCTTTCTGTGCTGCAGGCCGTCGGCATCCGTCAAGGCCCGACCATGCTTTATCTTGGGATTGTCCACATGGGTGTAGTCAGCATATACGCCCATCAGTGAAACGCCACAAGACTTGTCGTTGGCCAACGCCCTTGCCCCCCAACGGCTGATGGTGGGCGTAACGACATCTATCTCGGGCACCAGGTTGCGAATACGCGCCACGTCACTCAATTCCAGATGCCAAACCCGGCCGCTGCGAAAGCCCTTATAGGGTTCGCTGGTGGTGTTGGAAATCAGGAATCCCGCATTGGAGGCCGCGCCGGCAAAGTTCTCGCCCAGCATGGTCTCCAGTCCTCGTCCTCCGCCCATCAGGAGGATGAGCATGAACACGCCCCAGAAGATGCCAAAAGCCGTCAGGAACGTGCGTGTACGATTCTTCCGAAGGGAGTCGAAGATTTCCTCCCACAAGTCTGCGTCCAATAGTCTCATTTCCTAAGCCCTCAATGCATCAATAGTTTTCACTTTCACCGCCTTGCGTGCCGGGAAGAATCCCGCCAACGCACCGGCTACGACAATCACAAAGGTGGCTTGGATGCAAGTGTGCAGGTCCACCGTCGGGTCGACAAAATAGCGGGTTTGGAAGACCCCCATGTCCATGACCTGATTGCCCACCGTAGCATCCATCCACTCACAGAAGAAGATGCCCAGCAACATGCCGATGTAGCCGAAGATGGCCGTAATGACGATACTCTCCACAACCACCATAGAGATGATGTTCCACGGACGGGCACCGATGGCACGGCGGATGCCGAACTCTCGTGTGCGCTCCTTGACGCTGATGAGCATGATGTTGCTCACACTGACCACGCCGCTCAGCAACGTCAGCAAGCCCAGGATCCAGAAGGCTTTGTTCAGGATGCTCATGGCTCGTTGCATCTGGATGTTGTCGCCCGCCTGGTTCCATATCCACAGGGCTCGGTCGTCCTCGGGGTCGAAGGAGTGAATGTGGCTGGTGGCACGCGTGTACTCGGCGATGAATTGTTCCATCGCCGAATCGGTGGGTATGTTGCGCGTGCTCATGGTCAGTTCGTCGATGAAGCGGCCTTTGTTATAGATGGTGCAGAGCGTAGTGTAGGGCACATAGAAGTTGCTGCCGCTGAACATTTCGTTGGCCTTGTACACCCCCACTACGGTGTACAGTATGCCGCCCAGCTTCACTCGCCGCCCAATCGGCGAACCGCCTTCCTTGAAAAGGTCCTTGCAACTGTTGCTTCCCATCACACACACCTTGCGTTTCTCGCTCATGTCTATGTTGTTCACAAAGCGCCCCTCCAACAGCTCCACAGCTTGCGAAGCGGCATATTCAGGATAGACCCCCTCCATCGACGCGCTGCTGATGTAGTGGTCGGCATAACTGGCCACGACACCGTCATTGCTGACCTTGGGGATGGCTGTAGTCACCTGATGGGGGAAGTGGCGACGGCTCATCTCCAGGTCGCGGTCGTCGAGCCGAATCAGTCGGCCTTCCTTGATGCCCTCCCAGGGCTTGGTGGTCATTCCGCCGAAGACGCGTACGGCATCGAAGGCAAAGTTGCCCATGTTGTACTGGAAGGAATGAATGATGCCATTGCCAGCTCCTTGCAGCACGATGAGCAGGAACAGTCCGCTCACCACGGCAAAGCCTGTGGCTATGGTGCGCATCATGTTGCGCCTCAGTGTCCCTTGTATTTCGTGGAAAAGCTCTACCATTATTTCATCACTCCATCCACGCCGAAGGGCGTATGGGCAGTCCCATCGTTCACTTCGACGCGCTCAATCAGTCCGTCCTTAATGTGTACAATTTTCTCTGCCTGATAGGCCACACCGCTTTCGTGCGTCACCACAACGATGGTCATGCCCTGCTCGTGCAACCTCTTCAACAGCTGCATCACCTCCAGCGAGGTCTTGCTGTCCAAGGCACCCGTAGGCTCGTCGGCCAGTATGATGCGGGGCTGGGTGATGAGCGCCCGGGCGATGGCCACTCGCTGTTTCTGACCTCCCGACAGTTCGTTGGGCAGATGGTGGGCCCACTCGCGCAGCCCCACCTTCTCCAGGTATTCCATGGCCAACTGATTGCGCTTCTTCCGACTGACACCCTGATAGAAGAGCGGCAGTGCCACGTTCTCCATTGCATCCTTGAAGCTAATCAGATTGAAACTCTGGAAAATGAAGCCAATCATGCGGTTGCGATAGTCGGCGGCTCGCGTCTCGGAGAGGTTGCGAATGAGCGTGCCGTCCAGGCGATATTCGCCCTCATCGTAGTCGTCCAGAATGCCCAGTATGTTCAGCAGCGTCGACTTGCCAGAGCCCGATGCGCCCATGATAGCCACGAACTCGCCGCGCCCGATGTGCAGGTCTACGCCCTTCAGCACATGCAATGGCTGGGCACCCTGGTACGTCTTATGTATGCCAGTGAGATGAATCATCGCTTCAGATTTGACGTGTCAACCTTGCTGGCACCATTTTGGTCGCAGGTGAAAGTGCCTTTGCACTGGCCACTCAGCATGGCACTGCCTGCCCCGTTGAGTTCTATGTCCAGATTCTGGCAGAAGACATTGGCATTGACATCGCCAGCTCCGTTCACCTCTATCTCAATGTCACCTGTTGTCGTCACCTTGGCAAGGTTGCACTTGCCGGCTCCGCTCATTTCGAGTGTCAATGATTGGGCCGTGAGGTCACCAATGCTGACATCACCAGCACCTTCCAGCTCGATGTTCAAAGAGCCTGGCAACTCAGCGGCATCTGGAATCTCCAACTTGCCAGCCCCGGCAAACTCGATGTCGGTCAGGTCGGGAGCCGCGACGAAGAGTGTGATGGATGGTGTGCGATTGTTCACACTGCCACTGAAGTCCTTGGGTTCCACCTTCAGTTCATCTTTCTTTACCGTGAACTTATAGCCCGCAATGCACTTCTCATTGCCATGTGCACGTACTGAGCAGATGGAGTCCTGGACAAATACAATGCGCACAGCTCCCTTGGCATCGATGGCCGAGAAGAGAGGTAGGTCGAGATCCTTGTCCACCACGCTGCCCCACTTGACAGTGTCTTCCTTTTCATAGTCAATAGACTCAGTAGCGGCTTTCAACGCTACATTTTTTATAAAATCGGTACACCCGGTGAAGGTGATGGCCAGTGCAGACAGCAGCATGGCAGAAAAGAACAGATTACGTGTTTTCATAATTTTATTGTTTTTTGGTTGTATTAATGTGAATGTGAGATGCTCACTCATCCTCCATCTCACAGAGGTCTATGCGTTCGGCATCGTACTGCCGGTCAACGGCAATGAGCAGGATGGGCTGCATCGAGTAGGAAAGTGTGTCTTCGTCACGATGCACGCTGTACTTTAACCGAAGAATGGAATGTCCCAGCAAATCATGGGTGGCATACAGGTGTGCGTCGTCCAACTCCGTTTGCTGGTTCGTGATGGGCATAACGACGGCAATCACAAACTGGCGTTCGAAATCCACACGGGTGGGTTGGCCTTCCGCCCCCATTACCCTTGCCATGCCGAAGAGGCTATCGAACCTTTCCTGGGTGTCAATCCTTGGGTTAGAAGGCAATTCAGCATCGTTGCGGAAGAAATAGTGTTTCAGTTCGGTGTATGGCACCTCTGTTTCCTTGGGCTGCGGGTCGCAAGCCGCAAGGGTAACGAGAAAGAGCCCCGACAAAAGTATGGAAAAGAAACTATGTGATTTCATTGTCGTCATTTTTTTATTTTACATACTCATTATACTGCTCCACGACTTCGTCCATTTTGATACCCAGAGCCTGCATCGAGCGAAACAAATCTGGCAGCTTTTCATTGAAAAACTCTTCCTTGCGGAGGGCTTCGATTTCTCTTCTGGCACCTGTGGCGACGAAGTTACCCAAGCCACGGCGCGTGGTGACGATATCGTGCAACTGCAACCACTCGAACGAACGGGTCACCGTGTTCACGTTCACTTCCACCTGAGCCGCATACTCACGCACGGAGGGCAGTTTGCCGTCCTCAAGATAGCGTCCTGAGAGTATCTCGTCACAAATGTGGTCAGCAATTTGCAGATATATGGCTTTCTGATTTTTAAAGTCCATCTTAAAAGAATTAAGAATTAAGGATTAAGAATTTTCTCTACCTCTTTGGAGAGGGCCTTTCTATTTGTTGCGCAATGTGGTTATCTGCGCACGGCAGTAGAGGCGGTACGACATCCACCAGCAGAAGGCGGTGACGGCGATTTGGAAGATGGCGATGCCCCACTTCAGGGTTGCCAGCACATGGTCAGAGTCCAAATCTCGCAACCACTCCAAATCCACATCTTTGAACAGGGGCATACACAAGCCCATCAAAAAAAGGGAAGCAAAGCCCATAAGCCAGTGGAAGAGGATGGTCCAGAGGACGTTGTGCTTGTACTTGATGGCATTGCCCAGAACGAAGGTGGAGACGAAGGCAATCAAACCCAAGTCCATAATCACCAGGAACCAAAGGCCGCTCGTATAGAGCGCATCACCGGCCCCAAAGCCATCATTGAAGAAGATGGAGACGTAGGGAACCCACTGGGAATGGGAGAATCCAAAGATGATGCCGACGTAGAGGTACTGGATGAGGTCGAGCAGGAAATAGCTGACGATGTAGGTCAGGAAGGCCCCGCCGATGGTCACGATGGCATGGAACAGGAACTTTTCGCCGTTCGATGCGGGCAGGGTCAGTTCCTTGATGCGCGTCTGCTTGGTGAGCAGGTTGTGGAACGTGTAGCCAGCCAGAATGGGCAGGGCAAAGAGGAAGCAACTGCACATCCAGGTGCCCAGGCTGGTGCCGGGGACGCTGGCCAAGGCCCACTCGGTGTCGTGGGTGATGCCGAACACCCAGATGGTCTTCAGGATGAACATCAGCAGGGGCAGACTCATGGCGAGGAAAAGGCCGAGGGCCAACTTCATGTATTGCGAGCGGTTGATGGCAAAGTTCCATCGCGCTACATTGAGGAAACGAGTTGTATTCATAACTTTCATTTTTATTATAACCACAGATTACGCAGATTTCACAGATTTCTGCCTATTTGCTTTCACCCGTTACACAGGGGGCATTTCTGTGGACTCGGTTCTACCCGTTTGGTTAATCCAAGAATCTGTGAAATCTGTGGTTTGATTCAACATTAATATTCTATTTGTTTGTCAACGTGTCAATGAACAGTTTCTCGATGTCGATGGGAGCCTCGTCAGACTCTTCCAACCTCTGGTCGAGCAGCACGCGGTTGTGGTCGATGATGACCACGTGGTCAAGCAGGCGCTCCACGTCATGGACTTGATGGGTTGAGATAATGATGGTCTTGTCCTCGGCCATGCCCGTGACGACGACCTTGCGGAAGAGACTCTTCGAGAGGATGTCCAGCCCGTTGGTGGGTTCGTCAAGAAGCAGATAGCGCGTGTTGGCGGCCAGGGCGATGCAGATGTACACTTTCTTCTTCTGTCCCATAGAAAGGGCACCGAGATTGATGTCCATCGGCATCTCAAACTCCCGAAGGCATTGTTCCAGCAGTTCCTGGCTGAAACGGGGATAGAAGGGACGGATGGCCTTGACATAGTTCTGGAGCGAGATGGGGGGCAGGTCATACTCCTCGGGGACAATGAAGAGGTCGGACAGCATGTCGGGATTGCGGCGGGTGCTCTCATTCCCATCCACCCATACAGCCCCCCGGCGAGGACGCAACAGTCCGGTGATGAGATACAAGAGCGTGCTCTTACCCGTCCCGTTCTTACCCAAGAGTCCGTACACTCCCCCATCCCGGAAGTTGAGGGAGAAGTCTTTCAGCACCTGCTGATAGGGAGTGTACCCAAATGTTACATTCTTTACTTCAATCATGGCTTCTATTGTTATAGGTTCTTTTCTTGAAATATCCAGTTCTCTACTAACCTTGCTACTTATTTAGTGTAATAGTTTATTAGTGCACTGCAAAGGTAATACATTTTAGGAATACCACGCAAGCGAATCTGATATTTTAACATTATTTTAACACTTCGGGGGAGCAATGGGCAAATGCTCATCAGGCATTTGGCTTTCAGGTGTAGGGACGCGACGTGTCGCGCCCGCATTGCCGAAAAGGCGGCCATTGGCCTCAGTGCATCCTGCGTCTCTTGCGGTGAGAAAGGATGAAGGCTGTCAACATTTTTTATTTTTCGAAATTTTGCCCTTGGAATAAGATTACTATGCTTAGGCGGATAACCTTAGTAACCTTATCCCCGTAAGCATAGTAATCTTACCCCCATAAGCATACTAACCTTATTTTTCGCGGAAAAGCGATGTAAACAATTTTCATAACTGCCTGAAGAAGCCGAAGTACTAAAGGCGAAACATATCTATGGAAACGTCATCCCCCCCTCAGGAACCCGAAGCGAGAAGAATTAAACTAAAAGTCTTTGCAGGGGTCTCATTACATATATATATTATATACGTAACTCAACAAAACGACAGGAGAACGGAGCCATGAAACGAACGATATTCATGCTGGTGACCATGATTACAATGTCACTGGCGACAAACGCCAAGAAGGAAACGTGGACTACAATCCAGAACGGAGAGGTGTGGCTGACTGCCGAGGGCGACACCGTGCAGGCGCATGCCCCGGGATTCCTCTACGAGGGAGGCCGCTGGTACATGGTGGGCGAGGACCGCAGCCATCCGTGGAACCCCGACGTCAACCTCTACTCCTCCACCGACCTGCAACACTGGCGTCTGGAACGGAAGATTATCGAAAACGGCGTCACGGACCGCCGGCTGGGCCGCAGCCGCATGATAGAACGGGCCAAACTGCTGAAGAACCCGCGGACGGGCAAGTACGTCGTTTGGTGTCACTGGGAGTCGAAGAACTACGGGGCCTCGGAGGCGGCTTGCTTCGAGGCCGGAAGCGTGGACGGGCAGTACCGCCTCGTGTGGAGCGGCCGACCGCTGGGCATCAAAAGCCGCGACTGCAACGTATTCGTGGACAACGACGGACAGGCCTACTTCATCTCCACCACCGAGGAGAACCAGCACCTGGGACTCTTCCGCCTTGCCGACGACTATCTGTCGGCCACGGAGCATACCCAGCTCTTCCCCGGACAGCGGCGCGAGGCACCCGTCATCGTGAACGTCCAGGGGCGCTACTTCATGCTCTGCAGCGCCTGCTCGGGCTGGGCACCCAACCAGTGCAAGTATGCCACGTCGGACAACCTGCAACAGGGATGGACCCAGCTGCAGGACGTGGGCGACGCCACCTGCTACCGCACACAGGCGGCTGCCGTACTGGAAATCCGGGGGACGAAGCAGACGACCTACCTCTACGTGGGCGACCGATGGATGGACCCCACACTGCCCGAGACGAAGACCATCATCTTCCCCATCTCGTTCGACGGCAACACGTGCCAGATGCACTACCGCGACCAGTTCGAAATCAACTTCAAGACGGGCGAATGGCGGGATGCGAAACCGCAACAACATCGTCGAAGTGCTCGATAGCCCATTGTATGAGCTGATGGAGCGAGGGCATGAGTGAACGGCCCGTTTCCGTGAGGCTGTACTCCACGCGGGGCGGCACTTCGGGAAACACCTCGCGACGGACGAGGTTGTGGTGCTCCAGGTTCTTCAGCGTCTGCGAAAGCATCTTCTGCGAACAGTCCGTCATCATGCGACGCAGTTCGTTGAAGCGCATCACGCCCGTCTCGCTACGGTCGATGCCGTAGAGCACCAGGAGCGACCACTTGTCGCCGAAGCGACTGATGATTTGCCTTATCGGACAGGCTGCATATTCAATCTTCGTGTCTGCCATAATCTGCCTTTTTCTTGTTATATAACGCAAAGGTAACCAAAAGTTACCAAACGGCCAAGCGACTCCGAATGTTAATGTATGTTAACGTCCGAATCGTTCTTCTTCGTCGTATCCGCAATTCCTACTTTTTGGTAACCGAGTTTCCTCGCAGTGCCTTCTTGCACAGGTCGCAAATTCGCCGTACCTTTGCATCGTCAAACAACCAAACGACCAAACGACTAAACAACCAAACGACTATGAAAAAGATTGAAACTATCCAGACAGGTGAGAACTACAGCGCAGTAAGCGTAGGACGAATCAACGAAATCATCGAACACGAATTGCCTATGGGGCCTGTGACCATCCAGGGCAAGGTGTTCGCCGGACAGGCCGTGGGCGCAACAGGCAGCGAACTATCGTTCCAGACACTCGTGCCCGGACAGGACAGCGGTTTCCTGCACACGCACAAGACCCACGAGGAACTGTACATCATCCTGAAGGGCGAAGGCCTGTACCAAGTGGACGGCGAGCAGTTCCCCGTGTCGGAGGGCACCATCGTCCGCGTGGCCCCCAACGGCAAGCGCGCACTGAAGAATACAGGCAAAGAGAACCTGACCATGCTCTGCATCCAGTACAAGGCCAACGCCTTCACCGAGGCCGACAGCCCCATGACCGACGGCATCATCCTGCAGGACGAACTGAAATGGTAAACGAGATGCAACGGGCACTTGACTTTCTGCGCAAGCACAACGAGGTTGCCTTTGCCACCGTGGGTGGCGAGGGCAACCCTCTGCCCAAACTGCGCATCTTCCAAGTGATGAAGCAGGAGGGCACGACGCTCTACTTTGCCACATCGGCACGCAAGGCCGTATGGGCGGAACTGCAGCGGAACCCTAACGTGGAACTGGTGGCGTATGCCGACAACATTTCCGTGCGCTGCGCGGGCATGGTCAATTTCCACGTCCCCGACGACGTGAAGCGCTGGATATACGACCACAATGCCGTCCTCTCGCGCCTCTACGAACGATACGACCAGATGGAATACTTCGCCCTGTCCATCGCCGAAATGGACTACTACGACCTGTCGCCCACGCCCCCGTTGTTCCTCCACTTCGACCTCATGACGGGCGAGACGGGCAACGGCTTTGTGGGCGAACGGTACAGCACGGACAGCAGCAACAAATGAAATTTCCTCGGAAAGAAATGCAAATTGTTCAAAATTAGTTCGTACCTTTGTGGGGCATTTAACATATAACATTTGACTTTCCCATGAAGAAGAACCTCGACACCATCTGCATACACGGTGGATGGAAACCCCGCAAGGGCGAGCCTCAGCAGCTGCCCATCTACCAGAGTACAACCTTCCGCTACGAAACAAGCGAACAGATGGCCAAGCTGTTTGACTTGGAGGAGGAGGGCTACTTCTACACCCGACTGGCCAACCCCACGGTGGACGCCGTGGCCAAGAAGATTGCAGCCCTGGAGGGCGGCGTCGGATGCGTGCTGACCAGCAGCGGGCAGGCGGCCAACTTCTACGCCGTGTTTAACATCTGCCAGGCCGGTGACCACTTCATCACCTCGAACAACATCTACGGCGGCACGTTCAACCTCTTCGGCGTGACGATGAAGAAACTCGGCATCGAGTGCACCTTTGTAGACCCCGACTGGAGTGACGAACGCATCGAACAGGAGTTCCGACCCAACACGAAGTGCTTCTTCGGCGAGACCATCTCTAACCCCGGCGGCAACGTCTTCGACATCGAACGCTTTGCACGCATGGCCCACCGCCACGGCGTGCCCCTCATCGTCGACAACACCTTTGCCACGCCCATCAACTGCCGACCCTTCGAATGGGGGGCTGACATTGTGACACACTCCACCACAAAATACATGGACGGCCATGCCACACAGGTGGGTGGCGCCGTGGTGGACAGCGGCAACTTCGACTGGGACAACTGCCAGCACATTGGAGAAGCCCTCCCACCCACGGAGGAAGCAGGGAAGGAGGCTTTCCCTGGACTTTGCGAGCCCGACGAAAGCTACCACGGACTGACCTACACGAAGGCCTTCGGCAAGATGGCATACACCACAAAACTGGTGGCCCAACTGATGCGCGACCTCGGCTCCATCCCTTCGCCCCAGAACGCCTTCCTGCTGAACTTGGGCCTCGAAACCCTCCACCTGCGCGTGGCACGACACTGCGAGAACGCACAGAAGGTGGCCGAATGGCTGGAACAGAACCCGCGCGTGGCTTGGGTGAATTATGCCGGTCTGCCCTCCAACAAGTACCACGCCCTGGCACAGAAGTACATGCCCAACGGTTTGTGTGGCGTGATTGCCTTCGGCCTGAAGGGCACACGAGAGGACGCAATCCGCTTTATGGACAACCTGGACTTCATTAGCATAGTCACCCACGTGGCCGATGCACGCACCTGCGTTCTCCACCCTGCCAGCCACACCCATCGCCAACTCTCCGACGAACAATTGCGCGAGGCCGGCGTGGCTCCCGACCTTGTTCGCCTGTCCGTAGGCATTGAGTCGGTCGACGACATCCTGGCCGACCTGCAGCAGGCTATGGAGAAAGCGTAACTGAATAAATCGGAATTTAATGGTCATGGTAAATGCGTTCAATCAACAAACGATAGAGTCTTTGGCATATTATGTATATGCCTTAATAGATCCGAGAGATAATCGGATTTTCTATATAGGAAAGGGGAAAGGCAATAGAATTTTTCAACATGCGAAAGATGCATTATACGATGAAGATAAAAGTCTTAAACTTGATATTATAAGAAGTATTTTAAGAGAAGGCAAACAAGTAGGTCTCTACATTTTACGACACAATCTAACTGAAGATACTGCGTACATTGTAGAATCTGTACTTATTGATTTGCTGACATATAGCAAGTTTAACAAGACAAATATATTGGCAAATATTGTTGCTGGTCACCATCAATGGGACGAGGGTATTAAAGATGTCGATGAAATTGATTCAATTTACAACTGTATGAAAATAGAAGTAAAACAAAAGGAAACCTTGCTCTTGGTAAGTCTAAACAAAAGTTTTGACCAGGCAAAAGCCGATGGAGTTTATCGTAGAATAGACATTTATGAGGCTACTCGCAAGTACTGGAAAATCGGAAAGAATGCACCTCAAGAGATTAAATACGTGCTTGGTGTATACAAAGGTGTTGTTCGCAGTGTGATAGAAATCACTTCTTGGGAATGGACAGATGTTGCGGAAGATGGAACTAAGTTTAAGTCTGACCGCTGCATCTTTGAAGGCAAACTAATCAATGATTCTACTTATCTTAATAAAGATGTCTCTGACTATCCTTTTGGCAGTGGAGGAGCTGTAAGGTACATAAGAAAGTAAATTCCAATTTAGCAACGTCCATGAACATAGAGGACTATCGTGAGTTTTGTCTGTCGTTAGGTGCAGACGTAGAAGAAAGACTGCCTTTCCAGAAATTTAAAAGCGGAGAGGGGGTATTGGTGTTCTACGTGTCTGGGCACATGTTCTCATTCTTCGACTGCAATGATTTCTCTGTCATCTCGCTCAAATGCCAGCCAGAGCGCATCGAAGACCTGAAAGCACAGTATGAGTGTATCGGCAATCCCTACAACGAATCGCCCAAGCACTGGATTGGCATCAATCCAAACACGGTCCCTGACAATCTGCTGAAGGAACTTACCCGAAACTCCTACGAGATTGTAAAAGCGAAATACAGAAAGCGATAATCGAGATTCATGGAACAAAATAAAGACTTACATACGCCCCCGGCCTACGGCCACCCCCTCTACCTTAGAGGGGGAGCTTAGCCACCGTCCAGCTCATCAAAGCTATGAAGAACAAATTCGTCGAACTCACGTTAAATAATTATTTCATGTCGCCTGACCAACCGTGACCAAGATCCCAGTGTTCATCATACACAAACTCAAAATAGGGCAGTAAGAACTCCTTTTCTAACAGTTCTGTAAGTTCCTCTTGTATCGGTTCGGCCCACTTGCCCACGAGAACGATGAACTTATCGATGTTCCAAGTCACGCGGCCACGGGGCACTTGGGTGTAGTCGCCCTTGAACTTTGTATCCTCGTGTGTAGCCTGTGCGCGGAAATACTCCTTTGCCCATACCTGACGATGCAGTTTGGGGTAGTTTATGAACGGCATACCTTTGTCGGCAGCATCTTCCACCATCTTCGGGGTCAGTTCCTGCTTGCAAACACCAAAGAAACTATGTTCCTCCATGTCGTACCAAAAGATGCCGACACAAGGCATTTGTTCGTCAAACTGCCTCATGTCTTCCATCTGGGCTGTGTGCTCCGATTGTGACAATTGTGTCATACGTAAAGTGATATATTATCAAAAACTATCGCAAATATACAAATTTATCCTCACTCATCAAATTGTTTCTCTGAAACATTTAGCAAATTCTCCCAAATCAAAAGCCTCCCCAACGGCCACAATGTTCGTTGGGGAGGCTTGTATCTACCCCTTCTCCTCGGGGGAAGGTTGGGATGGGATCTTTACATCATGCCGCCCATGCCACCCATGCCGGGGTTGCCCATCGGCATTTCGGGCTTGTCCTCCTTGGCTTCGCAGATGACGCACTCGGTGGTCAGGAACATGCCGGCGATGCTGGCAGCGTTCTCCAGTGCCACACGTGCCACCTTGGCAGGGTCGATGATGCCGCTGGCCTTCAGGTTCTCGTACTTGTCGGCACGAGCATTGTAACCATAGTCACCCTTTCCGTTGCGTACCTCGTTCACTACGACGCTGCCCTCTAGGCCTGCGTTCTCGACAATCTGGCGCAGGGGTTCCTCGATGGCACGACGGATAATCTGCACACCCGTCTGCTCGTCGGCGTTGGCCACCTGCAGCCCGTCGAGCACCTTCTGTGCACGGATGTAGGCCACGCCACCGCCGGGGATGATGCCCTCCTCGATGGCTGCACGTGTAGCGCACAGGGCATCGTCCACGCGGTCCTTCTTCTCCTTCATCTCCACCTCGCTGGGGGCACCCACGTAGAGCACTGCCACGCCACCTGCCAATTTGGCAAGGCGCTCCTGCAGCTTCTCCTTGTCGTAGTCGCTCTTGGTGTTGGCTATCTCGTTCTTAATCTGATTGATGCGGTCCTTGATGAGCTCGCTCTGTCCGTGGCCGTTTACGATGGTGGTGTTGTCCTTCGTGATGGTCACCTTGTCGCTGGAGCCCAGCATGTCGATGGTGGCCTGTTCGAGCTTCAGGCCCGTGTCCTCGCTGATTACGAGGCCGCCCGTCAGTGTGGCGATGTCCTGCAGCATGGCCTTGCGGCGGTCGCCGAAGCCGGGAGCCTTGACGGCACAAATCTTCAGCTGCGTGCGCAGGCGGTTAACCACCAGTGTGGTCAGTGCTTCGCTCTCCACGTCCTCGGCGATGACCAGCAGGGGACGGCCCGTCTGCACGGCGGGCTCCAAGATGGGCAGGAAGTCCTTCAGGTTAGAAATCTTCTTGTCGTAGATGAGGATGTAGGGGTTCTCCATGACGCACTCCATCTTCTCCGTGTCGGTGACGAAGTAGGGCGACAGATAGCCGCGGTCGAACTGCATACCCTCGACAACGCCGATGGTGGTGTCGCGGCCCTTGGCCTCCTCGATGGTGATGACGCCGTCCTTGCTGACCTTCGACATGGCGTCGGCCAAGAGCTTACCGATTTCGGGGTCGTTGTTAGCGCTCACGGTGGCCACCTGCTCAATCTTCTGATAGTCGCTGCCCACCTGTTCCGACATCTCCTTGATTTCGCCCACTACGGCACCTACGGCCTTGTCGATGCCGCGCTTCAGGTCCATGGGGTTGGCACCGGCGGCTACATTGCGCAGTCCTTCGCGCACGATAGCCTGAGCCAGTACGGTGGCGGTGGTGGTGCCGTCGCCAGCGTCGTCGCCCGTCTTGGAGGCTACGCTCTTCACGAGCTGGGCACCAGCGTTCTGGAACGCATCGGCCAGTTCCACTTCCTTAGCCACGGTGACGCCGTCCTTCGTTATCTGCGGAGCACCGAACTTCTTCTCTATAATCACGTTTCTGCCCTTCGGACCGAGGGTCACCTTCACTGCATTAGCCAGTTGGTCAACGCCCTGCTTCATCTGGTCGCGGGCTTCAAGGTTGAATTTAATATCTTTTGCCATAATATTCCTAAATTAAAAGTTAAAAGTTAAAAATTAAAAATTGATTGACTCTTACGACGAAGGTATCAATTTCTCATTTTCTCATTTCTCAATTTCTAAATCTCTTTATCCCAGAATTGCCACCACGTCGCTCTGGCGCATGATGAGGTACTTCTTGCCCTCCAGCTCCAGCTCGGTGCCGGCGTACTTGCCGTAGAGCACCTGGTCGCCCACCTTCAGCACCATTTCCTCGTCCTTGGTGCCCTGGCCGACGGCCACGATTTCGCCCTTCAGGGGCTTCTCTTTTGCGGTATCGGGGATGATGATGCCGCCCACGGTCTTTGTCTCTGCAGGTGCGGGCTCAATGAGCACGCGGTCTGCCAATGGTTTAATGTTCATAATTTGACGTTTTAGTTATTTAATGTTTTTTGTTTGCGTTACGCTTTGTAGCGTTACAAAGTGCGTGCCAAAAGAGTCCAAAATAAGAAAAAAGTTGAAATCATTGGTTTCAATCAGAAATTAGTTGTATCTTTGTATCGTATATATGCCAACCATGAAAGACAGCATTCTTTGGACACGAATTTTCACTTACGCTTTCATATTCGTCGGAGTATGGATTGGGTTGGCAGTGTATCCACCGATAGGCGGCTACATCTGGGAACCATGGACTATCAATTTCTGCACAACAGTCCTGTTCACCCTGTTCGTATTCCTCTCAGCCCGACTTGCCCGCACGGACCAAACGGCCATCGGAATCATCGCCACGGCCGTGTTCATCATATTCTTTTGCCCTGGCGAAGAATTATTCTTCGACCGCAACGAGTCCGCCCTGCTGGAACTGTCGTCCCAGTGTATCGTGCCATTTTTCATCGGGCAGTACAACCGCACAAGCCAAAAGAACTTCCATCGGTGGTATCTGCTGATGCTGCTCATGGGCATTTTCTGTAGCTACACCCACAACGGCATTACGATTCCCTTATGCGGTGCATTCGTATGGCTGGCCTTCCAGCGCCACGAACGGTTCTTCCGTCAGGCCTGCTGGCCCATGGTGGTGGGGGTCATCATCGGTACGGGGCTAAGCATCTGGAAACAGCGCAACAACAGTCTGAACATGGCCACCGACCTGGAGGTCATCTCCTCCGTGACAAGTATCGCCTTGAAAACGCTATGGGAGACAAAGGTATTCGTAGCGTCCACCCTTCTGACGGGTTATTTCCTGTCAGCCCGGCGCGGCCGTAAGGAAATACTCTACATATCCCGTCGGCATTACGTGCTCACGCTATGCTGTCTGTTCTCGCTCTTCACGCTCCCCTTTGCCCCGCTGGGCATTGAGAATGCGGTCACGGGTGTGTGCTTCTTCAGCATGTTCTGGCTGCTCTTCCTCAGCCAACATGTAGCCGAAAAATATCTGAAACGAAAAATCTGATAAATATAAAGGACTATGAAACAATTCGAAAAGATTGTGGGCCTCATCGATGCCCCGTTTACCCCTTTTAAGGAAAATGGCGATGTGAATCTCGAACCCATCCCCCAATACGCCCAGATGCTGGCCAAGAACGGCCTGAAGGGAGTCTTCATCAACGGCAGCAGCGGCGAAGGCTACATGCTGACGAGCGAGGAACGCATGGCACTGGCCGAGGCATGGATGAAGGCCGCCCCGGAGGGCTTTAAGGTCATCGTCCACGTGGGCAGCTGCTGCGTGCGCGAGAGCCGCCGACTGGCCGAGCACGCCCAGGCCATAGGCGCATGGGGCATCGGCGCCATGGCCCCCCCATTCCCCAAGGTGAGCCGCATCGAGGAGTTGGTGAAGTACTGCGAGGAAATTGCCTGCGGAGCACCCGGCCTGCCCTTCTACTTCTATCACATTCCGGCCTTCAACGGGGCCTTCCTGCCCATGGTGGAACTGCTGAAAGCCGTGGACGGGCGCATCCCCAACTTTGCAGGTATCAAGTACACCTTTGAGAGCATCTACGAGTACAACCAGTGCCGGCTGTACGCTGACGGCAAGTTCGACATGCTGCACGGCCAGGACGAAACCATACTGCCCTCGCTGGCCATGGGCGGCGCACGCGGCGGCATAGGCGGCACGACCAACTACAACGGGCGCTGCCTCACGGGCATCATCGACGCCTGGCAGAAGGGCGACCTGGAACGTGCCCGTGCCCTGCAGAACTATGCCCAGGCAGTCATCAACGTCATCTGCCACTTCCGCGGCAACATCGTAGGCGGCAAGCGCATCATGAAGCTCATGGGCCTGGACCTTGGCCCCAACCGCACGCCGTTCCAGAACATCACTCCCGAGGAGGAGAAGCGTCTGAAAGCCGAACTCGACGAAATTGACTTCTGGAACCACTGCAACATATTATAAGGGATACTATCATGAAGCATCTTATCATATCCCTGCTCCTATGGTTTCCCTTCGCACTGGTCGCACAGGAGGAACTTGAATTGGCAACCCTTCCTCCGCACCAAGTAACGAACGGACAAGGCGTGGCCGCGGCTTTCAGTGGACTGACAGGCGGTATGCCCACCATCGCCGGAGGCTGCAACTTCCCCGACACACCTGCCGCTGAAGGCGGACAGAAGGCTTTCTACGACACGGTATGGTATCTCGACAAACAGGGATGGTTCAAGCGGAAGTTTTCCCTCCCCCACCCTGTGGCCTACGGAGCCAGTGTCACCATCCCCGGACAGGGAGTGGTCTGCATTGGCGGCACGGATGGCGAGAAGAGCCTGGCGGATGTCTATCTGCTGACTGACAAGGGCGTGGAGACGTGGCAATCGCTGCCACAGCCCGTCGACAATGCCGCCGCGGCCTACGACGGGAAGTATATCTACCTCGTGGGAGGCAAGGACTGCACCGGGGTCTTCCGCATGGAGCCTCCAGTCAATGCCGAGGGAAGGCAGAAGGACGCACGGGACAGTAAATGGGAATGCCTCGACATTGCTCCCTGGCCCAGCGGCCCCCGTCTGCAACCGACAGCCGTTGTGCAGACCAACGGGTTGGACCATTCGCTCTACGTATTCGGTGGGTACAACCCCGAAACGGGGCGTGTGGCAGAAGACGTGCTGGAACTGAACTTAAAGACGATGCGGTGGACCCGCCACCCCGGAAGCCTGGCCACCGTGGGCATGACAGCTGTGGCCTCGGGATACAGCCACATACTCATTTTCGGCGGTGTCAACAAAGAGGTCTTCGAGAAAGCCGTCCGTGGCGAAGCCGGAGACGACTATCTCACCCATCCCGCCCCATGGTACCGGTTCAACCCCGACATTCTCGTCTATCACACCATCACCGACTCGTGGTACCAGATTCCCGGTTCATCGCTTCTGGCCCGCGCCGGTGCCGCTTTAGTGCAGACGGACGGCAGCTACATACTGGCCGACGGCGAGAGCAAGCCCGGTGTGCGGGCTTCGGAGGTAATGAAGGTCGGCTTCCACAAAGAGGTCCACTTCGGCAGTCTCAACTGGGTTGTGCTCGTGCTCTACCTCGTGGCCATGCTCGGCCTGGGAGTCTACTTCATGCACCGCGAGAGCGGAAGCGACGATTTCTTCCGAGGCGGCGGGCGTGTGCCCTGGTGGGCAGCCGGCATCAGCATCTATGCCACCATGCTTTCGGCCATCACCTACATGACCATCCCCGCAAAGGCATACGCCACGAACTGGACCTACTATCCCATGCTCGTCTGCATACTCCTCGTGAGCTGGCCCGTGGTGAAATACTATCTCCCCTACTTCCGCAAACTCAACATCACCTCGGCCTACGAGTATCTGGAACTCCGTTTCAACGCCTTCACACGCCTGATGGCCTCCAGCCTCTTCATCATCTTCATGGTGGCCCGCATGGCACTGGTGCTCTACCTGCCCTCACTGGCACTGACTGCCGTAACGGGCATCGATATCTACATCTGCATCATCCTGATGGGTGTCATCACCATCATCTACTGCACGATGGGGGGAGTCGAGGCCGTCATTTGGGGCGATGTCATCCAGGGACTCATCCTTGTGGGCGGTGCCTTTTTTGCAGCCGCTTACCTCTGGGGCAATACCGAGGGCGGTTTCTCGGGAGCCCTGCAACTGGCCCTGGACAACGACAAGTTGCGCCTCTTCGAGTGGAGTTGGGACTACAGGACGGTCTCCTTCTGGGTGGCCATCCTGGGTGGCGGCATTGCCAACAACCTCATCTCCTACACCTCCGACCAGACCGTCATCCAGCGTTACCTTACCACGAAGGATGTCAAGAGTGCCAGCCAGGGCATCTGGATGAACGGACTTATGAGCGTCTTCATCAGCGTCGTCTTCTACTTCATCGGCACGGGGCTCTACACGTTCTTCAAGACCCACCCCGCCGAACTCGACTTCACGATGGCCAAGGGCGACGCCATCTTCCCCTTCTTCATGATGAGCCAGATGCCGCAAGGCATAGCCGGCCTGCTCATCGCCGCCATCTTTGCGGCCACGATGTCCACCATCTCGGCCAACATCAACTCCGTCTCGACGGCCTTCTCCATCGACTTCTGGAAGCGTTTCCGCCCACAGACTTCCGACCGTGAAATGCTGCGCGTGGCCCGTGTGGCCTGTGTCATCGCCGGTTTCATCGGCGTGGGCATCGCCCTGCTCATGGCCACCTGGAACATCATGTCGCTCCTCGACTACTTCAACACCATCCTCGGCCTGCTCACCAGCGGTCTGGGGGGGCTCTTCTTCATGGGGCTGTTCATGAAGCGTGTCAACGGCATCAATGCCCTCACGGGCTTCCTCGCAGGCGAGGTGGTCGTAATCTACCTGCAATTCTTCATCCCCGAGAACGTCCGCCCGTCGTTCATGCTCTACGGTGCCATTGGCATGGCGGTCAGCATCCTCATCGGCTGGCTGCTTTCGTTGGGAAACAAACAACCATCAACCCTAAACAAATAAACTATGAAAAAGACCTATACCCTGTTGCTTGCCCTGTGCATGATGTGTATGGCCATGCCGCTCCAGGCTGCCATGTACATTGTGGGCAATGCACCCTTCGGCAACTGGAAGACCAATGCGGGTGTGGAGATGAGCCAAAGCGGCAGCACCTACACGGCCACCGTCGATATTTCGGGAGATGTCTATTTCGTGTTCGCCACTCGGCTTTGCACAACCGACAGCGACTGGGACACCTTCAACTCCTACCGCATGGGCCCCAGGAGCAATGGGACCGTCGTGACCGAGGGTAACACCTACACAGCCTATACGGGCCAGGGAGGCAACTCATTCAAGATTACGGGAAACGGCACTTTCACCTTCACCTTCAACTCCTCGGGCAACACCTTCACGGTGACCGCCGAGAACGGCAGCAGCATCGACCCCGTCACGGGCGAGCTGTACATCCTGGGCGAGGCCGAGGGCAATACGTGGGACCCCAGCGTGGGCGTGCCGATGGAAACCACCGACGGAAACGTCTTCACCTGCACGGGCGTCACCTTCCGTGGCGAATGGAGCGAGGAGGATGCCAACGTGAGTTATTTTTCCTTCACCACCCGGCTCTCCGACAGCAGCACTGACTGGGACGGCATCATGCCCTACAGGCTCACCCCCGTCTGCGACGGCGGCAGTTTCTGGGTGACTTCGGCCATGCTGGGCACCGCCATCGGACTGAACCCCCTGGGCACAAACACCGACATGTCGTTCCGCATCCCAGCCGGCACCTACACCATCACAGTCAACGTGGAGGCCAAGACGTGCGTCATCACACGCGAGAGTGGCGGGGACAGCGTCGTCGCCGGCAAGGGCTGGCCCGCAACGTATGGCGGCGTCATGCTGCAAGGCTTCTACTGGGACAGCTATGGTCCCACGAAATGGAGCAACCTTACCGACCGCGCCCAGGAGTTGGGACAATACTTCGACATCATCTGGATTCCCAACTCGGGCACCGTAGATGCCTACGGCACTTCGGAGAGCATGGGCTACATGCCGGTCTATTGGTTGAAGCACAATTCCGTGTTCGGTTCCGAGACACAGCTTCGCGACATGATTTCCACCTATCGCAACCACCACACGACCATCATGGGCGACGTGGTCATCAACCACAAGAACGGCGTCTCCTCCTGGACCGACTTTGCCGAGGAAAGCGTCGTGGGCTCCCAGACGGGTACCACGTATTCCCTCTCCTGGACGTCGGCCGACATCTGTTCCAACGACGAATGTACGGGCTCGGGCTATGCCGCCACGGGGGCAGCCGACGAGGGCGACAACTTCGGCGGTGCGCGTGACCTGGACCACACCAGCCTCAACGTGCAGAAGAACGTGAAGACCTACGAGCACTACCTCATCGACGAACTGGGATATGGAGGATTCCGCTACGACATGGTGAAAGGCTACGCCGGCTACTACGTGGGACTCTACAATGCCGCCTCCCAGCCGATTTTCTCCGTCGGCGAATACTGGGACAGCAGTGCCGACAACCTGCGTGCCTGGCTCGAAAACACCAAACAGGACGGTCGCATCATGTCAGCCTGCTTCGACTTCGCGCTCAAGTACGTCATCAACGATGCCTTCGGCAACAACGCCTGGGGGGCCCTCAGCGACAAGGGACTCAGCGCGGACGGAAATTATCAGCGCTATTCGGTCTCCTTCGTCGACAACCACGACACGGGCAGCAACGACTACACCGGCACCCTCTCCAACAACATCATGCCGGCCAACGCCTTCATCCTCGCAATGCCCGGCACGCCCTGCATCTTCCTGAAACACTATCAGGTCTATGCCCCGGAAATCATCAATTGCATCAAGGCTCGCCGTGCGGCAGGCATTCACAACCAGAGTGCCATTCTCACCCAGGAGGAGTCGAACGGCGGCTACATCCTGGAGACCCAGGGCACGCGCGGCCGCCTCTACCTGCAACTGGGCGGAGCCACAGCCAACGGCACGCCCTCGGGCTACACACTGGTGCAGAAGGGCGACAACTACAGCCTCTTCATCACTCAGGGCATCGACTGGGCACACGTCGCAAAGGACGGAACCCTCATAGGTCACCCCGTAGTGAGCCAGGCGGGCGGCACCTTCGCAGGGAGCGTCACACTCACCGTGGCCCCCAGCGACAGCGAGACCACGCTGGTCTATACCACCGACGGCAGCGTCCCGACGACCACCAGCGCATCGCTCACCGCAGCTCAGGCATTCACCTTCACGGAGTCCACCACCCTCCGTGTGGCCGTCCGGCACGGCGACGGAGTCGAGAACGTGGAAACCTTCGTCTACACGATTGCCGACGAAGCCCCGACGGGCCTCAACGTCTATGTCCAAAGCACCTCATCCCAGGCCCACATCTATGCCTGGAACTCTGAAGGCACCCTCACCGACTCGTGGCCCGGAACCCCGATTGCCGACCTTCCGCTGACCACCGTCAACGGCATCCAGTGGCACTGTCTCCCGGTCGGGGCCAATGCCGCATCGGTCATCTTCAACGACGGGAACGGCGGATTCCAGCACCAGACGGCCACCATCCCCGTCGCCCGCGACCTCTTCATCGTCTATCCCGACGCCCAGCTGGCGGCCATGAGCTATTCCTACGCGGCCAACGACACCTACGCCGACCTCACCGAGCGCTACGCCGGCGGAGGCAACTACGAGACGGTCTATGTCATGGGGGACATCAACGAAACGGGTTGGGCTGCCAACAATGGCCTGCAGATGACCACCACGAACGGAGATACCTACACGGCCGACATCACCATCTTCCAGCAGGGGACCTCCGGCTACGGCTACTTCTCCTTCACCACCTGTCTGGGAACCACGGCTTCGGCCTGGAACGAGATTGCGGAGCACCGCTTCGGAGCCTCCACCGCGGACTGCATCATCGACGCTTCTCTCCTGGGCACCGACATCACGTGCAGCCAGCGAGGCACCTACTCCTTCCAGATTCCGGCGGGCGAATACCACCTGACGCTCAACCTCCTGTCGCGCACCCTGCGTATCGAATCTGCAGCCGCTTCCCTGCGGGGCGACGTGAACGGCGATGCCCAAGTCACCATTGCCGACGTGACGGCTCTCGTCAACATCGTTCTCGGCAAGACTACGGTATACGAACTTGAGACAGCCGATGTCAACGGCGACAGTCTGATTACCATCGCCGATGTCACGGCACTGGTGAACGTCATTCTCGGAAAGTAACGGCAGACGGAAGCGGTATCCCCTTTGCCGCATGTCGCACCTATACGAAAAATCCCCCAAGGTCGCAATGGCGGCCTTGGGGGATTTTTTTGTTTATCTCCTACCTTGCCCCCTTCCGTCTATTGCAATCGCGACAGAGCATCTGGCAGTTCTCCACCACAGTTCGGCCACCGTCGCGCCAAGGGGTGATGTGGTCGCCCTCCATCTGCTCTGGTTCGAAGTGGTTGCCACACAAGGGGCAAATGCCCAGCTGACGCTCATAGACAGCCAGTTTGATGTCCTCGGGGAAGGCACGCAGTCCCAGCCAATGCTCGTCGCGCGTGAGCACAAAGGGGCAGATGCCCTTCTTGTTCTGCACCTCCGAGTCTATAATCAACTTGCTTATCTCTTGGTCGAGCGTGGCCTTGTCGAGCATCTTGTCGTGGAACTGCTTGTAGAGTGCACCCCAATCCACGCCCTTCATGATAACCTTGCGCTTGCCCACATCGAAGGTGGCAGTCACCCAGGTGATGACAGCCGAGAAGTATTGCCACAGTTGCGAGGCATTGGGGTCGTGCTGGTGTTGTGCCATATAGCCCACCACAGTCTGCTTCAGTCCTGGTTTGCTTTCGCTTTCTGCCATCCATTCAAGTGCCGTCTCCAGATAGTCCTGACGGATGGGCGAGCCGTTCATCAAGTACTTGCCCATATTGTATGCCGGACAGTTGGTCTTCGAGAAATAGCGCTTGGCATCACTCACAAAGGGACCTGCATAAACGGCATTACGCAGTTCCTGCGCCGTCAGTCGTTCGCCGGCTATGTTGATGGTTTCAAACCATTTCAGTTTCTCCCTCTCCGACCCTTTGCACACATACACCATCAGCGGATAGTCCAATATCTGGTCTTGCTCCTCTTTGGTCAGGTTGTGGAAATACTTGAAGTCATAGGCAAAGTCGCCGTGCACATATTGGCAAACGGAGATGGTGCGCTGCTGCCCGTCTATCACTTCGTAGGGCACCTCGGCATCTTCGTCGCGCTGTGCCCAGTACATCACATTCAGGGGGAATCCGTCGAGCACGGTGGTGATGACGGCGTTGCGCTTCTTCTCGTCGTAGATAAACTCGCGCTGATAGGGCGGACGGATGTCCAACAGACCGCCGTAGCCCCTCACACCCAGTTCTTCGTTGTCCTCGTACCCTGCCGTCAGGTCGCGAATGGTCACCTTTATTTGTTCAATTTCCATATTGTTATTACTTAATTATATGTAATGTATCTAATGACTTCTTTGGTGTGCATGAGTTATTGCTTTCTGCGGATTAAGATTCGCGTATAAGGAACAACTACCTCTTCACCCTTCATCATATATAAATCTCCGTCAACTGCACCTCTGCGTTGCACTTCTTTCCTATATTTTTTATGTTCAGGCTTGTATGGCTTTACTCCAACACTTAAGCCAAGATTTGCAATACCCAACCCTATAATTTCAAATTGGTCAGGATTGTATTTATCAATGAATGTAATAGGAACACCCATTGCACCATCATAATCACAAGGAATATCTGCGGTTTTATTTACATTGATAGCATTATAATTTTCAAACTTTGGATATTCTGTTTCATTGTAAGTTTTGAATAAAACAAGTTCTTCATGCCGTTTCTTTGTTTCAAGATTGGTAAACCATTGGACTCCAGACACTCTTATCATTCCTTCTCTATGGTCACCTGCTGCGGCCGTATCTTTGTAGGTAGAATAGAAATGTCCAACTCCACCCTTAAATCCATATCCAATCCAAAGCATACTGTCTTGAATGAGAGGGAAAATTTCTTTGTAACCTATTGCATTTTGATGTCCTATTATCAGGAACTTCTTGTCATACTTTATCAGTTGCGCCACATATTCGCGGAAGAGGGAGAACGGAGGATTGGTGCAGACGATGTCCGCCTGTTTCAGCAGTTCGACGCACTCCTGCGAACGGAAGTCGCCACTGCCCTGAAGCAGAGAAAGCACATTCTTGTCGTTCTTTAGCAGATACTGCACATCGGCAAGGTTCACCACCCCGTCGCCGTTCACATCCTTCACCTCACTTATCTCCACCTTGTAGGCTATCTTCTTGGGCTCCCCAGTGAAGTCCCCGAAGTCCAACATCAGTTCATCACCCATTACCGGCGAACCGTTGTAACAGGTGGCTATCAGTTTCTTCAGCCCCAGAGCATTAAAGTTCAGGGCAAAGTACTTAAAGAAGTTGCTCTCGTAGGGGTCATCACAGTTGCACAGCACCACCTTATCGCGGAAGTGCTCCCGATAGTGGCGCAGTTCGTTCTCTATGTCCACGAGTTGTGTATAAAACTCGTCCTTCTTTGCCTCTTTTGCGGCATTAAGGTTTTTGTGAGCCATTCACTATGCGTTTCATGGCGTTGCTTATCTCTTCGGAGTGGGCGTAGGCACGGGCAGAGCACAAAAGAAGCATGAACGATATTCTCATCCATGCCTTACAGGCTCTCGCATGCCTACTAAACCGGACAAGTCACGCCCATGCTTACGCACAGACGCTTACTTGTTATTCTTTCGGTTTAGTTCTTATAGAATTTGCGAGATTCGTAAGGCTTTTCCGAATAACAGCAAACGCGTGTTAATATTCCAATAAGGTACTGCCGCCTGTCCGCTGACATCTGTGGCAACAGCATGGTGCAAAGTTACGAATAAGCGAGCGAACTGCCAAACTTATTCCAATGAAAATGCGAAACAAGTAAGCTTGGGAACTGAAGCATACGTCCTTATGCTTATTCCATGCGCATGGTTTAATCATTCCATGCGCACGGTTTAATTAAACCATGCGCATGGAATAAACGTAAGGAAATAAGGTTCGGGGAATAGGCATAGGAGCCTGAGGCCGCAGGGAGGCTTTCCTCGCAGCTACTTCACAGCCTCGCCCTGTCCGTCCTCGGTCAGGTAGAAGAGGGGGCTGGGGTTGGTCTGCTCCTGCTCGTAGTAGTGGAGGCCGGAGTCGTTGGTACGCGGATGCCATGTGTCGAGCAGGCGGAGCATCTCGGCAGCGGCCCAAATGGCAGGGCCATAGCCGTGAGCGGCTGCGGCAGAAACGGGACGATAGTAGTAGAAGGCCGGGTCGAAGGCCATGCCCGTACCGACGCAGGTGCCCTGGACGCGGCCGTCTTCGGTAATCTGAGTGGCCAGAGCGTTCCAACCGAGTTGGGCCACGGGGCCGTAGGTGATGCCTTCGAGCCATCCCTCGTTGACGGCATGGGCAATCGAGTAGGTGTAGATGGCCGTGGCCGAGGTCTCAAGATAGGAGTCGGAACGGTCGAGGAGCTGATGCCAGAAGCCTTCGCTCGACTGGTACTGAGCCAGTCCGCGCACATGGCGACGGAGCTGTTCGAGGATGAAGGGGCGGTCGGGGTGGTCCTGGGGAATCATGTCAAGCAGTTCGACGGTGGTGAGCAAGGCCCACCCGTTGGCTCGTGCCCAATGGTAGGTGGGCTGGTCTTGCAGTCCCTCTACGTAGCCGTGGCGGTAGATGCCCTTCTCGGGCACCCACATGCGGCTGACGAAGTTCTTGTACATGGTGGCCGCCTCGTCGAAGAAGCGTCCGTCGCCCGTATAGACACCGCGGTAGGCGATGGTGGGGATGCCCATGTACATGTCGTCGAGCCAGACGGTGTTGTGCTGGGGACGGTGACGGGCAAAGGTGCGGTCTGCCAGACGGTACTGGCCGTTCTCCACAAAGTCGAAGTAGTTCTCGATGACGGGCTGCAGGGATGGGGCCGCGCTGGAGGGCGCATCCTCTGCCTGAGAAGCATCTTGAGAGGCACCGCCATCACTCTTGCCCCCTGCTCCTTGCTCCTTGCCGAGATATTTCATCATGGCCGTACACATGGTGCCACAGTCGTCGAGGGCACGGGGATGGAGAATCTGTTCCATCTGTGCGTCCTCACATTCCTCCTGCCCACGGAACTTGGGAGCCACCTCAGCGATGAAGTCAAAGCGTGTCTTTACATAGTCGCTGTACTTCTGGTCACCAGTGACCTTGGCGGCTGCGAGCAGGGCCTGATAGGTGATGCCCCACTCGTAGGAACCGATGCGGAAGGCACCGCGCTCCAGCGTCCCGTCGTCCTTCACGGCGCATGGGGTCTGGGCATCAACGTAGCGGAAGATGCGGTCCAAGGCGGCACGCACGCCTTCCTTGTCAGTCTCCCCGTAGGGAATCTTGTAATCGGGTTTCAACAGGTGGAGGGGCGTGGTGGAATCGTTCACTTCCTCTTCCGTCGTTTGCTGTTTGGTACACTGCACACTGAGCAGTGTGCCAAGTAGCAGCAGGGCGATGTTAGTCTTTTTCATATCTGTTATTCTTAATTTTTTGTTCTTTACTGAATCACTTTGTCCCGTAGCGGTAGCGGTCTTCCGTTATGTCGTCCACCGACAGCCGGCGATACATCATGGTGTAGCCGCCCCCGGAGGCTGCACAGTGGGTTTCCTCTTCGTAGAAGAATCCCAGCGAGCCGTCATGCTGAAGCGTCATAGTGCTGTAGGCCGATGGTTTTTCCGTCACCTGGAAAGGTCCGCCCCACCCTGCGGCCACGGCCTGCGGCGTGGCATAGTCGGCCGGCGCGGCGAGTTCCTTGTAGTAGATGCCCACACGGGTGCGTCCCGGCCCCAGCGGAACACTCTGCAGCAAGAGATGCATCTTCTTGCCGTCCGACTTGCGCACAACGGGCACCACCATCACCTCACCGTTACAGGAGTTCTTTTCGGCCGCCACACCTCCGTTGTCCTTTCCGCTGAAGGCATGTTCGCCCCAGTGTCCCTTACCTTTTTTCTTGTTTGAATAGGTGAAGATGTTGTAGAATCGCCCCCCCCAGGCACGGCTGCTCAGCAGCACCCGTCCGTCGGGTAGTTCCTCGCACTTAGCCTCGTCTCCGCCGGGAATAGGTGGTGTGTCCGCACCACCCAGGAAATTCCACGTCTGGCCGAAGTCGTCGCTGTAGAGCACCCAGTTGGCATTTCCCTTGTCGCCTCGCGACATGCCGGCACAATACAGACGGTAATATTTCCCCGTCTTGACGCTACGGCTTTGCATGATGCGTCCGCTGCCCACGAACCACCCCTTGATGGGGCCGTACTTGCTCTTGGCCAGACGCTGGTAGACCGTTTGCTCGCCGATGTATTCCGGCTCTCCCCATGTCACTCCCCCGTCCTCGCTGCGGAATCGGGCCATGCCCTGGTGGTGTTCCGTGGTGCTGTAGCCGAAAAGCGGACCGCCCGAACAGCAGAGCAACAACATGCGCGGGCTCTTACGGTCAGCCACCAATGCGGCATCACCGTAACCGGCCTCCTGATGGCCAGGGGTAAGGTCGCCGTCGCCCTGCATCGTCACGGGAATGTAGATGTTGCCCCACGACTGCCCGTTATCCGCCGAACGGCGAAAATGGAAATCGATGCGTCCGGCCCCGATGTCGCTGCGGCAGAAGCGGTAGTCGGCCACTGCCACCACGCTGCCGTCCTTGGCTGTGGCGATGGCCGGGATGCGATAGGGAATGTCCGCAGTGGTGCGTGTACGGAAGATTTCGGTCTGGGCTTTCGCCGTCACCGGCAACAGGAGCATCAGCAGGCTCCAGATTCTAAAATAGGTCGTTTTCATCGTGTACATGGTATTTCACGCCACAAATATACTAAAAAAAGTGCCAAGTCCCATCGTTTCCCGCGGAAATCGAACTGGAAACGAGAATTTGGGGCAATCGAGTAGGAGGAAAATGAAGTAGTTTTCCTCCTACTTCATTTTCCGACCTCTCACACCACCGTACGTGCCGTTCGGCATACGGCGGTTCCTACTTTGGATGCCATTCAAGGTAAGAATCCAACAGGCATGGATAGCC
>JAFTEX010000093.1 GCA_017453445.1 Bacteroidaceae bacterium
ATGCGCTCTACCACTGAGCTAAAGCAGCGTCACTTCTTTTTCGCCTTGAGAGCGGAAGACGGGGCTCAAACCCGCGACCCCCAGCTTGGAAGGCTAGTGCTCTATCGACTGAGCTACTTCCGCATCTCTAAAGTTTGTGGGTGGTGATGGATTCGAACCACCGAAGGCGTAAGCCAGCAGATTTACAGTCTGCCCCATTTGGCCACTCTGGTAACCACCCCTTTCATTTTCTGAGCCTCTTGTCGGATTCGAACCAACGACCCCGAGATTACAAATCACGTGCTCTGGCCAACTGAGCTAAAGAGGCAAATTGCACGCCGACGCAAGGCCTACGTCCACTAATCGGCTGCAAAATTAGGTATTATTTATGAAATCTCCAAAAGTTTCAGCCACTTTTTAGCGATTTTTCTGTTTTTCCTTATATTTTTCCAGCTGGCGAGTGAGTGTTTCTGCGCACAAATCCACACCTTCTTCAAACGTATCAGCCACTTTCTGAGAGAAGAGGTCGTTTCCTGGAACTGTCAAACGGACCGAAGTTTCCTTATTCATCGCGGTCTCAGGTTTTACAACTTTCAACGACACATCCACCCGTTCAATCTCGCCACAGAACCTGGCCAGCTTAGAGAGTCGTTTCTGTACATAGTCGTGCAACTTCTCTGTTGCCTCAAAGTTAATCGCCTGAATCTTGATATCCATAATCGTTTGTTTTTTATTTGGCTCTGGGATGAGCCTGATTATACATTCGCTTTAATTCTTCGAAAGTCGTATGTGTATATATCTCCGTCGTGGCAAGGTTCGCATGCCCCAGCAGTTCTTTCACCGATTGCAAATTGGCATCATTATTAAGCATCGCTGTCGCAAAAGAGTGACGCAGGACATGGGGCGAACGTTTCTTTTGTGTAGTCACATACGAGAGGCTTCGTCTCACAATCCCATATATTTGGTATACCGACAAGCGTTCTCCCGTTTTCAAATTCACAAGTACGGCCTGCGAATTCAGTTCACCTCCCGATTGTTCCCTCAAGGCATCCCGATACTCTCGCAACGCAGCCTCCAGTTCATCGCCAAACGGCACCATCCGCTGTTTATTTCTTTTCCCCGTCACCTTCAACAGCCTGCGAGAGAAATCAACATCCGTCCAATTCAGCCCATTAAGTTCCGCCCGTCTCAAGCCTGTCGAATAGAGAATCAGCACTATCAAACGGTCTCGCTGCCCCCTCAACGTCTTATCAAAGAATCCCCCATCCAAGAGTTTGTCCATTTCCTGTTCACGCACGAATGCCGGAAGAGGCTTATCTTTCTTGGGGCCCTGCAACGAACGCACGGGATCACCACTCACCAATCCCCTTTGCAACAAGAACCTATAGAAGGTCTTTAGTGCGCTCAGTTTCTTGCATATGGTACGGGGAGACTCGCCCCCCTCCATCAAATCGACCATCCAGTCACGCACCACATCCTGATCCAGAGTTTTCCAACTCAGAGACTCATCTTTCGCCTTTATATATTGATAAAACTCCTCCAGGCAAGTCCGATAGGTCTCTATAGTCAGACGAGAGCGATTGCGTTCTGCTGCCAGATACGTGAGGAAGGCATCCGTCCACACGCGCTTACTCCTCTACGCGGTTCAATTGCTGAACGTAGATGGCGCGTTCCTTTGCGAGGCGCTTCAAGACAGAGGGCTTGTCAAACTGCTGACGGGCACGGAGTTCCTTCATGACACCAGTCTTTTCAAACTTTCTCTTAAATTTTTTCAGGGCGCGTTCGATGTTCTCGCCTTCTTTTACAGGTACTACAATCATTTTCTTTTCTATTTTTATGTTTATATGTTTACCAATTTCACATTCTCATGGCAGTGGCTATTATTAGCGGCTGCAAAGTTACACCCTTTTTTCGGATTCTCCAAACTTTCGGGCTCTCTTTTTGTTCGCATGAAGAAAAATGGCAGCGAGAAAGGTCGAAAGAGAGGTAAAAAATAAGATTAATATGCCCAAAAAACGTTATCAGTTTCAGCATCTTCCCATATATCCTCTTCCTCAAAAACATTTTTCCGACGAACCAAGTTCATGCCCGTAGAGCCACCGCCAATGGGAATCATCAGCTCAGCAAGGGATATCGTCGCTACAATTTCCGCCTGCGGTTTCACATACTTACGTGCAGTCTCTATTACTTTCATATCCGCATTTATGGTTCTTCTGTTGTGCAAAGATACTACTTTTTGTAACAATTTGCAACTTTTACCGTGCCTTTTATGCAAGGTCTGAATCCCCCTGGCCGTCAAACTAAAAGCCCCTTCCACGAGGGAAGAGGCTTTTTGTATAGAGAACATGGATTGTATCAGTCCTCCCAGAAGTTTTCTCCTCCGCCGTCCTCGTCGTCCGACCAAGCAACGTCGTCGAAGGGATTCTCCTCCCGGGCGAGATTCATGTCCGTGGACCCACCGCCGATGGTTATCATCAGTTCGGCAAGGGATACCGTGGCCACGACCTCTGTCTGGGGTTTCACATACTTTTTACCTTTCATCATACCGTTCTCTCCTACTCTCTTTTACTTTACCAATACCTTCTTGCCATTGTGGATGTACACGCCACGCGTCTTCGGACTACCGCCGAGGCGAGCACCCTGGACGGTGTACCATGCGCCGTCGCCCTCTTCTTCAACCCTGGTGGGCTGAATGGCCGTCGTGCCGTCCTCGAAGACAACCGTCAGGCCCTTCACGCCTGCGGCAGACTCGTCGTAAAGGATGTAGGCAGAGTTGGCACGGACGGTGGCACCGGAGAAGCGATAGAAGCCTACGTAACCACTGGGGCCAAGACCCAACGTATAAATTGACGTACCCGCAGGTGCTGTAGCCAGGATATCGTTTTTCGGAGTATTTTCAACCACGCCCTGCAACTGATTCTCATACGTCAGAGCCGTCACCGTTCCCGTGTTTGTGGGGAAACGATAGGTACCAGAATTGGCTTGTACAATGACACCTGTATTAGCAGGGATATTGCGGTTCAGACGAGCCAGACGGAGTTCACCGTTTACGATGGACTTCACTGTATACACGCCCAACAAGTCTTCAAAGTCATCGTAGGGGATGGTCACGGGGAAATCGAGATACATGGTCGAAAGGCCATACTTCGATACCGTCAGGTCAAAGTACGCAGGCATGGCTTCACCCGTGAGAGCCACACTTACGCTCGTGGCGCCTGCGCTCGACAGCGTCACCGTGCCGGTGTGCGAACCGCGTGCCGAAGGATTGTAGGTCACCGTGAGGGTCTGGCCGGCCTTGGCCTGAGCGGCCGTCATGCTCGTGGGACTTACCGTGAAGCCCTCGCCGCTCACCGTGGCCGTCACGTTGCCCGTCAGGCCCTTGCCCGTCAGCGTGAACGTCTGCTGAGCTGGTGTGCCAACCATCGTAGAGAATGAGAGCGAAGTGGGGCTGACAGTCAGTTCGGGATTCACCGTAATCGGAGTCTTGAAGGCAACCTCATAGAGATAGCCGCGATAGATGCTGCACTCCACCTTGTATATCTTGGTGGCATCAAGTCCCGTCCCGGACAATGTGAAGGTCGTGGTAGAAGTGCTGGTCTGGTTCACAGTGGCCGTCGTGGAGGCTGTCACCGTGCCGTTTGCGTTCTTCGTACACTCATATACCCGCAGAGAGGCAGGATATGTGGCGCTAACACCGCTGCGGCCCGTTCCGTTCAGGCGAACCTCCGTCGTATTCGTCACATAGAAGGAGACGGTGCGCACGGCGGTATTCGTGCGGCTGTTGTAGCCGATGGCACGGGCCGTTGCCGTGGTGAAGTAGGCACTGCTGCCCTGGAACGGGTTGGTGGCCGATGCGGTATTTGTCCACGTCGTACCGCCATAGGTGTTCGACGTGCCGAGGCTGCTCTCTATCCAAGCCTGAGGATGGGAGTTATAGTACACACCCACAAATCCACCGTAGACGGGGAGGGTCAGCCAGGCACACTCACTGTCGGCGTATTCCGTGTACTTGTACAGATTGTTCACATAGGAAGTATTCCAGCCGGCATCGTCTATCGTTGCATACTTCGCGATGTCGAGCCATGCGTCGCTGGCCTTGCCGCCGTCCTGAGCTGTGGCCGTCAGGTGGAGCGTCACGGTGTTAGAGCTTGCGCTGGTCAGCACTACGGTGCCCGTGAAGTTTCCTTCGGTAGCAGAGGTGAAAGATACGGTCACGTCCACACCGCTCTCAGCAGCGGTAGCAGATACCGAGCCGGGATTGACGCTGAACACGCCGTTTGCGTCGGTCAGGGTGGCCGTGATGTTACCCGTCAGGAAGATGCCCTTCACGTTGAAGGTCTTGCTGGCCGTCTCGTTTGTCATGGCCGAGAAGGTCAACGTGGCCTCGCTCTGGATGGGGTTCTCCTCATCGTTGTCAACGACGACACTTACGGTAGGCGTAGCAGCCTTGGCCGTACCGCTGAGGGCTACGGTAACCGTCTCTGCACCTGCACTAGTCAACGTCAAGGTTCCCGTCTGCGTACCGGCAGCCGTGGGCTTATAGGTGACGGTGATGGTGGCCGAAGCATTGCCGCCCGACTGGGTGACGCTGGTCTTGTCCACGGTGAAGACGCTGCTGCCCGACTTGGCTACAGCGATGTTGCCCGTGAGGTTCACACCCGTCACGTTTATCGTCTGGGTGTAAGCCTTGGTGGCGTAGGCATTCGTGAAGGTCACGCTCGTGGGGTCAGCCGTGATGGTGGGGTCGGCATTCGTCCCGAGAATGTACTGAAGACCCTTGATGGCATTAATCTTACCATGCGTACCGAAGGTCTTGGCCCCGTGGGCACCGCTGCCCGTGCCGTTGGTCCACTGGTCAGTGTCCCATGTGGCGGCCATGACTTCCTTGATGTAGTCGGGAGTCGGGGTCTTACCTGCCTCCACACAGGCTTGCAGCCACTGAGCGATGATACCCGAGACGCAAGGAGTGGCCATCGAGGTTCCCTCCATGGCGGCATAGGGATAGGTGGTGCTGTTCACCACGAGGTCGGTAGAATAGTCATCACCATAGTAACTGTAGTCGTCAACCGACGTGGTGTGGTAATGGTTCACACCAGCCACAATACGTGCACCAGGGGCATTGATGTGGGGCAGTGCAGTTCCCAAGGGACCATAACCGGCTGTCTGCCAAGACGAGAAGGAAGCATGGTCGCCAATATTGGGGTATTCGCTGCTCCAATCGTGAGTCGTACCGCTGTAGTCGGTAATAGAGTTCTTCGTCACGTAGGCACCTACGGAAATAACCTTGCTATACGTTGCATTGTCGCTCACCGAACACTCGTCGTTACCCTTCGCATAGGTGTAGTTGCCCGTGATGTTCAAATCTGTACCGAACCAGCTTGCATAGTTTTCCCACATGTCGATAACGGTAGAAGCGGTCGTGCTGGTAGGATAGACAGAGACACAGAAAGCATAGTCGCTATTATATACGTCATCGCCATCACTGTCAGAATAGCTGGTGGAGAGCATGATGGGGCAATAAATCTGCCAGTAGTACTTACTGTTGTTCGTGTCCTGTGTGCGAATCAGACGAATGGCTCCCGCGTCACCATACTGGTTATTATAACTTGAAGAGGACTTGAAATACTGAGCCAGTCCAGTAGTACCCGTCACGCTGATGGTGGTGCTGGAGGAATAGGCAGAACTTGAATAAACAATGGCACCCGTCTTCACATTCACTACATGGAATTTCAGCGAGGTGGGCACACCAGCCGTGCGGGCGTATGCAATGATGGTGGGCATCAGCATCTCCACATTGCCGTCGGCATTGGAGAACGAGCGTTGCACGTTGACAATCATGGGCTTAGAGCTGGTAGACGTGGCACTGGCGTACATACCGCCGCCATTGGACGTACCCATTTCCACAAAGGGAGCCGAACGCATGCCATCGTTGGAGGCCGCGTAGACGATGATGTGGTTGTTGCCGGCATACTGGTTCACGATGCTGGCAATGCTGCCCGTACCGTCGTGGGGACCGACCTGCGACCCCAGACTGAGGCTGACGACACAGGGTTTGCCCACCTGATCAGCATAGTTGCAGATATTCTGGATGGCCGTACCGATGGAGGTCGTGTAGAGGCTGCTCAGACCGGCAATCACCAGGTCGGCCTCGGGAGCCATACCGCCGTAGGTGGCATTGGCATGGTCGTCGGTAACGGTCACCGTCGTGCCATTGACCACCACGCTGGAGCCACCTGCCGTAGTGGAGGTGTGCGTACCGTGGTCGCCATCGTTAGTGTCGTAGGTAAGACCTGAAATCTGCGATGCCGAAGAATAGGTCGTCAGGCTCGTGCTGTTAGTGCCCGAAAGTTTATAGGCACGCACAATACGGCTGTTGCCGCTCTTGTCCTTGAAGGCAATGTGCTGGAAGTCGATACCCGTATCAATGATGCCGAGGATGACGCCCTTGCCCGTATAGGGAGATGTCAGCCCAAGAGCCTTTGCTGCCGTAGAATTTGTCATGGCATCAATGGCCTGAGTGACGGTACGTGCGCGGTCGGTCTGAGGTTCCAGAATCTCGGCCACTTCAATCTTCGTAACGTTGCTCAGAGCTGCGACTTCTTCAATTTTGTCAACAGGGATGAGCGTGGTGGCAAGTTTATCAAACTTTGCTTCAATCTGCACACCCAGACTCTCCAGTGCTGCGAAATTGTTGTCACTGACACCGACAAAGGCGGAAATCATCTTCACACCGCCAACCATCTCGGTTTCGGCAATAGTACGTTTCCGCACACGTGTGGAGAGGTTCTTATCCACTCCGGGCAAAGCCTGGAGCTGTGCCGTAAGTGTCCGTTTCTCATGCAACTTTGGCAGTTCGATGTTCCCGTCACGCTCGTCAAGGAACATCAGCGTCGAGGCCGAGAACTTGTTGCTCACGTCGGTGGTCTGTGCCCGTCCCGTCAGGGAAGTGCCCATGAGGAAGGCTACAAGCAGCAGAATCCATGTGTAGAATTTCTTCATAGTTGTAAAGTTGTAAAATTAAATTTGTTTACCGTTTTCTTAATCTTTTTACCTAACACCTTATGTCACTTTTGGTTCCGTAATTTCCGCCCTACACATAGGTTCTTCCATCAGTAAGAAATACAAAAATGACCAAATCGACTGCAAAGGTACATATAAATTTTCATTTACTGCGTTTTTTTAAGAAAAAAGTTACGAAAATATTAAAAATAAGCCCAAAAAGTTAACAAATCAATCCGCCGAAGGACTCCACGGGGAGGCGAAGGATGAATGGAAGCGAAAGGCCTGGGTGGGAATTTATGAGAAAATTCTTTACATTACCCATCGCCCCCTAAACAAGGTTACTATGCTTACGGGCATAAGATTACTAAGGTTAGGGCGATAAGGTTACTAAGGTTATCCGCCTAAGCATAGTAATCTTATCTGAAACCCATAATAAGGCGAAATAGGCAAAAAGTAAATATTCTTTACAGCAGCAGGTTCTGAAGCGCAAAAAGAGGGCTGCATTCCCCATTTTCGGGAGATGCAGCCCTCTTCATATATACCTATTTTATTATACGCGCGCGTATTAGAGGTTAGGATTGTCCTTACCCCAGTCGGCAACGGCGGGAATGATGCCCAACGAGATGATTTCGTCGCGCATCTTCTGCAGGTGCTCGTAGGAGGCCTGCAGGGCAGCCATTTCTTCGGGAGTGCCTTCGGGAGCGGTGAAGTGCACGCCGTCCTTGTCGATAACGGTGGGCATGGCCATCATCACGTTCTTGAAGCCGCACTTGTCGCAGTTGACATAGCAGCCGGCAGGCCAGCGGAAGGGTTCGCCGCCCATGGCGCCCTCAATCATCTTCACGGCCTGGTAGGCAGGGCTCTGGAACGAGGAGCGGCCGCGCAGCTTGATGATGTTCGAGCCACCCTGGGTGGTCATGTGCTTGATTTCGGCCCAGCGCTCAGCCGAGAGGGGCAGTTCGCACAGGGGCTTGCCGTCGATGAGTGCCTTGCTGGCAAATACGGCCATCTGTTCGCCGTGGCCACCGTAGGTGTAGGCGTTGGTCACCTTGTCCTGCTGTACATGGAACTCCTGTGCCAGTTGCTGCTGCAGACGGGTGCTGTCCAGTGCGGCCAGCGAGGTGAGCTGGTTGGGCTTCAGGCCCGAGTGGATGAGGGCTGTCAGTGCGGTGACGTCGGCGGGGTTGAAGATAACGACCACGTGCTTCACGTCGGGGCAGTACTTCTTAATGTTCTCGCCGAAGTCGGCTGCTATCTGGCAGTTGCCCTTCAAGAGGTCCTCGCGGGTCATGCCCTCCTTACGGGGAGCGCCGCCGCTGGAGATGATGTACTTGGCGCCGGTGAAGGCTTCTTTGGGGTCAACGGTGTAGCAGATGTTGGCACCGGGGATGGCGCAGTGGCACATCTCGTCGTATACGCCGTGCACGCCGGGTTCGTAGATGTCGTAGAGGCAGATGTTGGGGGTCAAGCCCAGCATCAGCACGCTCTGTACCATGTTGGAGCCAATCATGCCGCCGGCTCCTACAATCACAAGTTTCTCGTCTGTAAGGAATTTCATAGTGATTTTTGTGTTTATTAATATGTAATTATTTAGGTTGTTCTTATAAATCGCTACAAATATACGGAATTATTGTGAATAAAGTGTACGGATGAGCCGTTTTTTTTCCTTTCTCACAGGGCGACTCGGTGCCGAGCTGCCTGTTTTTATCTCCGTCGGTCATCTTATTCTCCATGAGGGGACAAGCGTTACCGTAGTCACGATGATGGCATGTCCGTGGCGGGGCATGGTGACGACATGGAAGGGGATGCCCCCGGAGGTAGTTTTAGGTACTCACGTTCGGAAATGCACAAAGACTCCGAACTTGTTCGCCTGAAGAAACTTTATTTCGAAGAAATTTGGCATTTCACTCACTTAATCGTACCTTTAACCTTCGGTTTTAGGTACTCACGTTCGGAAATGCACAAATATATTTGGCATTTCACTCACTTAATCGTACCTTTGCACCCGTGGAACTGAATGTAAGGAGGTCTATATCAGCCTGGTTGCTGCTGGCGGTGTTTCTGCCCATGCTTCTGGTTTCGTCGGCTCACGTCCATCGTTACGGGCATGAGACGCAGGAGGAGTGCCGGCAGTGTACCGCCCACCACAAGGTACACGGCAGCCACGTGGCCAAGGCCAAGGCGGCCATGCACGACTGTGTGCTGTGCCAGATTCTGCATTTGACGTTCCTCCGCTCGTCGTCGGTCGTTGCCACCGCACCCGAATGCCGCATACTGAGCATGTCGCAGGAAAGGACGGAGGGATTGGTCACACTGCCAACGGGCGCCCATGCCCCTCGCGCCCCTCCTGTGTGTTGAAGCGACAGTCAACACGCCCCGGCGCGACGCGTCGGGCCCATATCAGCACATCAGGAAATCACAAGATTCATATATGATTACAAGCCTTCTGGCCACGGCACTCCTCTCATGTGCCATGGCCGACACGACGGTAGTAATGGATGCCGTCACCGTGGCCGGACACTCGCACCACGACGCACAGATGAAGTCGTCGCTGGCCAGCGTGCAGGTGGGCCGCAACTATATGCAGGAGCACTTCTCCGGCAGTCTGATGCAGACGCTGGAGGCCCTGCCTGGCGTAAAGGCCATGAGCATAGGCAGCGGACAGTCGAAACCCATCATACGCGGACTGGGCTTCAACCGCGTAGTCGTGTGCGAAAATGGCATCAAACACGAGGGACAACAGTGGGGCGACGACCACGGGCTGGAGGTCGACCAGTTTGCCATCGACCGTGCGGAGGTGGTCAAGGGGCCGGCCTCGCTGGCACATGGTTCGGACGCCATAGGCGGCGTGCTCGACCTCTATGCCAACTATCTGCCCACGGAACGCCTGGAGGGAGCGGTGCAGTTGTTCGGCCGGTCCAATAACGGGCAGGTGGGCCTGTCGGCCAAGGTAGGCGGGCGCACGGGGCGTTTCTTCTACCGTGCCAACGTGACGCTCACCGACTATGCCGACTACAGCGTGCCGACGGACAGCATCCAGTACTATTCCTATTATATACGGCTGCACAAGCAGCGACTGCGCAACACGGCAGGGCGCGAGCGCGACGGCAGCCTGATGCTGGGCTATCTGGGCCGACGCTTCCACACGGATTTGCGCATCTCGGACTCTTATTCCAAGAGCGGTTTCTTCGCCGATGCCCACGGACTGGAGGTACGTCTCTCGGACATCGACTACGACCGCTCGCGACGCGACATCGACCTGCCTCACCAATGGGTCAATCACCTGAAGGTACAGAGCCATTCGACATGGTTCGGGCCGAAGTGGAACCTGGAGGCCAACCTGGCCTACCAGCGCAATCTGCGCCAGGAGCATTCCGAACCCGTATCGCACGGCTACATGCCCATGCCCGGCGGCACGCTGGAGCGCGAGTTCCGCAAAGACACCTACACGGGACAACTGGCTCTGCGCTACACTCCGGCCACGCACCACACGCTGCGCGTGGGGCTCACGACCGAGCACCAACGCAACCGACGCGACGGTTGGGGGTTCATCCTCCCCGACTTTGAGACCACAGGCCTCGGTCTCTACGCCATCGAGCGCTACGAAGTGAACGAACGGCTCGTCCTGAACGCCGGCGTGCGCTACGACCACCAGCGCACCCACATCCGCAGCTACAGCGATTGGTTCAAGATACCCACCACTGCGGCGGGCGACTCGGTGTATAAGGAGCGGTCGGCCAATTGCGTGCGCCACTTTAACAGCTTCACATGGTCGGCTGGCCTCAACTACAGCCTCGGCCAGTGGGTGCTGAAGATGAACGTAGGGAAGAGTTTCCGCACGCCCATACCTAAGGAACTGGGAGCCGACGGCGTGAACTATCACATCTTCCGTTACGAGCGCGGCAATGCCGACCTCGACCCGGAGGAGTCGTACCAACTGGACTGCGGTGTATTCTGGGAGAACGACAGGTGGAACGTGGAACTGAATCCCTTCGTGAACTACTTCCCTAACTACATCTACCTCAACCCCACGGCGCAGTACGTCGAGGGACTGCAACTCTACGAATACACGCAGGCTCGCGTCCTGCGTTGGGGCATGGAGGCGCAGCTGGCTTGGCGCATCACGCCACACTGGGAGGCCGAGGCACAGGGCGAATACCTGTATGCCCGTCAGCAGTCGGGCCAGAAGAAGGGCTACTCCCTACCCTTCTCCACCCCTTGGTCGACCACCGTGGGTCTGCGCTATCTGTATGACTGGAAGGGCAAGGGCTACGTGGGCCTGAACGCCCACATCGTGGGCCGGCAGGACGAGATTGTGCCGCCCGAGAAACCCACCGACGGGCACTGGACGCTGAACTTCTCGGCAGGCAAGGATTTCCACCTCGGCCAGTCAAAACTGCTGAAAGTGACGTTGCTGGCCCAAAACCTGCTCAATCGTCGCTACTACGACCACACCAGCTACTATCGCCTCATCGACGTGCCCGAACCGGGCATCAACGTATCGGGCATGGTGGCGGTGGAGTTTTAGGAAGTTGAAAATTGAAAATTGAAAATTGAAA
>JAFTEX010000094.1 GCA_017453445.1 Bacteroidaceae bacterium
CGACACCCTCTGAGAGCTTGGGTAGCGAACGACTCTGGGCAAACCCGAAGTTGTAGATGGCCAGATAACTGCGTGGGAGGATGATGGGCACCAGATGGTCTCCCTCTGCAAAGTGCCACTGACTCTTGTCGGCATCCACGAAACGGTCGGGCACGGACTCAAAGTACATTTCCGTACCGAAACGCGCCACGCCGTCGATACCCGCAGAGCAGGCCACCTTGTACTGACTGGCGGTGAAGGCACCGATGCTTTTCGTAAACGGCTGGCTCTCCAGTTCTTTCATCTCACGCTCCGAGAAGGCCGTGGAGCCCAGTCCCACCGTGGAGATGCGCTTCGAGACGATGAGGTAGTCGTTGCGGATGATGCCGTCCTCCTGTGAGAAGACGGGGCGCACGTCCTTGTAGAACTGAAAGGCGAGCAGGACGATGAGCATGCCGAGCAGATTGGCCAGGAAGAATCCCAGCAACTGGAGGGCGCTGATATGCTGACGGAGAAGTTTCCAAATAAGATACATGCTACAACTTTAATATTTTATCATAGTGAAGTTCCATGTGTTTGCCGATGCTGGTGACGATGACAGCGGCCCCCTGACGGGTGGCCTCTTCAATCATGATGTCGGCCATCGCGCGGGAGTTCTGGTCGTCGAGATGGCTGATGGGCTCGTCAACGAGCAGGAAGTCGAACGGCTGGGCCAAGGCACGCATCATGGCGACACGTTGCTGCTGCCCGAAGCTCATCAGGCCCAGGCGCGCGTCCACCTTGTCGGCAATGCCCAGTTCTTCGAACCAGGCAACGATTTCCTTCCGTTTCTTGAATCCCGTCAACCGATTCTTTATCTGCACGTTCTCCATGGCCGTCAACTCCGGGAACAGGCGAAGTTCCTGGAACATCAGGCTCAGGTGGCGCTGGCGCAGACGTGTCCAGTCGCTCATACGGAGGTTGCGGATGTTCTGCCCGTCGAAGGATATCATTCCCTGATAATCCTGACGGTAGCCGTAGAGGTAGCTGCAGAGCGAGGACTTGCCCGTACCGCTGTTGGCCTCTACGAGATACAGTTTTCCTCGCTCAAAGGAGATATCCTGCTGCCAGACTTCGCTCTGGAGGTCGTTTTGCTTGGCAAAGACCTCGGGAAAGGTATGATCAAGCCGAATGGTTTCCATCCTATTCTTCTACTTTCTCTTTCAGCACTTGCAGCAAATCCACTCCTTCACGCGTCACCAGTTCAAAGCGCATTTCCCGCACGTCGGGCACCGATAGCGTGAGGCGGTCAAAGAGGTCGAGGAATTGCTGGCTCTCTGGTGCATACTGCCCTACGACGGGGCGCAGTTTGTCCACGTTGAGCACCGCAAAGAGCCGGTTACCCTTCATCTCGTCTGCCATTTTGGCCTTCACGTCTGCATAGGCATCGGCCTTCACCAGAGCCTCGGTGTTGGAAATGCTCAGGCGGTCGTCGTGAGTTCCGAAATAGACAGGCATTCCGGCCACCGTACACATGGCGTTATGACTGTCCTGGCTGTAGAAGTTCACTCCCATGGCCTTCGTGGGGGCATCGTTCCAATCGTTGACCTTCTTCATGAACTTGTCGTCCTCCACTTCGGCCTGGAACAAGAGGCTTGGCAACTCTTCCGAGTATTCAGGGCAGGTCAGGGCCACATCGCCATCAATGCTTTTCACCACCATATCGAGGTCAAAAATCATGTTGAGTGCCAGCAGTCCCGTGCGCAGCGTCTTGTCTTCCCTCAGCCGCTCCAGCAAGTCCTCTCCGTCGACGTTCATCACCATGTGGAACAGCGGACTGGGCGGCGTGGTACGAACCAGCGAACTCTCAATCTGGCCAAAGATTTTATCGACCTTGTCCATCTGCCTGTTCAACGATTCGTTTTCAGAGGAAAAAGCAAAGGACAGGCCGAGACGTTCCTTCTGGGCCGTGAATCCCGCCATCACGTCCAGGTCGTCCAGGGACAAGTCGCCGGGCAGGTAAGAGAGGTATTCCGAAAGCAGTTTCTTGGGCAGGGCACTCAGGTTGGAACTGATGGCCACAGGTTCCTTACGTTGTTCAAGGAGTTTATAGATACGGGACTGCTTGCCACTCTCCGAATCGCTTTGTTTCAGACAGGTGGCCACCGTATTTCTCAGCGCGTCCTGTTCACTGCCCACGGCGGGGCCCATAAGCATCGCACGGTCGTCGTCGAAGCCCAGAAGCACGTTGTTTTCAATCACCGCCCACCGGAGTCCGCGTTGCTCCTCGACTTCGCAACCCTGTTTCTTCAGGAACGCTTCAAAGTCGTTATCGTCCTCCAGGGCGACGATGCCTCCGAAATAGCCCTGAGAGGCAAACACGTAGGCGGCCGTCTGGAACTTGATACCCGTTTTCTCGTCTTTGTTGGCAGAGAACAGCAAATCCTTCAGGTCTGCAAAATCGAGCCCATAGTCCAGCACCAACGTCTTCAGGTCGACGCGGCCTACCATCGTCACGTCGGCAGGCAGGGAGGAAGCCATACTGTCGTCGCGTCCGGTCAGTGCAGACCATCCCCAAACGCCGGCAGCAGCCACAGCCGCCACGAGCACTGCAATGATTCCATACTTTTTCATACGATTGAAAGGTTAAAGGGTTGTAAAACTTTATTTTATTCGATTTGATTGCAGATATGCATCAGGTGCACCGCCACGAGGGCGGCCGTCTCTGTGCGCAGCCGACTGCGCCCCAGGGAAACGCTCTTCCATCCGTGAGACTCTGCCAGACGCACTTCCTCGACTGAGAAGTCCCCTTCGGGACCAATCATCACCGTCGCGTCCTCCCCCCGCTGCAACACATTCAGCAGGAACGGCTTTGCCCCCCAACTCTGCACTGTGCACTCTGAACTCTGAGCCGGCGAGTCCTCATAGCAGTGGCAGATGAACTTCTGCCCCGTCCTTTCCGACGTGACAAAGTCGCGGAACGGTACCATTTCCTCCACCAGGGGTTTCCAAGCCTTGCGGCTCTGCTTCATGGCCGAGACGACTATCTTCTCGATGCGCTCCGTTTTCAGCACCCGCCGCTCTGAGAACTGGCAGTCGAGGAACGAGAGTTGGTCCAGCCCTATCTCCGTGGCCTTTTCCGCCATCCACTCCGTGCGGTCGTTGAGTTTCGTGGGAGCCATCGCCAAGTGGAGATGGCCCAGCCAAGCCCGTTCCTGCGGTACTTGTTCCACGATGCGGTAGGCGCAACGGTGGTTGGTGGCAAGGGTGATTTCCGCCCGGTAGAACGCCCCCCGACCATCCATGAGCCACAGCTCATCGCCTTCCTTCATTCTGAGCACACGCACAGCATGCTGAGTGTCTTCCTTAGTGAGTTCACCCAGTTCGATATCAGGCTGGTAGAAATAGCGTTCCTCCTTCATTTCAATTCATTATGCACAATTCTCAATTAGTGCAGCTTCTTCAATTCTTAATTCTTCGAGGGCTCATGATTGTCTCGGAACAGAAGAGCAAACAAGATGGCAACTACGAAGGCATAGCCCGCGAAAATATACCAAGATGTCTGCCAACCAGCAATCACAGCTTCCCCACTGGCACCAGCGGCCTGGGGGTCGAAAACATAGTGATTGATGACAGCTTGCGCAACCAATGTGCCCACAAATGCGCCTATGCCATTGGTCATCATCATGAACAGGCCTTGGGCACTGGAACGGATGCTCTCGTCAGTCTCCTGATTCACGAAGAGTGAACCCGAGATGTTAAAGAAATCGAATGCCACACCATACACAATCATCGAGAGGATGAAGAGCCACACACCGCTACCCGGATTGCCAAGGGCGAAAAAGCCGAAACGCAACACCCAACCCATCAGCGCGATGAGCACCACCTTCTTGATGCCGAAACGCGAGAGGAAGAAGGGTATAAGCAGGATACACAGCGTCTCACTCATCTGCGACAGGGAGATGAGGATGTTGGCATGTTGTACACCGAAGGTATCGGCATATTCAGTAATGCCGCCGAAACTTGTGATGAAGGGGTTGGCATATCCGTTGGAAATCTGGAGGCAGAAGCCCAGCAGCATGGCAAAGATGAAGAACATGGCCATGCGCGGATTCAGGAACAACTTGAAGGCATTCAGCCCAAGGGCTTCCATGAGGCTCTTCTGCTGTCCGCTGTCTTTCTTGATTTCCATGCGAGGCATGGTCAACGAATAGGCAGCCATCAGAAGCCCTATCGCACCGCTGACCATCCACTGTCCCGGAGTTGGCTGAAGCCCAGTGAGGTCCACCACCCACATCGTAACAATGAAGCCCACAGTTCCCCATACACGGATGGGTGGGAAGGCCTTGACGGTGTCGTAGCCAGCTCCCTCAAGGGCTGCGTATGCCACTGAATAACAGAGTGCAATGGTGGGCATGAAGAAGGCCACCGAACAAGTGTAGAGGGCAAAGAGGGGACCAAACTGAACAGCATCACCTGCCTTATAGGCATAGGCTGAAGCTGCAATCATGAATAGGCCTGCCAGCGCGTGGCACATACTCAACACACGCTGTCCCTCCATCCAACGGTCAGCTAAAATACCCATGAGGGCGGGCATAAAAATGCTGACAACGCCCTGCACGCTGTAGAACCAACCAATGTTGGAACCCAGGCCCACATTGGCCAGATAAGTACCCATAGAGGTCAGATAGGCCCCCCAAACGGCAAACTCAAGGAAATTGAGAATTGTTAGACGAATTTTAAGGTTCATATTTTTAAGGTTTTAAGGTTTTGAGGTTATGAGGTCCCCTTATTCTACATACAACACCAAGCCCTTAAGGTATTCCCCTTCGGGGTGATAGATATTGATGGGATGGTCTGCAGGTTGATGCAGCTGATGCAGTATGCGCACCTTTCGCCTTGCAAGAGTGGCTGCCGTGAAGACTGCCATGCGGAATTGGTCCTTACTGATGGCTTGTGAGCATGAGAAGGTAAACAAGAGGCTGCCCTGGGGCATCTTCTCCATTGCTCTCGCATTCAGTTTGGTATATCCTTTGATAGCGTGACGAATCGCATCCCGATGTTTGGCAAATGCGGGTGGGTCAAGTATCACAAGGTCATAGTTCTCGTCCATCTGTTCCAGATACTTGAAGGCATCCTCTGCAAAAGCCTTATGACGGGCATCACCAGGGAAGTTCAACTCCACATTGGCATTCACTAAATCCACGGCCTTCTGACTGCTGTCCACGGAGTGTACCAACGAGGCCCCGCCACGCATGGCATAGACGCTGAATCCGCCCGTATAGCAGAACATGTTCAGCACACGACGTCCCTTAGAGTATTGCTCCACCAAACTGCGGTTATCTCGCTGGTCTACAAAGAATCCCGTCTTCTGGCCCTTCAGCCAGTCGATATGGAATCGGAGTCCGTTCTCCACCGCAATGTCATCGGGCGTACTTCCCATGATGAAGCCGTTCTCCTGTCCCAACTCGGCCTTAAAGGGCAAGGTGGTCTCGCTCTTGTAATAGATGTTTTGCAGGGCATCGCCCATCACCTCCTTCAGAGCCTCGGCAATCGCCATTCGGCTGACGTGCATACCGACACTGTGTGCCTGCATGACGGCGGTCTTTCCGTACATGTCCACGATGAGTCCCGGCAGGTTGTCGCCCTCGCCGTGAACGAGTCGGTAAGTGTCATTGTGCGGATGGCCGGCCACCCCGATGGAGCGGCGCACATCCAGGGCCGCACGTAGCCGGCGCACCCAGAAGTCGTGCCCGATGGGATCGTCCTCGAACGAGAGCACACGAACCGCAATGCTGCCTATCTGCCAGTGGCCTACGGCTATAAACTCATCCGCAGCGGTATAGACCTGCACGAGGTCGCCCTCCTGCGGATGTCCCTCTACGTGATGCACCGCCCCCGAGAACACCCAGGGGTGGTAGCGGCGGAGGCTTTCCTCCTTTCCTTTATTCAGATACAGTTTCTTCATGTCTTTTCAGTTCCCATTTGCCCGTTCTCTGCAGTTCCCGCAGTTCCTCATAGAGCCGGATGCATGCCCAGGCATCGGTGGCGGCATACCGTTGCTGCGCCGTCGTCAGTGCGTCGGCTTCCCAGTTTGAGAGTTGCTGCGTCTTCGATATTCGCTGTCCGAAGACGTTGGCATAGAGTTTTTGCAGCGACGCGTCCTCGATGCCGAACTTCTTCACGTAGTCTTGCAAGTCGACGATGTTTCCCATCTTGAAGCGTCGGCGGCGCATGAGTTGGTGGGTGTCGTCCGTCCACGAGAGGGCCACCTTCGTGACCGTCGTGTCACTAAGCAGCCGGACCACGGGGTCGCACACTCCGATGCGGTTCAGACGGAAGAGGAATGCGGCATCGTCCGTAGCCACCTGCAACAGCGCCACGTCGTTCATCGGACCGGGGCGGAATGTGGGGCGCGTCTCGGTGTCGAAGCCCAATATTGGCTGGTTCAGCAGAAAGTCCACGGCACGCTCCGCCTCGGCTTCCGTCAGCACCACGACGATGCGCCCCTCGAACAATGCACGGGGGAGACCGGCCAACCAGGCCTTTTCATATTTATTCCAAAGAGTTTTCAATGCTTCTCTTTTTTGGGGGGGGATTAGAGATTAGGGGATTAATCTGCCGTTGCGTAGCGCACACGGTGCAATCGCTTCAGGGCATCCACAAGTGCCTCGCCCCAATAAAGTTCAAACTGGTCACGCACGGCCCACAGGGCATCGGTCATGCAGTCCTCCACCCCATCCTGGTACGTAGCCAGAAAGTTTCGGACGGGCTGATAGATGTCTGCCAGATGCTCCGAGAGCGACTTCCACTGTGTCTCGTCGGTCTCCATGTCGCGCTCGTAGCTGACATCCAGATACTGATCTTCGTCGGGCATCAGGTCGTAGACCGTGCGGCGTATGTAGTCATAGTCCTGCTCGGTCACCTTCCCAGTGGGCAGGAAGGTGCCGTCGCTCTCAACGGCTGGCAGCAACTGTGCCTTCACATAGAGCAGGGGCAGGAGTTTCAGCATCGTGTCGATGAAGTCCTGCCGGGGCCTTCCCTGCGACTTCTCAAGGAAGGCGCAAAACTCTATGCCCACGGTCACGAACTCCAGCACGTCGGGCCTGTATATGACTTTTTTTCCGTCGTTCGTCTTCATTTTCTTTTCGTGTTGGTCTTATTCCGTGCAAATATACGAAAAAACTGCCACAATGCAACCAACTTAGCCAACTTTTGTTAAGGACTTCGTTTGCTTCCGCTCCCAACCTTACTTGCTTATCCTTATTCCATGCGCATGGTTTAATTAAACGATGCGCACGGTTCAATTAAACCATGCGCATGGAATAAACCCCACGAACATACGTTGGCAGAGGAAGCATACGTTCTTCAGACTTCCACATCGCCGCACGGCCAGCCACGCCTCGCAGGAAAACGAAAAAAGGGACACTAACGGAGGAAAAAGGATGAGGGGAGAAATTTGCATTTCTTCGGGCTTATTCGTAACTTTGCATTCGATATGAAGGAAGCGACCGACAATCAGAAGGAGCCGCGGGGCGTGACTTTGATTGACTACGAAATCCACGAAGTGGTGCCCTACGTCAACTGGCTGTACTTCTTCAGTGCATGGGATTTCCCTGCACGATACGGAAGTGTGGCGCAGACGGACGGCTGTCCTTCTTGTCGCGCCCGCTGGGTGGCCTCGTTCCCCGATGCGGAACAGACGAAGGCCGGCGAAGCCATGAAACTGTTCGACGATGCACAGGCCATGTTGCACGAGCTGGAGGCAAAAGGACTGCACACGCACGCCCTCGTGGCACTCTTCGACGCCCGGAGCCGAGGTGACGACATCGTGCTGACCGACGCGGAAGGACGTGAGACCGTCGTGCCCACACTGCGCCAACAGGGCACGGGGCAGGCGGAATGCCTCTGCTGGGCCGACTTCGTAGTTCCCGAAGGCATGGGACGGAAAGACACAGTGGGCGTGTTCGCGACCTCGGCGGACGAGGCCATCGAGCAGCTCCACCCCGACGACGCATATCGCCACATGCTCTGCCAGACCCTGGCCGACCGATTGGCCGAAGCCACAGCCGAGAGAATGCACGAGGAAGTCCGGCGCCGCATCTGGGGCTACGCCGCCGACGAACGGCTGAGCATCGGAGAAATGCTACAGGAGAAATACGTGGGCCGCCGCCCCGCCATCGGCTATCCTTCCCTGCCCGACCAGAGCCTGAACTTCGTCATCGACCGGCTGCTCTCGATGGAGCGCATCGGCGTGCGCCTGACGGCCAGCGGAGCCATGAGACCGCATGCCTCCACCAGCGGACTGCTGCTGGCCCACCCCAGGGCCCGCCACTTCGCCATCGGCCACATCGGCGACGACCAGCTCCGAGACTACGCCCAAAGGCGCGGAATGCCCGTGGAGACCCTGCGCAAGTTCCTGGCCGCCAATCTTACCTGAATCACCATTTTATTATATATAGTAGTCATGAATATACTCTACCGCATCTATCAATTATTCATCGCCGCCCCCCTGCTGATAGCCATCACAGTGGCAACCGCACTGAGTGTCATCATCGGGTGCAGCATCGGCAGCGCCCACTTCTGGGGCTATTGGCCGGGGCGCATCTGGTCCCGATGGTTCATGCGCATATTGTTCCTGCCCGTCCACGTCGAAGGCCGCGAAAAGATTGACGAACGCACTTCTTACGTCTTCGTGGCCAACCATCAGGGAGCCTTCGACATCTTCCTCATCTACGGCTATCTGGGACGGAACTTCAAGTGGATGATGAAACAGGAACTCCGCCAGGCACCACTCATCGGGAAGGCCTGCGAGAAAGCCGGGCACATCTTTGTGGACAAGCGGGGGCCAAAGGCCATCCAGCGCACCCACGACCGCGCCCGGGAGGTCTTGCAGCACGGCACGTCGCTCGTCGTCTTCCCCGAGGGCGAACGGACGCTGACGGGCCGCATGGGTCCCTTCTTCCGAGGAGCCTACCAGCTGGCCGACGAATTGCAGATGCCCGTGGTGCCCATCACCATCAACGGCCCCTACCACGTGCTTTCACGCCGTCGGGGGCCTGTGAACTTCGTCTTCTGGCACCGCCTCTCGATGACCATCCACGAACCCATCCCCCCCATCGGCAAAGGCCCGGAGAACATCAAGCACGCCATGGAACTCTCACGGGAGGCCATCGCCTCGGCACTGGACAAGGAACCGGAAGCCTGACCCCACACATGGAGAATCGAGTAGGAGGAAAATGAAGTAGTTTTCCTCCTACTTCATTTTCCGACCTCTCACACCACCGTACGTGCCGTTCGGCATACGGCGGTTCCTACTTTGGATGCCATTCAAGGTAAGAATCCAACAGGCATGGATAGC
>JAFTEX010000095.1 GCA_017453445.1 Bacteroidaceae bacterium
AGAGTTGAGAGTTGAAATTTGAGAGTTGAGAGTTGAAAGTTTGAAATTGAAAGTTATTAAATTATCAAATTAAACCACTATGATTAAGATTCAAGACATCACGAAGGTGTTCCGCACCGAAGAAGTAGAGACCACGGCCCTTGCAGGCGTCAGCCTGGAAGTGAAGGACGGCGAGTTCCTGGCCATCATGGGCCCCAGCGGCTGTGGCAAGTCGACGTTGCTCAACATCCTGGGCCTGCTGGACAACCCCACCGACGGCCAGTACTGGCTGGACGGCGACGAGGTGGCCAAGTTGAAGGAAAGCCAGCGCACTCGCGTCCGCAAGGGCAAGATTGGCTTCGTGTTCCAGTCGTTCAACCTCATCGAGGAACTGAACGTGGAGCAGAACGTGGAACTGCCGCTGCGCTATCTGGGTGTGCCGGCCCGCGAACGCAAGCAGCGCGTGGCAGAGATTCTGGAGCGCATGGCCATCAGCCACCGCGCCAAGCACTTCCCCAACCAGCTCTCCGGCGGTCAGCAGCAGCGTGTGGCCATCGCCCGCGCCGTGGTGAGCGGCCCGAAACTCATCCTGGCCGACGAGCCGACGGGTAACCTCGACTCGAAGAACGGACTGGAGGTGATGCAACTGCTGACCCAACTGAACCAGGAGGGCACCACCGTCGTCATGGTGACCCACTCGCAGCGCGATGCCAACTACGCCACCCGCATCGTGGAGATGCTCGACGGACGGTTCGTCTGACCCAAAGGGCGCCACGGCTCCTGGAGGCCGCGACGCCTTACCATGTTTTTATTTATTAGTTTTGCACGTGCCCCCCCTGCCATCCGTGACGGACCGCAGGGGGATTCTCTTCATTCCGTGGTGCAGCAAGTTTTGTGTTCTCAAACTATTTTTGTATATTTGCAGTGGAAATAGAACACGAACTCAATCCTCACAAAAAACATGAAAAGCAGAACCGGAATGAGACTATGGCTGAGCACATGGATGCTGCTCGCCTCGCTGACGTGCGGAGCCACCCTGACGCTCACACGCCTACGCGTGAACGACCTGACAGCCCCCCTGGGCATCGACACGCGGACGCCCACCTTCAGCTGGCAGGTGGAGGGCGCAGAACGCGGATTCGTACAGCAGTCGTACAGCATCAGCGTGACCGACGCCGAGGGCAACGTGGTGTGGCGCTCGGGCGAGGTGGAGTCGGCGCGCCAGAGCGGCATTGCCTACGAGGGCACGGCGCTCAAGAGTTGCAGTGCCTACACGTGGACGGTGACGGCCCGCGGCCAGCACGGCGAGGAGGCCACGGCCACGGCCGCCTTCGAGACGGCTTTCATGGACGCCTCGGAGTGGACGGCCCGGTGGATAGGCAAGAGCCGGGAAACACAGGTGGCCAAGTACGAGATAGTGCTGGACAAACCGGTCGCCTGCCGCCACGTGCGCCTGACGGCCACAGCGGCAGGACTGCGCGCCTCGACGGATGCCGGGTTCTCCTTCGTGCAGCTGGACGAGGTGGAAATCTATGCCGGCGACGAAAACGTGGCCCGCAAAGCCGTCTTCTCGGCCTCCAGCACGTGGTCGCTGCCGCAGTATGGGTGGGACTTGGCCTACGTCAACGACGGACTCATCGGCGACGCTTCGCGCAACGGCTGGACGACGCAGCAGAACGTCGCGACGGGCGTCACCCTCACTGCCGACCTGGGGACGGAGCAAACCATTACGCGCATTGTGCTCTATCCGCGACAGGGCGACCACGCCGTGGGCGATGTGGCCCACGTGGCCAACTTCCCCAGTTCGTTCACGCTGAGCGGCTCAACCGACGGGCGTTCGTTCACGGCCTTCCATACAGCCACCAACGTGGAACCACCGACGCGCCCCTCCAATGACACGCGCGTACCTTATTATTATAAGGCATTCCGACTGACCGGCGAAAAGCCCATCCGCCGCGCCCGCATCTATGCCTCGGCCTTGGGTGTCTTCACCATGCAACTGAACGGACAACCCGTGACGGACGCCGTGCTGGAACCGGGCGAGAGCGAATACGAGAAGACCCTGCTCTACTCTACCTACGACGTGACCCACCTACTCCACCCCACAGCCGAGAACCGCATCACGGCACGCGTGGCAGGCGGCATCTACAACGTAGAGCCACTGGCGGGACGCTTCTCCAAGGGCGAGGTGACAAACCACGGCGAACCGGCCCTGCTGGCCGAACTGATGGTGGAGTACACCGACGGCAGCCGGGAGCGCATCGCCACGGACGGCACGTGGCTGACGGCACCAAGCCCCACACTGGGCAGCAACTGGTGGGGCGGCGAGGACTATGACAACCGGCAACCGGACAACATGCAGATTGACAACGTCCAGGCGGGGAGCAACGGATGGCAGGCAGTGAGCCTCGTGACACCCCACTTCACCTCGCCCCATAGCGGAGTGAGCGGCTTCGGCACGTTGCGTAGCCGCATGTACGAACCGCTGCGCGTGGTGGAGGAGTGGAAGGCCGTCAGCGTCAAGACCATACGGAGCGGGGGCTACACCCTGCGGATGGTGGACTTCGGGCGCAACTTTGCCGGACAGTACCGTTTCCGCCTGAAGGGACGCGCCGGGCAGACCATCAGCCTGCGCTGTGGCGAGAGCCTGAACGCCGACGGCTCAATCTTTATGGAGAACTTCTACACAGGCCCGGCCGACACCTACGACCAGTACACCTTCCGGGGCGACGAGGAGGGCGAAGAGTGGGGACCGGAGTTCATGTACCACGGCTTCCGCTACCTACAGATAATCGGCCTCGACGAAGAGCCGCGCCCCGAGGACTTCACGGCCCAGCGCATCCGCTCCGACGTGGAGAACATCGGTTCGCTCTCTACGTCCAATCCGCTCATCAACGACATCCACGTCATCTGCCGCGACGCCATCGCCTCGCAGCTCTACAACAGCATCACCGACTGCCCCCACCGCGAGAAGCTGGGCTGGCTCGACGTGCCCAACGAGATGTACACTTCGCTCAACATGAACTTCCACATGCAGTCGTTCTACAAAAAGGTGGTCCTCGACTGCTTCGACGCACAGCAGGCCGACGGCCACGTGCCCAGTGTGGCCCCTTACTACATGAACGTCTACGGCAACGACGTGAACTGGGGCGGAGCGGCCATCCTCGTGCCTTACCGCAACTGGCACTACTACGGCGACCCGTCGCTCATGCGCCAATACTATCCGCAGATGCGGCGGCTGCTGAACCACTATACGGCCAACACCACGAACTACATCATCAACAACTCCTTTAGCGTACTCAGCGACTGGGGACAGGAAACGGCGGGCGTGTCGCCCATGGTGCCCACGGAGTTCACCGAGACTACTACGTACTACTATCTGCTCCGCGCCATGGCAGAGATGGCTACCGAGCTGGGCCGAACCGCCGATGCCACCTCCTACAACAACCGGGCCGCCAACGTCAAGCGCGCCTTCAACCAACGGTTCTACAACAGCGCCACGGCCACCTACACCAGCATTGCAGGCGGCGGAGGCCGACAGAGCGAACAGGCCATGCCGCTGTACTACGGCCTGGTGCCCGAAGGCGACGAACAGCGTGTGGCGGACGTGCTGGCGCAGCGCGTCCGCTCCGACGGCTACAAAATCAAGACAGGCGAAATTGCCCTGAAACCCGTCTTCATGTCGCTGGCCCAATATGGCCACAACGACGTCGTGTGGCAGATGGCCAACCAGACCGACTGCCCCAGCTACGGCTACTGGGTGCGTCAGGGCTACACCACCACGCCCGAATATTGGGACGTGGGTGCCTTCTCGCAAAACCACTGCATGATGGACCACATCGAAGAGTGGTTCTACACCCAACTGGCCGGAATCCAACGCACGGGCCAGGCCTTCCAGACCTTCCGTCTCTGTCCCTATCTGCCCGACGACCTTGACAAGCTGGACGTAGCCACGCAGTGTCCCTACGGGCGCATCCGTGTCCACTGGCAGCGCACGAGCGACGGTTTCCACTTCCAGTTTGGCGTTCCCGCCGGTACGGTGGCCACCATCGTGCTCCCCACCATCGGGGACAGGCTCGTCACCGAGGGGGGAAGCCCCATCGCAGCGGGTTCCCAGGGCATCCAGTCCGTCGCTTACGGCCCGACCGAGACCGAGATTACCGTCGGCAGCGGCGACTACGACTTCGTCATCGGCAAGAGCAATCCCACCCACGTCGACAGAGCCACGCTCAACGTGCCCAACCCGAACCGCAGCCAAGTGGTCTACGACCTCTCGGGGCGACGCCTGAAAACCACTTCGCACCCCGGCATCGCCATCGTCGCAGGCCAGAAGGCCGTCGTCCGCTGACAGGGCAGACAAGTGACCGGCCTTGCCGAAAAATCGGGGGAATCTTACCTGAAATGTCGGGATTTTGTTGTACCTTTGCAGCCAAATTCCATTGATACACATGAATACGTTGGATTCCAACCCTTCCCTCACTGAAATCGGCCCTTCGGCCGAGACCATGAACAGGTTCCAAGAACTGGGACTCAGGCAGGAACTGCTGAGAGCCATCGAAGAACAAGGTTACGAACAACCCATGCCCGTACAGGAACAGGTGATTCCGTGGCTATTGGGAAACACAGAGGAGACCGATGCCGCAGGGGCGAGAGACCTTGTGGCCCTGGCCCAGACGGGCACGGGCAAGACAGCGGCCTTCGGACTGCCGCTGTTGCATTTGCTGGCTTCCGAAAATGCGGGAGATGGCCGCTCATCCAACCTTCCTCAGATACTCATCCTCTCGCCTACGCGCGAACTGTGCCTCCAGATTGCCGACGACCTGCAGGGCTTCGCCAAGTACATGCCCGAGGTGCGCATCCTGGCGGTCTATGGCGGGGCGAACATCGAACCGCAGATTCGTGCCCTCCGACACGGGGTGGACATCGTGGTGGCTACGCCCGGGCGACTGGTGGACCTGATGGTCCGCAAGAAGGTGGCCGTGCTGGAACAGGTGCGCTACCTGGTGCTGGACGAGGCCGACGAGATGCTCTCCATGGGATTCCAGGAAGACCTGGACACCATCCTGGGGGGCGTGCCTGAGCAGCACCGCACACTGCTCTTCTCGGCCACGATGAGCCGGGAGATTGAGCGCATCGCAAAGAAATATCTGCACAATGCCCACGAGATACAAATCGGCAGCCGCAACGAGGGTTCCGAGAACGTCAACCACCTCTACTACATGGTGCAGGCCAAGGACAAGTATCTGGCACTGAAGCGCGTGGTGGACTACTATCCGAGGATTTATGCCATCATCTTCTGCCGCACCCGACTGGAGACGCAGGAGGTGGCGGACATGCTCATCCGCGACGGCTACAATGCCGACGCCCTGCACGGCGAACTCTCGCAGCAGCAGCGCGACCTGACGATGCAGCGCTTCCGACAGCACCGGGTGCAACTGCTGGTGGCCACCGACGTGGCGGCACGCGGACTGGACGTGGACGACCTGACGCACGTCATCAACTACGGGCTGCCCGACGACGTGGAGTACTACACCCACCGCAGCGGCCGCACGGGCCGCGCCGGCAAGAAGGGCACCAGCATCAGCATCGTCCACGTGCGCGAAAAGCATAAGATTCGGCAGATAGAGCAGGTCATCAAGAAGGAATTCGTGCGCCAGTCGTTGCCCGAACCGCGCGACATCTGCGGCAAGCAACTCTACCACGTCATCGACGAGATAGAGCGCGTGGAGGTGGACGAGGAGCAGATTGCCCCCTTCATCGAGGAGGTGAACAAGCGCTGGGAATGGCTCGACAAGGAGGACATCGTGAAGCGCATCCTCAGCCGCGAGTTCGGCCGATTCCTGCGCTACTATGCCAATGCGCCCGAGATAGAAGAAGTGGCTGAAAGCAAGACGAAAGACAAAGGACAGAAGGGCAAGGAGAAGCGTAAGAAGGGCGACCATTCGGCCGAGGAGGGCTACACGAGGCTGTTCCTCTCGGTGAGCAAGATAGACGGATTCTTCGCCAAGGAAATCATCAAGCTCATCAACGACCACGTCGAGGGGCAGAAGGTGGAGATTGGCCGCATCGATCTCCTGAAGAACATCTCCTTCGTGGAGGTGGCCGAGGAGGATGCCGACCGCGTCATGCGTGGGCTGAAGGGTGTGCGCATCCGTGGCCGCGTGCTGACCGTAGACCGTGCCGACTCGCCCAATGAGCACCGGGCCAAAGAGCAAGGAGCAAGGGACAAGGGACAAGGAGCAAGGAGCAAAGGACAAGGATCAAGGGGCGAGAAAGAACACCGAAAGGAGAAAAGGAACGGACAGTTCCCCACGGATTTCTTCGATAAACCGGTCCGCCCCGAGAAGAAGACCAAGAAGAAAAAGCCCAGTCGCGAAGAGCGTGGCTATACGGAGCCACGAGGACGCAAGTTCAAGAAAGAGGACTGGATGAAATTCCTGCACCCGGATAAGTGAGCGAAATTATATTCTTCCACATGAATTATCGTGAATGAGACACGAATTATTCATGAATTAATTTTTAAGAAATATAAGAAATCCATGAATAATTCATGTCTAATTCATGGCAATTCGTGTTAAATAATAAAATAATATGATATGAAGAAACTCCTATTTTTGTTGCTGGCGACAGCCAGTATGGCAGTTCATGCCGACGAAGGCATGTGGATGCTCAACCGAATCGACCTGAAGACGGCCGAAGTGATGAAGGGACTGGGACTGAAACTCTCGCCCCTCGAACTCTATAACCCCGAGGGCGAAAGCCTGAAGGACTGCGTCGTGGACTTCTGCGACTTCTGTTCGGGCGTAGTGGTCAGCCCAGAGGGACTCGTGTTCACCAACCACCACTGCGGATTCTCCGGCATACAGAAACTCTCCACCACCGAGGACGACATTCTCCGGAACGGATTTGCCGCAAAGTCCTATGAGGAGGAGCGCCCCGTGGAGGGATTCTTCGTGCGCTTCCTGGAGCGGACGGAGGAGTGTACGGGTCGCGTGATGCGGGCCATGAACGAAATCTACAAGGCTAACCCCAATGTGGCTGCCAAGACGCTGGACTACGAGAAACTGGACTCGGTGATGACGGCCGTGGAGCGCGAGTACACGAAGGCGAACCCCGGGAAGTACTGCCTCGTGAAGTCGTACTACGGCGGCAATGCCTACTTCGTTTCTATATATAAGGTATATAACGACATCCGACTGGTGTTCACCCCCACGCAGACGCTGGGCAAGTTCGGCGGCGACACGGACAACTGGATGTGGCCCCGCCAGACGTGCGACTTCAGCGTCTTCCGCATCTATGCCGACAAGGACGGCGAACCGGCCGATTACTCAAAAGACAACGTGCCCCTGAAGGCCAAGCGCTATGCCAAGGTGAGCCTCGACGGCTTCCAGCCCGGCGACTACTGCATGACGGTGGGCTACCCTGGCTCTACGGACCGCTACCTCAGCAGCTACGGCATCAACGAGCGCGTCAACGGCACGAACATTTCCATGATAGACGTGCGCGGCAAGAAGCAGGAGGTGTGGAAGCGGTGGATGGACTCGGACCGCGCCATCGCCATCAAGTACGCCTCGAAGTTCGCCTCCAGCAGCAACTACTGGAAAAACTCCATCGGCATGAACAAGGCCGTCAAGGAACTGAACGTCATCGGCCAGAAGCAGCAGCTGGAACAGGACATCCGCCGCTGGTACGGCAAGAACCAGGGGCTCACAGCCCGCTTCGGCAAGATGTTCGACGAACTGGACAAGGCCTACGCCGCCCGCTTCGAATCCGTCCGCGCGCTGGGATTCTTCTCCGAGACCTTCCTGCGCGGCATCGAACTGCGCCGCGTGGCCGCAATGGCCACCTCGAAGCCCAAGGACATGGATTCCACGGAAATTGCACTGGCCCGCGAACAGGCACAGGCCTTCTTCAAGGACTATGATGCCCGCGTGGACGAAGAGACCATGGCCGTCCTGCTGCAGAACTACCGCCAGCAGGTGAAGCCCGAATACCTGCCCTCGCTCTACCACGACATCGACAGCCTCTACAAGGGCGACACCCGGGCCTACGCCCGCGACCTCTTCGCCAAGACCGTGCTGAAGGACATCTCGTGTGTGGACAAAGTCGTGGCCGACACGACGCTGCGCGAGACCGACCCAATGTTCAAGTACAACGAGAGCGTGCGCGACATGCAAGTGAAGATTTACGACAAGATTCGCGCCGAGCGCCAGACCATCGACTACAACGAACACCTGCTGACCCAGGCCATCCTGGAGCGCGACCAGGAGACACCGCACTACAGCGACGCCAACTTCACAATGCGCCTCTCCTACGGCTTCATCCAGGACTACACGGCCGGCTCGCAGCACTTCGACTACTTCACTTCCAGCCAGAGCCTCCTCGACAAGGCTGCCCGCCAAGGCGAGATTGAGGACTACAAGCTGGAGCAGGACATCGTCAGCCTGATTCAACAGAAGGACTTCGGCCGATATGCCGACCCGAAGGACGGTGACCTGCACCTCTGCTTCCTCTCCAACAACGACATCACGGGCGGCAACTCCGGCTCGCCCATGTTCAACGGACGGGGCGAGCTCATCGGCCTGGCTTTCGACGGCAACTGGGAGGCCATGTCGGGCGACATCACCTTCAACCCCGACCTGCAGCGCTGCATCGGCGTCGACATCCGCTTCGTGCTCTACCTCATCGACAAGTGGGGCAAGGCTGACCGACTCATCAAGGAACTGGGGCTGTAATAATTTAGATTACGGTCCGCTAAACATCCCACTCAGCAAAACCACAAGGGCTGGCACCTGACGAAGGTGTCAGCCCTTGTGGTCATCTTTGCAGTCGTCCAACGCGTTCAAACACGACCCCATGGACAAAAGTACGCACAATTTCCGGACAATACCTGGACAAATAATTCTGTTTATGTGACATTTTTGGGAGAAAAGGGCCTCGAGACTACGGCAGATGTTTTGAGAGATAAAAATAAATCGCTACATTTGTACGTGCATTAATAACCTCTAACGGACAACGCGATGAAAAGATTCTTCGTTTCACTGCTCGCAGTCATTGCTGCCGCAGTTTTGCAGGCCGAAGTGGTGCTGCCAGGGTGGATGACATCGAACATGGTGCTGCAACAGCAAACCGTCATGCACCTGCAGGCCACAGGCAAGAAAGGTGCCACTGTCAAGATTACGACTTCATGGGACGGCCAGAGCACAAGGGTGAAGACCGACCCGCAGACAGGAAGTTTCTCCTTCGAACTGCGGGTGCCGAAAGCCGGAGGGCCCTACACCTTGACCTTCGACGACGGACAACGCACGGTGCTCGACAATGTCATGGCAGGCGAGGTCTGGTTCTGCAGCGGCCAGTCGAACATGGAAATGCCCCTGCACAGCAACTGGGCCTCCGTCAGGGACTGGCAGCGCGAAGTGGCAGAGGCCAGGCATCCGATGGTGCGCCTCTTCCAAGTGAAGAAAACCGTGGCACACACCCCTCAGGCGAAGGTGCCATACGGGCACACCAACGGATGGACTGAGTGTACGCCGGAGATGGCCGAGGGATTTTCCGCAGCGGCCTATTTCTTTGCCCGCGAGGTGTCGAGGGAACTGGGCATTGCCGTAGGCGTTGTCAACAGTTCCTGGGGCGGAACGCCGGCCGAGAGCTGGGTGAGCCATGAGCGGCTGCGCCACGTCGAGGGCTATGAGGAAAAACTGAGAAAAATCGCCGAGACCGGATTTGACGAGAGCCGGATAGAGGCTCTTTACCAAGCCGAACATGCCGACTGGCAACAACGCGTATTCGGGAATGACAAGGGACTCACGAGCACCGACGTCAACCATGCCACGTGGGCTGCCAGCGACCTTGATGACAGCCATTGGCCCACGATGAGCCAGCCCGTGAACTGGAAACAGAACGAACTCTCGGCGTGGGACGGTGTCGTGTGGTTCAGACGCGTGGTTGACATCCCTGCCGACTGGGCCGGACGTGAAATGAAACTCCATCTGGGCGAAGTGGACGACCAAGACATCACGTACTGGAACGGAGAACGCGTGGGAGCCACCAACCGTTGGAACACCAAGCGGCAATACACCGTGCCTGGGAGAATGGTGAAAGCAGGGCGGAACGTCGTCACCGTGCGCGTCTGCGACACGGGCGGTGAAGGCGGGTTTCGTGGTTCTGCGGAGCACATGAAGGTGGTGGCCGAAGGGAAGGAACTCTCCCTGGCCGGGCCGTGGCACTACCATAAGAGCCTGTCGGTTGCAGAAATCAATGCGGGCGGCCCCGAACCTAAGCGGCCAAACGATTCTTGGTTTCCCTGCAATCTCTTCAATGCCATGGTGGCTCCTTTCCTCGACATGCCCATCCGGGGGTTCCTGTGGTATCAAGGCTGTTCCAACGTCGGACGAGCCGGACAATATGAGGGACTCTTCCAGACGCTCATCCTCGACTGGCAGGAACGTTTCAACCAACATGCTGAAGTGGCCGCATTTCCGAAACCCACGCAGGGCGAAGGGAAAAACTCACGCAGGCTTTTCTTCCCGCAGGAGAACAAAGCCCTCCCCTTCTATTTCGTGCAACTGGCCAACTATCTCGCACGCAAGGATGTGCAACCCGAGTCGGGCTGGGCGGCCCTGCGAGAGGCACAGCGCAAGGCCCAGCAACTGGACGGTGTGGGCATGATGGTCAATATCGACATCGGTGAAGCCAATGACATCCATCCCAAGAACAAACAGGAGGTGGGACGTCGGCTGGCACTGCTGGCACTGCATCGCACCTACGGGCGGGATGTTCCTTGCGCGGCACCCGAGTTCCAACAAATGCGCATACAAGGCGGGAAGGCAATCCTCACGTTCCGCCCTGTCTGGGGTAGCAGCCCGTTGGCTTCGAACGCAGACATTAAGGGCTTCACGATAGCCGGCCCCGACCACAAATGGCATGTGGCCAAGGCGCACACCGAGGGAGAGGGGGTCAGGAGTCGGGTTGTCGTGGCATGTCCCGAAGTGCCATTCCCCATAGCCGTTCGCTACGCTTGGGCAGACAATCCCGAGTGTAACCTCGTCTCTCAGTCCGGACTGCCTGTAGGTCCCTTCCGGACGGACGACTGGCCGACAAAATAACTAAATTACAGAACCGGTCATCTCAAGTTCTGGCCCGTGGCCTTGCGGTAGCGGGCAAATGAGAGAGAGGCCTGGCAGCGTGCCTCGGCCTGACGGGCGAGGGATTGCTGATAGAGCGTCTGTGCCTCCAGCAGGTCGGACAGCGGCTCCATGCCGGCAGCGTAGCTCTTCTGGGCGGCACGGAGGTTCTCGGCGGCCTGTTCCAGACTGCGGGTGGTGATGTCCAGTTCCAGCAGTGCCTCGTCGAGATTGTTTCCCTCGCGCGTGGCCTCCAGTTGCATCTGTTCCATGAGGTCTTGCTGTTCCAGACGGGTCTGTTCGGCCTCCATGCGGGCGGCACGCACCTTGTTGCGGGCCTCGCCGAAGTGGTAGAGGGGCACGCTGACGTTAAGCAGGGCCGCAAAGTTGCCGCCGTCGAGCAGCCGACTGTCGTTGACCTTCAGACCATAGAGATAGTCGTAGCCTGCCAACAGTCCTATCTGGGGCAGGAATTCGGAACGTTCCAAGCGCACTTTCTCTTCTGCCAGCTGGCTCTTCATGTCCAGCAACTGCACTTCGGGGCGCAGGGCAAGAGTCTCCATACTCTCCCCTCTCCCTCCCAGTGAGGGGATGGAGGAGACGTTTGTGGGACTAAGTTTCGTGGTCAGTGGCAGCCCGATAATCTGGCAGAGGTTCATGCGTGCCAGACGGATTCCGTTCTCGGCCTGGCGCACCTTGAGCATAGCCTCGTCGCGTTTCACGCCCACCTTCAGCAGGTCGTTGTGCGAGGCCATGCCGTGTGCCTTGGCCGCCTGGACATCGCGCTGCAGGCGCTGAAGCAGACTGTCGTAGACGAGTGCCACACCGTGCATCTCCGTGGCGCGGACGAGCAGGGCGTATGCCTCCTCGGTCTTGACGATGACCTGCGCCTCGCTGAGGCGTTCGTTCTCCTGTGCCATCTTGTGGGCCAGTTTGCTCATGGCGTAGCCTGCCTTAATTTTTCCGCCCATGTAGATGGGTTGCTCCAGGGTGATGCCCGCCTGTATGATGTTGTTTACCTTGTATTTCAGTTCCTGCGTGGGGAAGTAGGCATACTGCTGGAAGACGGGTGTCACGCCGTCGGGCCCCATGACGGGCTGCCCTGTGACGGGGTTGATGAGGAGATTGGGCTTCATGGTGCCGTCGGTGCCGGGCGTGAAGGTGGGGAGATAGCCTCCCTCGATGCTGAACGACCCTCGGGCGGTGCTGTAGATGTCGCGCACGGAGGCCTTGAAGTTGGGGAAGAAGTTTGCCCTCACAGCCTTCATGGTGTACTCGCGCTGGCGGGTCTGCAGCTGCGCCTTCTCCATCTGGCGGTTGGTGCGCAGTGCCATGTGGATACAACTGTCGAGCGAGATAGATTGTGCTGACGCGTAATTAAAAATGAGAAAATGAGAAAATGAGAAAATGAGGAATGGTATTGCAAATCTTTTCATTGTGTCAATCCTTATTTTTTAATTTTGAAGAACAGCGCATAAAGTACGGGAATGATGATGAGCGTGATGATGGTGCCCATGAAGAGGCCACCCATGATGGTGGCGGCCATGGAGCCGAACATGGCATCTGGCAAGAGGGGTATCATACCGAGGATGGTGGTGGCGGCGGCCATCATGACGGGGCGCAGACGCGAGAGCGACGAGTCAATGAGAGCCTGATGCGGTTCCTTGCCTTCGCTGATTTCCAGTTGTATCTCGTCCATGAGCACGATGCCGTTTTTCAGCATCATGCCTATCAGGCCCAAGACACCCACGATGGCCACGAAGCCGAAGGTCTTGCCCGAGATGAGCACGGCGGGAATGACACCGATGAGAATCATGGGTATGCACGAGAACAGGATGGTGGGAATCTTGTAGTCCTTGAAGAGCATGATGAGGATGGCAATCATCATGATGATGGCCAGGGGGAAGTTCTTGAAGAGGTACTTCATCGACTGGTCGGAGGCCTCCTTCTCACCGGCCCACGAGAGGGTGTAGCCCTCGGGCAGCGGCATCTTCCGCAGTTCAGCCTCCACCATCTTGCGGGCGGCCTCCGTGCCCATGCCCTCGGCGGGCGAGCACTGGACGCGCTGGGCACGCTGGCCGTTGAAGCGGATGACCAGCGGGTCTTCCCACTCGACGCTGATGCCGTTGCCCACCTGGCGCAGGGGTGTGGTGGTGAGCATGCGCCGCACCAGTTCGGCCTGGTTTACCTTGCCCAGGACCAGTTTTTCGAGCGTTTCGCGGTTGAGCACGCCGTTGATGTTCGGCAACATGCTGAAGACGTTGGCCTCGTTGAGGTCCTCAATGGGATGGCCCTCGGCATCGAGCGTGTTGACGTAGATGGGCTGGTTGTGGATACCGTCGTAGAAGGAGCCCACGGGGATGCCATCGGTGGCGGCGAGCAGCGTCGTGCCCACCTCAGTGCGCGAGAGTCCCACGGCGCGTGCGTGCTGCTGGTTGTAGTCGACCATGAGCATGGGCACCTGGGGCCCCCAGTCGGTGGTGATGAGGCGCACGGCACCGGTGCGCAGCATGGCAGCGCGACAGGAGTCGGCCAACTGGTGCAGGACGGCAGGGTCGGGCCCCGAGAACTGTGCCTCGATGGGGTACTTCTTGTACATCAGGTTGTAGCGCTTCAGCTTGAGGTAGGCATCGGGGAAGCTTTCGGAGAGTTTTGCCTGCAACGGCTCCAGGTTGGCGACCAGGGCATCGGCGTCGGTAAAGTCGATGATGAGCTCACCGTAGGAAAGCGACGGGGTGGCGATGCTGCGCACGAGGTTGTAGCGCGAGGGGGTGCCGCCCGTCGAGGCGGTGATGTGGGTCACGTCGGGGCACTGGCGCAGGATGGCCTGAATGCTGTCGAGGTCGCGGCGGACGCGGCTCTCTTCGGTGCCCTCGGGGAGCTTATACTCCATGTAGAGCTGGTTGTAGGTCATGTCGGGGAAGAAGCCCTGCGGCAGGAACTGGTAGCAGAAGGCACTGCCCACGAACATGGCGACGAGCACCGTGAGCACGCTCCAGCGGTGTCCCAGGCAAAACTCCAGGAAGGAGCGCAGAAGGCGGTAGAACCGGCCGTCGTAGAGCGAATCCTCGGTTTCCTGCTGGGCGCGTGGGGCATCCTTGGCATTGGTGTCGGCCTCCATTTCCTCGTCGGACTCTGCGTCCTGCTTCGGCTGGAAACGGCGGTGCTTGAGGAAGCGGAACTCGCGCTTCTTGCGGTAGAAGTACCGGCCAGCCATGAGCGGCATGTGGACGAGGGCCAGAATCCAGCTGAGCATGAGCGAAACGGCAATGACGATGAAGAGGTCACGCACGTAGATGCCCGTCGTGTCGGGCGACATGAAGATGGGCAGGAAGGCCAGTATGGCTATGAGCGTGGCTCCCAGCAGGGGCATGGCGGTCTTGCGGCCGATGTCGGTCAGTGCCTCCATTCGGGGCTTGCCGGCCGCACGGTCGACGAGGATGCCGTCGACAATCACGATGGCATTGTCCACCAGCATACCCATGGCCAGGATGAAGGAGCCCAGCGAGACGCGCTGCAGCGTGCCTTCCTGCGTGTAGAGCACCATGATGCTGCCCAGGACGATGACCACCAGTTCGGCCCCGATCATGAGTCCGCTGCGCAGGCCCATCGTGAAGATGAGCACGAAGACGACGAGCAGGACGGACTCGACCAGATTGACGAGGAACGTGGAGAGCGAATCCTGCACGCGCTCGGGCTGGAAGAAGACCTTGTGGAACTCTACGCCTGCCGGCAGTCGATCGGCTTGCAGCTGTGCCATGCGCTCCTGCACGGCCTTGCCAATCTTCGTGATGTCCGTTCCCTCGCGGGCGGCGATGCTGATGCCCAGTGCCGTCTCTCCGTCGTACTGGAGCGAGGCGCGCACGGGTTCGTCGTAGTCCATCGTGACGTCGGCCAGGTCGCTCAGCCGCAACTGGTCCTGTTCGTGGCCTTGAATCAGCAGGCCGGCAATGTCCTCGACGGTACGGTACTTGTCGTTGACGGTCACCCGGATGCGGTGGTCGCCGGCATGGTAGTAACCGCTGTAGACGTTCTCGTTCTGTCCGTTCAGCGTCTGCAGCACTTCGACGGGCGAAACGCCCAGGTTGGCCATCTTGTCCTGGTGCATGCTGACGTTGATACACTCCGTGCGCTTGCCATAGATGTCGATGCGGCCCACACCCTCCAGCGTGCCCAGTTCGCGCTTGATGAACTCGGCGTAGTCCGAGAGCTGGCGGTCGGTCAGTCCCTCGCCCGTGATGGCGTAGAACATGCCGAAGACGTCACCGAAGTCGTCCCTCACCGTCACGCTGCGCACGCCCTCCGGCAGCGGCGTGGCACCGACCTTGCGGCGCAAGAGGTCCCACTGCTGTTCCAGCTGGTCCACGGGCACCGTGCTCTGCAGTTCCACGTTCATGATGCACAGGTCGGCGTAGCAGTTGCTCTGCACGGTGTAGACCGAACTCATCTGGCGGATGCTCTTCTCCAGCGGGTCCACCAGTTCCAACTCCACCTGATGGGCGGACGCACCCGGATAGACTCCCACAATCAGCGCCTGACGCACCTTCAGTTCGGGGTCCTCCAACTTCGACATGTCATAGTAGGCAAATATGCCGCCCATCACCAGCACGGCGATGAGGAACGACACCAGTTTGCTATTCTTGAAGGCCCAGCGGCCAAAATCTATTTCCATAAATAATCCATTGTCAATTGTTCATTCCCCATTGTCATTTGTCCATTGTCAATTGCCCATTGCCCATTGTCCATTGTCAATTATCCATTGTCCATTGTCCATTGTCAATTATAGCAGCCCTCCCACGTTGGTCTTGCTCGGCTGCCCGGTGGGGCGCACGGCCTCACCGTCGGAGAGCGAGTTCACGCCGGCCACCACAATCTGGTCGCCGGACTTCAGTCCCGAGTTCACCTCGACGGTGCCGTCGCCATGGGCACGGCCCAGTTCGACCTGGGTGCGGCGCAGATGGCCTTTCTCATACACGAACACGGTGGTCGGCCCCGCGGCATCGTGCATCACAGCCCTCAGGGGCACGCGGATGGGGTTCTCGCCCTCGCTGCGGTAGGTCAGTTGCACGAGGGTCGACATGCCCGGTGTGATTTGGGGGTGATTCCCCTTGAGTCCGAGGCGCACTTCGTAGAGTTGGTTGGTGTTGGCCTGGCGTGCGATGGAGAGCAGTTGCAGGGGGAACTGCTCGTCGGGCAGCACGTCGAAGTGGGCCGTGAAGTCGGCAAACTCGCTCCGGCGCAGGTTCTCGGAGGTCGGGATGTTAATGACCACCTCCGTCTGTCCGTCGGCAATCAGGCCCACGATGGGCATACCGGCCGCCACCGTCTCGTGCGACTCATGCAGCACCGTGCGCACATAGCCGTCGAAGGGGGCGCGCAGGAGGCAGTCGTCGACCTGGTCGCGGCAGTGCTGCAACTTCTGCGTAATCTGTTGCAGCCCGTAGCGTGCCTTGTCGTAGTTGTTGGCGGTGGCCACGCTGTCGGCATAGAGTGCCATCACGCGTTCTGCCTCGGCCTTCACCTGTGTGTACTCTGCCTCGGCGGCTGTCAGTTGCACGCGATAGTCGCGGTCGTCCATGCGTGCAATCACTTGTCCGCGGCGCACGCGCTGGCCTTCCTTCACCGTCACATGCAGCAGGGTGCCGGACACGCGGAAGGCCACATTGGCTTCTTCGCTGGCCTGGGTGCGTCCGGGATAGGTGGTGACGTTCTGTCCGTGTCCGTTCTCCACCGTCTGCACCAGCACGAGTCGCTCACCGGCGGCCACATCCTTCTTCTTGCCGCAACCCGTCAGTGCCAGACATAGCACCATCAGCAGCAAGGTTCTTAGGTTCTTTCCTCTTACCATATTGATGTTCTTTTGTTTATATTCCTTTTCTTTTTTTATATATGTAATGCCAATGCAAAAGTACAAAAAAAATCGCATACGTGCAAACACGCACGTTCCCCTTTTTTCGAGCCACCCGTCGTTATCAGGGGAAGATATGCTGCCGAGGTTTATTCCATGCGCATGGTTTAATTAAACGATGCGCATGGAATGATTAAACCATGCGCATGGAATAAGCTTAAACAAGTATGCCTCCGCCGCGAAGCATCGGTCGCGGCGTGGCGAGGGACGGGGCAAAAGAGGGGTAAGGGACTAAAATTGGGCGCAAGAGGGGGGCGAAATCGAAAAAAAAGCGTAACTTTGCGGACGGAAAACAGAAAAAAGAGAAACGACATGAAGAGAAACCTGTTGTGGACGCTTGCGGCCGTGCTGCTACTGACGGCTGTGGGCTGCAAGAAGGATGGCGAGAAATTCCACGTTGAGGGCTGCATCACCGAGGCCCGGGACACCATGCTCTACCTGGAACACCTGACGCTGAACGACGGCGTGCGGAAGATTGACTCCGTGAAACTCGACGCTGAGGGGCACTTCAGCCTGAAGGGCGACCGCCCGGGAAACCCCGAGTTCTACCGCCTGCGCATCGGCCGCCAGGTCGTCAACCTGAGCATCGACTCGACGGAGACCGTGCGCGTCACGGCCTCGCTGCCCCACATGTCGCTGGGCTACAAGGTGGAAGGAAGCGGAAACTGCGACACCATACGGCTGCTGACGCTGAAGCTCGACACACTGGGGCAGGCCATCCGGCGTGCGGCTGCGGACCGCTCGCTGACCATCCCCGAACGGGAGGAGAAGATGCAGGCGCTCATCCACGACTACAAGACGGACATCAAGCTGCGCTACATCCAGAACCGCTACGAGAGGGCTTCGTCGTACTACGCCATGTTCCAGACGGTGGACGGACAGATGGTGTTCAACCCCGTCAGCGACCCGTCGGACGTCACGTGGTTTGCCGCCCTGGCCAACCTGTGGGAGATGCACTATCCCGGCAGTCCGCGCACGCTCAACCTGGCCAGCATCGCCATGGACGGGAAGAAGAAGACGCACCGCCGCGTGCTGGAGATTGACATGAACGACGAGAAGGTACACGAGTCGGGCATCATCGACATGGGCTTCCCCGACAAGACGGGCACGGAGCGCCGGCTCTCGGACCTGAAGGACTACGTGGTGCTGCTCGACTTCACGGCCTACAGCATGCAGGGGTCGCAGGAGCGCACGCTGGCCCTGCGCGAGCTCTATAATAAGTACCACGCGCGCGGACTGGAAATCTATCAGGTCAGCCTCGACCCCGACGAGCACTACTGGAAGACGGTGAGCGAGCACCTGCCCTGGGTCTGTGTCTGGAACCGGGAGGGACTGGCCAACGACATCGTGGCCATCTACAACCTGCAGGCCCTGCCCACGTGGTTCCTCGTGGCCCGGGGGTCGAACCTCGCCGGACGCATGGAGCTGATGGGCGACATCGAGGAGGAAATCCAGAAACTGCTGTAAGCCCGCGCGGCTGGCTGCCGAAGGAGAAGGGCACAAAAAAAAGCAGGGAGGGGAGAACCGACGTTCTCCCCTCCCTGCTTTTGGTGACCCGCTCGGGGCTCGAACCCGAGACCCCAACATTAAAAGTGTTGTGCTCTACCAGCTGAGCTAGCGGGTCAGCCTGAATGGCAAGGCCTTTCGGCTTTGCGGGTGCAAAGGTACGAATAGAAATTCAAAATTCAAAATTAAAGGTTAAAAATTATGCCTTTTAGCCCAAAATTCATTCTTTCACCACGAAACGGCGGTAGTAGGAGAGGCACAGCGTGGTGAGCGGCAGGGCCACGATGAGCCCGATGAAGCCCAGCAGCGACCCCCACACGGAGAGGGAGAGGAGGATGACGGCGGGATTGAGCCCGGTGACGTGGCCCATGATGCGCGGCGTCAGGTACATGTCCTGAATGGTCTGCACGACGGCGAAGACCGCCAGGGCCATGAGCAGGATGAACCAGAAGTTCTGCCCCGTCTCGATGCTCTTCATGAGTGCCAGCAGGATGGTGGGAATGAAGCCGATGAGCTGGAGGTAGGGCACCAGGTTGAGGAAGCCGATGAACAGGCCGAGCCCCACGGCCAGCGGGAAGTCGATGAGGAGGAAGCCGATGCTGAACAGGATGCCCACGAGCAGCGCGATGAGCGACTGACCGCGGAAGTAGGCGTTCATGCCGTGCTCGACGTCCTCGACCAGCCCCGTGAAGAAGGGGCGCTTCTCGGCCGGGATGAGCCGGGGCCACCCGTTGGAAATCTTCTCGTAGTCGAGCAGAATGAAGAACATGTAGAGAAAGACGACGAAAACGGTGAAGATGCCTGCCAGGAAGCCCATCGTCTGGTAGATGAGTTCCCAGGCCTGGCCCAGCGCCGTCTGCAGGGCGTCCATCACGTTCTTCTGCTGCACGAGCTTCACAATGTTGTTCTCGTTGACAAATTGCTTTATGAACTGGTTGATGCTGTCGGCCAAGCCGCTCTGCCCGACAAACTCATTGGCTGCGGGCACCACCAGGTTGCTGAGCTTGGTCATTTCGCTGACCATCGGGGGTATGATGAGGTAGAGGATGCCTGTCAGGGCACCCAGCACCGCCACCAGGGCCACTACGATGCTCAGGACGCGGCTGTGCAGGCGGCACTTGTACTGGAGAAACCGCACAAGCGGATAGAGCATGTAGGCCAGCAGCCACGCAATGAAGAACGGCAGCAGCACGGAACTCAGCCGGTTGACGAGCATGATGGCGGCCACGACGGTGACCACAATCAGTGCCCCACGGATGAAACTGTCGAATGTGATTTTCTTTTCAAGCATCGTCTTCTAATCCCTAATCTCTAATTTTCAATTTTCAATCTTCAATTTTCAATCTTCAATTTTCAATTTTCAATCTTCAATCTTCAATTTTCAATCTTCAATCTTCAACTTTCAATTTTCAACTTTCAATTTTCAATCCTCAATCCCCCTTCGTCGCCAGTTGGTAGCAGTGGCGGCAGAGGGGTTCGTACTCCTGTTTCTCGCCCAGCATGACCTGCTTCTCGCCGGCCACGATGCGGTGGCTGACATAGGCCAGGGCGCCGCAGCGGACGCAGATGGCATGTTGCTTCGCCACGTCGTCGGCAATGGCACACAGGGCCGGCATGGGCCCGAAGGGGCGGCCCTGGAAGTCGAGGTCCAGTCCGGCCACGATGACGCGCACGCCCCGGCCGGCTAGCTCGTTGCAGACGTCCACGATGCCCGGGTCGAAGAACTGGGCCTCGTCGATGCCCACCACCTCGTTGTCGCCGGCCATGAGCAGGATGCTGGCCGAGGAGTCGACGGGCGTGCTGGGGATGCTGTTCCCCTCGTGCGAGACCACGTCTTCCTCCGAGTAGCGGGTGTCGATGGACGGCTTGAAGATTTCCACCTTCTGCCGGGCAAACTTGGCGCGCTTCATGCGTCGGATGAGTTCCTCGGTCTTGCCGGAGAACATGGAACCGCAGATTACCTCCACGCGGCCTTGGCGCATGATTTCGCCGTTTCTCTCTGCGATGGTCAGTGACATGGCTACTTCTTGTGTTTCAGGTAGTATTGGAGCCCGCGCTTCACGTTTTCCAGCACGGCATTCGACGAATAGGTGGCCCCCGTCACGCCGTCGGTCTCCACCTTCATGTCGCGGAGTACACTCTTCACTTTCTTGCCGTTCCACTTCGCGAGCACGTCCTGCTTCACCTTGTGGAAGTACTTGGGGGTCTCCTGATTGGGCAGCGCCTCGATTTTTTCAATCTTGTCGCCCTTGATGAAGATTTTCAGGGGAGTGGTCTCCATGTAGCCGTCCACGTCGGCAGCCAGCGTGGTGGTGTTCACGATGTAGGTGCCGTCCTTCTCTTTTGTCATCACGTCGTCGGCCGGACGTGCGCTGGTCAGCAACAGTGCCAGCACTACAGCCATAAAAGTTACAGTTTTTTTCATAATCTTACGCGTTTCGGTTGCAAAGATAGTAAAAATTTCTTGCTAAACGGAAAATAATGCGTACATTTGCACTGAAATGGGCATATTGTACGTAGTACCGACCCCTGTAGGCAATCTGGAGGACATCACGGCCAGAGCCCTGCGCATACTGCGCGAGGCCGACCTCATCCTGGCCGAGGACACACGCACCTCGGGCAACCTGCTCCGACATTTCGACATACGGAATGCCATGCAGTCGTTCCATAAGTTCAACGAACATCAGGTTGTCTCGAACTTCGTGTCTCGCCTCTTGGGCGGAGAGACCGTCGCCCTCGTCTCCGATGCCGGCACACCGGGCATCAGCGACCCTGGCTATCTGCTTGTCCGCGAGGCGGTCAGGGCTGGGGTGGAGGTCATCACCCTGCCCGGGCCTACGGCCTTCGTGCCGGCACTGGTGTCGTCGGGGTTGCCCTGCGACAAGTTCTGCTTCGAAGGCTTCCTGCCCCAGAAGAAGGGGCGCATGACACGCCTGCAGGAACTGCGCGACGAGCAGCGCACCCTGGTCTTCTACGAAAGCCCCCACCGTGTGGTGAAGACCTTGGAGCAGTTTGCCGAAGTCTTTGGTCCCGACCGGGCCGTTTCGGTCTGCCGCGAAATTTCGAAGGTGCACGAAGAGAGCGTGCGCGGCACCGTGGCCGAGGTGCTCGCCCATTTCCGGGAGGAAGAGCCTCGCGGCGAGTTTGTCATTGTCCTGGGCGGTGCCCCCCTCCCAGACCCTGACGGCCCTAAAGACCCTAAGGCCCTGAAGGACTCTAAAGGCCCTGAAATCCCCCTTTCAAAATACCAACGCAAAAAACTTGAAAAATCAGGAACGATATGAAAAAGTTATTTTTCCTTGCCTTGTCCGTCGTGGCATTGGCATCGTGTGACAAGATGAACAAAGAAAGCGCAGACGATACGAACCGTGAACGCGACTCTCTGATGCAGGTCATCAGCCAGAAAGACGAAGAGCTGAACGAAATCGTCTCGTGCATCAACGAGGTGCAGGAAGGCTTTGCCCGCATCAACGAGGCCGAAGGGCGTGTGACCATCGCCAACGGGAACCGTGAGAGTGCCAGCACGCGGGGCATCATCCAGGAGAACATGCAGTTCATCCAGGAGGCCATGAAGCAGAATCGCGAACTCATCGCCCAGCTGCAAGAACGACTGAAGACCACCACCTTCAACGCAAAGGCACTGGAGAAGACCATCGCAAACCTGCAGGCCCAGCTGGAAAGCCAGAACCAGCGCATCCAGGAACTGGAAGCCTCTCTGGCCGAGAAGGACATCATCATCGCCGAGCAGGGCGACCAAATCGACAACCTGAACGAGAACGTCACCACGCTCACCGAGGAGAACCGGCAGAAGACGGAGACCGTGGCCGCCCAGGACAAGGACCTGCACACAGCATGGTTCGTGTTCGGCACCAAGGCCGAGCTGAAGGAACAGAAAATCCTGCAAAAGGGCGACGTGCTGAAGACCAACGACTTCAACAAGGATTACTTCACCCAGGTGGACATCCGCACCATGAAGGAAATCAAGCTCTACAGCAAGAGTGCCGAGATGCTGACCACCCATCCCAAGGGCACCTACACCCTGCAGAAGGACCAGAAGGGCGAGTACGTGCTCCACATCACCGACGCACAGAAGTTCTGGAGCGTATCGAAGTATCTGGTGATAAAGGTAAAGTGATTTAGAGATTTAGAGAGTTGGGAAGAAGAGATTCGTATAATACATCGCGTTCGGCCACGTCGGCCACACGAATGCAAGAAGGTCTGGGAGGCCAGACCCGGAAGTTCTACCACGAAGAGCAGGGACCCGAGACGGCCATCCTGGTCGGACTCATCACGCCACAGCAGAATGAGCGCAAGACGCAGGAGTATCTGGACGAACTGGAGTTCCTCGCCACCACCGCAGGGGCTGTCACCGTGCGCCGATTCACGCAGCGCATGAACGGGCCCAGCAGCGTCACCTATCTGGGCATCGGCAAACTGAAAGAGATACGGGCCTACATCCAGGCCGAAGAGGACGCTGAAAGAGAGGTGGACATGGTCATCTTCGACGACGAGCTCTCCGCCAAGCAGTTGCGCAACATCGAGTCGGAGCTGCAGGTGAAAGTGCTCGACCGCACGAGTCTCATCCTCGACATCTTTGCCATGCGCGCCCAGACGGCGAATGCCAAGACGCAGGTGGAACTGGCACAGTACCGCTACATGTTGCCCCGGCTGCAACGCCTGTGGACCCACCTCGAACGTCAGGGCGGCGGCTCAGGCGGCGGAGGCGGCAAGGGAAGCGTGGGACTGCGCGGCCCAGGTGAGACTCAGCTGGAAATGGACCGCCGCATCATCCTCAACCGCATGTCGCTGCTCAAGCAGCGCCTGGCCGACATCGACCGCCAGAAGACCACCCAGCGCTCCGGCCGCGGCCGCATGATTCGCGTGGCCCTCGTCGGCTACACCAACGTCGGCAAGTCGACGCTGCTCAACCTTTTGGCCAAGAGCGAGGTCTTTGCCGAGAACAAACTCTTCGCCACGCTCGACACCACCGTCCGCAAGGTCATCATCGACAACCTGCCCTTCCTGCTCTCTGACACCGTCGGCTTCATTCGCAAACTGCCCACCGACCTCGTCGATTCCTTCAAGTCTACCCTCGACGAAGTGCGCGAGGCCGACCTGCTTGTCCACGTCGTCGACATCTCACACCCCGACTTCGAGGAGCAAATCAAGGTGGTGGACAAGACACTTGCCGACCTCGGATGTGCCGAGAAACCGCAGATGATAATTTTCAACAAGGTGGATGCCTACCGGTGGGTGGAGAAGGATGCCGACGACCTGACCGAGGCCACCCGTGAGAACATTTCCCTCGCCGACCTCATGCACACCTGGATGGCGCGCCTGCAGGGCGACTGCCTTTTCATCTCCGCCCGCGAGCGCACCAACATCGACCAGCTCAAACGTGTCCTCTACGACAAGGTGCGCGAACTGCACGTCCAGAAATACCCCTACAACGACTTCCTCTTCACACACTACGAAGAGGAAATACCTGAAGGCGAGGAGCAGCCGTAGGGTGCAACAGCAAAAGGACGAGGTCCTGCGCCACATTTCCGTCCGCTATGCCGACCGCCCCACCAAGGGGATGGGGCGGTAGCCGCGATTTTCCTGCTTCTTACTTTTTCCTGCGCCGGTCGAACGTCATGACCTGCTGTACCTGCCCGGAGAGCAGGTTGTGGACGGTGACTTGGAATCGGCCACCCTGGACTTCCCCCTCGATGACGGTGGGAAATTCGCCTTGCCGGCTGAGTTTCAAGTTGGGACCGCCGCCCACGATTTGTGCCCAAGGCCGGGTGGCAGTGGGTGCGTCGTAGCGGTAGGAGTGCTGGTGGGCAGTGATGACGAGCTGGCAGTGTGCCTTTTCGAGCAGGGGGCCCCAAAGGTGGGCACAGGTGCGCTGCCACATGGCGTAGTCGGTGTCGTACTGCGGGGCTGTGTCCGCCGGAGCCACATCACCCGGATTTCGCTTCGGGTCGGGGTCGAAGAGGGGAATGTGGCAGAAGGCCACGAGATAGGGAGCCTTGGCAATGTCGGGGCGGCGCAGGACGTCGCGTAGCCACGTGGTCTGTGCTTCGCGGTAGGCCTGGCTGTTGAAGGTGCCGGCGAACTTGGGATTCGTGTCCAGCTTGTCCTCGCCCGTGTCGAGCCCTATCATGGCAACCTCGCCCATGCGGAGGGCAAAGTTGCGCCCAAGGTCCCAGTCGCGGCTCGGACGTTCATCTGGTTGGCGATACATCCAAACACGTTCCAGATGGCGGTTGGCCATGCCGCGCAAATCGTGGTTTCCCGGGCAGAAGAGGTAGGGAGTCTGGGCGGCATAGTCGCGTCGGGCAATTTCGGGTGTGAAGAAGATGCGCGTCTGCGCCTCAATGGTCTCCTCCACGTTGCTGGCATCGCCGTTCCAGACCACACAGGAGGGAGCGAGCAGGGCTATCTTCTCCATGGTGCGGTCGATGACCTCCCATTTGGCATGGGTGTCGTTGATGACGCAGAAGTGGGCACGGCTGTTGCTGCCCGCCGTCGTAAAACGGTAGATGTGAGGGTCTTCCTCATTGCCCGTGACCTTGATGTCGTAGCCACCCTTGTATCGGATGCGGTCGGCACCAATGCGATAGTAATAGGCCGTGGAGGGCTTCAATCCCGTCAGGCGAACCTGGACGACACGGTCGCTGAGTTCCGTGGTACGGAAACCACCACACATCACCCGGGTCCCGTCACTCAGGTCGGGGCGTCGCCCGTAGATGACATATCCGTTGGCCAGGTCGCTGACGGCGAAGGCAATGCCGATGGACGTCTCGGCGTAGTTTTGCAACATGGGGGCGGAGGCCAAAAGCCCCTTTCCTGCCTCCTCATGGGGGAGAGCCTCTTCCGCCGCATCCTGATTCTTCCCTTCGGGATGGCCAGAATAAGGCTGCAAGATATCACTTGCCTGAGCAATGTCGCTCGTGGCCAATGCCGCTGAGAGTAGGGCGGAACGCTTCAGAAATTCTCGTCTGTCCATAGTCGTTATCACTTTGGGGGATTCTTGACCAATCGGTCATAGTTCCGCTCTTCACGGATGATGCGCGGACGGTGTTCGTCGTAGTCGGGAGAGAGGAGGTCGGACGAAGGCCTATAGTAAGGCGTGTGGAGACCTGCCAGATGGAGCAGCAAGTGGGGCAGGCGGTCGGTCGAGAAGCGCCGATGAGCCGACTGCCGTATGCACTGCCAGAGGTCGGCATGCCGTGTGCGATAGGTGGGCGAAGCCCATATCCAGAAAGGTATCTGGAATTGCGGACGGACATCGTCAGGCTCCCACGAGAGGTTGCGCCCCCACTCCGTGCCGTGGTCGAAGATGCGTTCACCGTGGTCGGGCACGAAGAGCACGATGCAGTCGCGATTGCGGAAAAGCTCCACGATGCGGGCTATGACATGGTCGTTGTAGCGCATGGCATTGTCATAGGCCGCAAGAATGGTCTTCTGCCCCTCGCTGAGGTCCGTGCGCGGATAGTCGGCGGGTTTGAAGTGATTCCACGCTTCGGGATAGCGCTCACGGAACTGGGTGTGGAGGCCCAGAAAATGGAAGATGGTGAACGTGTGCGGCGCAGCGGGGTCGGACAAGCGGCGGAAGTCGTCGATGAGTCCTTCGTCGTAGGTGTGACGCTCGCAGTTCCTGCGGCTGAACTGAGCCTGGCTCAGCCGTGGGGAGTTGAGGAAGACGTCCTCCTTATAGGCGCTGATGCTCTCCCCCTTGCTCAGGACATACTGGTTGCTCAGGAAGAGGTTGTCGTAACCAGCCCGCTTCATCAGTTCGGTGAACAGCGGATAGTCGTACCAATGCCGCCGTTCCTCCGGAATGGACGGAGTGTCTCCGGCTGTATAGAGCGAGAACATGTACTGGAAGGACTCGCAGGTGACGTTCCACGAACTGACCACGTCGTCGAAGCGTACCAGTTCGCCCCTCTGTGCCATCGCACACTGGTGGGGGGTGGTCTGCTTGTCGTAGCCGTAGAGTGAGGTATGGCGGCGATTGCAGCTCTCCCCGATGAGGAGCACGATGTGAGGCGACGTGAAATCGCAACTGTCCACAGCGGCCCTGCCGATGCCCTTCTCCAAGGCCAGGCGAGTGACACGCAACTGGTGGACTTCACTCAGCGAGTAGGCCAGGCGCCAAACGGGCAGGTAGTATTTTGCCTTGGGGCTGAAATCCCGGATTTGCTGCACCTCCAGTTCGTCGTATTGACGCACGACACGATAGTACATGTACACCCTCTCCTCATACGAAAAGCATGTGCACGCCACCCACAGAGCCACGGCAGCAAAGCCCCCTACCCTCTTTGTCCGTGACGACAGGCGGGGCAAGCGCTCGCAGAGGCGTTCCCTCCACAGGCAGGCGGCGACGTTGAGCAGCATCAGACCCACGACAATGCCCACCCGGCTGAGGAGCAAGGCGGGAGTGACGTAGGAAGTGAGCGTTTCCCGTGCCTCATCCCAGCCGGTCAGTAGGGTGACCTCAACCCAGATGGGCGTGATGGGCGACTGGAGACGGACGTAGCAAGCGACATCGACAAGAGCCACGGCATAGAGCACAACGTAGAGCACAAGCCGCAGAACCTTTGACAGGCGCGGAGCGGCACAATCGGCCACGAGCAGCACCACTACGAGCAGTCCGAGGTCACAGCAAAGGGCCGGAAGAGCATAGAGGCGATGGCCGAAACCCGGTTCAAACAGGATGCAGAACACCCCCAACAACGCCATGAAAAGAGTGAAAATCCACGTGGCTCCGTGGCTGTTTCGAGTGTGCGTCCCGCAGTCCATCAACGCTGTGGCTTACGCAGTTCGTGATACCAGACGTGGGCACAGAAGAGAAGGATGAGCACCGTGTTGAGCGCAAGGCGCAACGCAAGGTGCCACTCTGCGGTGTAGTGCATGACGGCATAGAACGCAGCGGTCAGCAAGACATAGACCGCGAGGCTCTTCATCGGATAAGGGATGGGATTCTTCACCTGCCCGACGATGTAGGAGAGCACCATGGCCGTACCGTATCCGGCCACGCCGCCCCAGGCACAGGCCATGTAGCTGTACGTGGGGATGAACAGGATGTTCACGGCAAAGAGCACCGCACAACCTATGAGGGAGAAGACGGCACCGTAGATGGTGCGGTCGATGAGTTTGTACCAGAACGAGAGGTTGAAGTACACACCCATCATGATTTCGGCCACCATGACGATGGGCACCACCTGCATACCCTCACGGTAGCCCTTGCCAAGGATGAACTGCAGCACGTCGAGATAGCCCACGACGCAGAGGAAGGCCAGAAGGGTGAAGATGAGGAAATACTTCATGGCCACGGCGTAGTACTCCGTGCTGTCCTTGTCCCGGGCCTTGGCAAAGACGATGGGCTCATAGGCATAGCGGAAGGCCTGCGTTATCATGGCCATGATCATGGCTATCTTCACACAGCCACCGTAGATGCCCAGCTGGACGTTGGCCTCGGCCTTGTCGGGATAGACCACCGGGAAGAGAATCTTGTCGGCCACCTGGTTGAGTATGCCCGCCACGCCCAGGATGAGAATGGGCCACGAATAGGAGAGCATACGGCGGAGCAGTGCCCAGTCGAGCTGCCACTGAATCTTGAAAAATTCTGGGATGAAACACAGTGTGATAAGACTGGTACAGGCCAGGTTGATGGCAAAGACGTAGAAGACGCTCGTCTTGTGGAGGACGACGAAGAAGAGCAAGTTCAGCCCGATGTTAAAGAAGATGAACAACAACTTCAGCGTGGCAAAGCGGACGGGGCGCTTCTGGAAGCGAAGGTAGGAGAAGGGCAGCGCCTGCAGGGCATCCATGGCCACCACGACGGACATCATGAGCAGGTAGTCAGGGTGCTCGCTGTAGCCCAAATGGTCGGCAATGGGGGTGATGAACCCGAAGATGCACAACAGGAAGAGGGCCGTCAGCGTGGCTATCAAGGCGAATCCCGTGCTGAACACTCTGTCGGGCCAGGACCCGCCCCTTGCGGAAGCGTCGGGGATGGGTTCATTGGCAAAGCGGAACAGCGTCGTCTCCATGCCGAAGGTGAGCAGTACGAGAATGAGTGCCGTGTAGGCATAGACGTTGGTCGAAATGCCATAGTCGCCCGACTCGGTGGGCATGTAATGGGTGTAGAGCGGTACGAGCCAGTAGTTGAGGAATCGCCCCACAATACTCGACAGGCCATAGATGGCCGTGTCCTTCATCAGTCCTTTCAGGTTTGGCATATTATCTTTTCCAAATTATAATCACGTAATGTTCATCACGAAAATCTCGCCATGAGAATTGCGTAATGCAAAGTTACAAGTAATTTTCATAAAAAGTATTATTTTCGCTTAAACCCATACAATATGCCTACTGCCCTGCGCAAGCCTTAGGCGTCCAGGTCTGGAAGAAGCGCAAGGTTTTCTCTTGATTGTAGCCCTTGCCCTCCTCCAAGAAGCTGGAGTCCTGGATGTGGAGGGGACGGCCCTCCCGGTCGAGCACGACGAAGACGGGGAAACCGAAGCGGGCCGGATTGCCAAGCCGCTTCATCAGGGCCGCAGCCTTCCGGACTTGCTCCTCCCCGGCCTGCTTGCGCGGGTTGTAGTTGACATGGATGTAGACGAAGTTCTCGTCGATGACGCGGCTGAGGGTGGTGTCCTTCGTGACGAAGTCGGCAAAGCGCAGGCACCAGGGGCACCAGTTGCCACCCACCTGGCACATGACGAACTTGCCCTCGGCCTTGGCCTTCGCCACAGCCTGTTCTATCTGTTCGAGGGGCTCGATTTGTTCGTCATACACCCGTTTCAGTTCCGTCTGTGCGCAGAGCCCAGCCGAAAGCATTACGGCAAACAAGAGGGCCAATCCATCTTTCATGAGGCAATGTCCTTTAGCGGCAGAATGCCCTTATTTCGAGCCTCCACCGAGAGCGATGTAGAGAGCGATGACGGCCTGGGCACCATTGTAGGTGTTCATGGCCTCACTGAGCTGCGAACTTAGGAGACTCTCTTGAGCCGTGAGGACTTCGAGGTAGCTGGCCTTGCCGTTGTCCATCAGTTCGTGAGTGCCGGTGTAGGCATCGTGGAGCACCTGCACCTGACGGTGGTAGTACTCATGCTTCTCGCGGGCGGCCTGACAGTCGGCCATGGCCTCGTTCACCTGATTGCCAGCATCGATGACGGTCTGCACATACCTCTTCTGCAGGTCTTGCTCGGTCAGTTTCGAGATTTTCAGGTTAGCCTTCAGTTTGCCACGAGCAAAGATGGGTTGCGTGAGTTGTCCGAAAAAGTTCAGCAGCAACTTGCCGGGGTTGACGACGACGCCACCGCCGTTGTTTGTCCATCCGAGTGTGCCTGCGAGCGAGATGTTGGGAAAGAATGCCGCCCGTGCTGCGTTGGTATTGTAGAAGGCCTCTTCCATGGCGTAGTTGGCCATGCGGATGTCGGGGCGACGCTCCAGCATCGAGGCCGGAACGCCAATCTTCAGGAAGCGCGTGTCAAACATGCGCTTGTTGGCCTCCGCGTCGGGATGGTGCGGCAGGGCAGAGAAGCCCCACGTACTGCGTTCGATATGTTGCGGTGTGATGGCCAACAACTGGCAGATGGCATTTTCGGTGGCACGTATGTGGCGGCGCGTGTCGACAATCTGCGTCTTCACGTTCAGCCACGACGACTCCATCTGATTGACGGCCGTGGAGTAGGATTTGCCGTTCTCCCACAGTGCCTTTTGCGTCTCTAACGAGGCGTTCCACAGGCTGTCGGTCTGCGTGAGGATTTCCAGTTGCCGGTCGAGCAACTGAAGCATGTAGTACTGCTGTGCGACGGTACTTACAAGGTTTGAGCGCACAGCCTCCTCAAGCATCTGCGTCTGCATGAGCGCGGCTTTCGCGGCGCGCTTCTTGTTGGTGATTGAGCCGAAGACATCTACATCAATCGACAGCTGCAAGGGCAGATTGTAAGTCTTTGACCACGAGGAGTCGCCGAACTTGGCCACCGTGCCCTGCGGCGCGAGGGAGAGCGAAGGCAGGTAGGCCATCTTGGCCACCTTGAGCGATGCTTCGCTCATCTCCACGGCAATGCGGGCCGTGTTCAGGTCGGTGTTGTTCGCCAGGGCCTGCTCTATCAGCTGCTGCAGGAGCGAATCGGTGAAGAACTCGCGCCATGTCATCTCGGCCAGCGACGTGCTGTCTGTGCTCTCAGTGATGTCCTGCGTGGTGCCGAAGGCATCAGCAGGTGTCGGAGTGTTCTGCTCGTACTTTTTATATAGTCCACAGCCCGTGAGAGTGAAACAGGCAGAGAGTAGCAAAATTTTAGTTTTCATCATATATTTACATCAAAATGTTTGACTCAATTTAATATCTTTTCATTTCTATATTCGCAGGCCGAAGAAGGCTCGGAGGCGCCATTTGTTGTTATAGACGGCGAAGTCGTCTCTGTCGCCCATGTTTGTATAGTTGTAAACCATCGAGATGCCAAGGAACTTATTACCCCAATGACGCACCACCGAGCCTCGCGCCGTGACGATAAATTCGGGGAAGCGATAGAGGTCTTTCCTGCGTTCCTTGCCTTCAGTCAATGAAGAATAGCTGTATGCAATGAGTGTGGGCAGAAGCGACGCGTGCAACAGCCATCCCTTCTTTGGCACGTAGTTGTAGCCATAGCCTCCTCCTATGCCGACGTTTACCACCTTCAGTTTCACCTTCTGCTCCGTGTCAAGGGTCGCACGCTGTGCCATGCACGAGGCGGCTAAGAGGAAGCTGCCGGCTGAGCGGTGCTGAATGTAGCTCTGCGAAAAGGCTGAGGGATAGGAGAAACGGCGATGATTGAAGACGTAGTGCCCATTCAGGTTCAGTGTCTGCACACGCAGTATGCCTTTGGGCATTTTTATACGCGGCATGCCCTCCTGGTCGTACCATCCGGTGAAGTTCTTGGCATCGTGATAGATGACGTCGCACCCCAAATTCCGGCGGTAACAATTCAGGTTGAACTCATAGTCGCGGTACTTACCTGCCAGTTTGGCCGGGTTAAGTGCCAGACTGAGCACTATGCCCTGATAGCCGACACCCAGACTGAGAGTCGTCTTATTTTTGGCCTTCATCCGCGACTTGAAGTGTTGCCCGCCACTGGACGAGCCAGGCGTCAAGGCCGAGTCGTCAATGCCTTCGGTCATAATAGAGGCCCCGGAAAAATTGACCCGCGCAATGAGGAGCCACTTGCGTTGCGGACGTGCCATGTAAGTTGTGTCGTATCTTACCTTGCGGTAATTCTTTGTCAGGAAGCTGTCCACACGGGTGAAAATGTTCTGTGCCGACATGGGCTGAATCATACCGCACATCAGTGCAAGCAGCATCGCGGCACGAAGCCCTCTGCCCCTCAGCAACTTGAGAGTACGTTGCAAAATAGATGTCGGTGTGATTCGTCTTGACATTACCTTTTCTTGCCTTTTATTTGGATGACTCAACAGACGGTTCGCTCATTTCAGGGGTTCCCTGGAACCGCTCATGCAGTTTCTGGAACACGATGAAGAATGTCGGAACGACGAAGAGCAGGGCGATGGTGCCGATGGTCATACCGCCGATGACACCGAGGGCGAGGGCACGGTTACCGTTGGCGCCTGCACCACCCGCAATCACGAGGGGAATCATACCGATAATCATCGTAGCCACCGTCATCAGGATGGGGCGCAGACGCTCCTTGCAGGCCTCGAAGGCGGCGTCGCGGATGCTCATGCCCTGGGCACGGCGCTCGGTGGCAAACTCGGTAATCAGGATGGCCGTCTTGGCCAGCAGGCCAATCAGCATGATGACACCCGTCTGCAGGTAGATGTTGTTATCCATGCCGGGGATTTCATTCCTGTAGCCAATGTAGGCGAAGACGAAGGCGCCCATCAGTCCGAATGGTATGCTAAACAACACAGCCCACGGAGTGAACCATGAGTTGTAGAGCGAAGCCAGAATGAGATAAATTAAAATAGCACAAATGACGTAGATGAGAGCTGTGGCATTAGAGCCGGCTACCTCTTCCACCTCACGCGACATACCGCTGTACTCGTAGGCTGCCGTTACAGGCATTTCCTCCTTAAACACTTCTGCAATGACCTTGTGGGCATCGCCCTCGGTATAGCCACTACCCGGGGTCACGAAGCAGGTGATGCTTTGGAACAGGTTGAAATGCTCAATATTGGCCGGGCCAACTATCTCCTTCAGACTTACGAACTCAGCGATAGGTGCCATCTTGCCGTTTCCAACCTGCATGAATATATTGTGCAGTGACTGCGTATCGAGACGATATTCGGGCGATGCCGCAGCCATGATGCGATAGACCTTACCAAACTGATTGAAGTTCCCGATGTATGCGCCACCACAATATGCGCCAAGCGTGTTAAGCACGTCTGCCGGCGACACTCCAGCACGGTCGCACTGAGCAGGATCGACTTCAACCTGATACTTCGGGAAGCCCTCAGAATAGGTAGACATGGCAGAGGCTATCTCTGGACGCTCCGACAACTTGGCCAGAAAATGCTCGGTCTGTCTGGCAAACTCCGACATATTGCCATCGGTGGGATCCTGTACTATCAAGGAGATGTCGTTGTTCGTACCATAACCGGGTATCTGTGGCATCTCGGAGGGGATGACTCTCACGTCCTTGATGTCTTGACAATCGAAATAGAAACGCCACATGGCGAGGGCCAAATAGTGATTCATGCCAGGGCGTTCGTCCCAGTTTTTCAGGCGCACAACCAACGTGGCATAGCTGGAACTGGCAGCACCCGTGAACATACCGTAACCACAGGCAACAGCATAACTCTCTAACTCGGGAATCTTCTTGACCTTCTCCTCCACTCTTTTGACCATCTCACGGGTCTGCTTCAGTGTGCTACCCTCCGGTGTACGCAATTCTGCCAAGAACACCCCCTGGTCCTCCTGAGGCACGAGACCCGAAGGCAGGCTCTTCATGAAGAACAGCAACAGACCGGCGGACAATGCCAACAGCACCCATGACAGGATGGGACGCTTGATGAACTTCTGGACGGCGCTGCTATACTTATTATATATAGCACTGTAGCTGGCGTCGTAGGCTTTCCGGGTATAATAGGTCAGGTTTTTGCCTTCCTTCTTGCCTTCCGTGACGCGCATCATGATGGCGCAGAGGGCAGGGCAAAGCGTCAGGGCCGATATGCACGACAGACCCACGGACGAGGCGATGGTCACACCGAACTGGGTGAAGAACGTGCCCGACGTGCCCGGCATAAACATCACGGGGATGAACACCGCCATAAATACCAACGTACACGAGACGACGGCCACCGACACCTCGTTCATGGCCTGGCGGGTGGCCTCACGCGCATCGCTGATGCCACCTTCCATCTTGGCCATGACGGCCTCGACCACCACGATGGCATCATCGACCACCGTACCGATGGCCAGAACCAAGGCGAACAGCGTCAGGATGTTGAGCGAAAAACCTGCCAACTTGACAATGGCGAAGGTGCCCAACAGCGACACGATAATCGAGATGGAGGGAATGATAGTAGCCTTGAAGTTCTGCAGGAAGAAGAAGACCACAAGGATAACGAGGATGATGGCGATAACGAGCGTCTCCACCACGTTGTGGATGGCTGCAAAAAGGAAGTCGTCACTGGTCATCAGGGTGACGAACTCCAGTCCGGCAGGCATCGTCTTCTTCACCTCCTCAAATGTCTCATTGATGCGAGCGTTCACCTCGGTGGCATTAGCACCAGGTGCCTGAAACACCATGAACATAGCACCTGGGCGGTCCTGGATGTTCGACGTGAAGTTGTAGCTCATGGCACCAATCTTCACCTCAGCCACGTCGCTCAGGTGGAGCATGCCGCCCCCACTGGTACGCAGCACGATGTTGTTGAACTCCTCCACCGTCTTCAGCGTACCCTTGTACTGCATGGAGTATTGGTAAGAGTTGGCCGACTGCTCGCCTAAAGTACCTACTGCTGAAACAAAACTCTGTCCACCGATGGCTGCGAAGACGTCGTTGGGGGCCAGGCCGTACTGAGCCATCACGTCGGGCTTCAGCCAAATGCGCAGGGCATAGGTGTTACCCATACTCTGCACGTTGCCCACACCTGTAATACGCATCAGTTTGGGTTTGACGTTGATGTCGACGTAGTTCGACACGAAGTCCTCATCGTATTTCCCATCGGCACTCTTTACGGCGAAGATCTGCAGGATGTTGTTCTGGCGCTTCTGCACCGTCACACCTATTTTATTAACGTCAGCAGGCAGCAAGGCCTGGGCTTGGGTCACGCGGTTCTGCACGTTGACAGCTGCCATGTCGGGGTCTGTTCCCTGCTTGAAGAGCACACTGATTTCGACATCGCCATTCGACGATGCCTTTGAGGTCATGTAAAGCATGTCTGGCACACCATTGATTGCCTCTTCGAGGGGGCGGATGACCGATGTCATGACCGTCTTCTCGTCAGCACCGCTATAACTGGTAGTAACCGCTACCGTAGGCGGTGCAATGTCCGGATATTGCTCCACTGGCAGCGTAGTCATCGAGATGTAGCCCACCAGCGCAATCACAACCGAGATGGCACATGCCATCACGTACTTATCTATAAATATATTGTTCTTCATAACTGCGGAAGCAAATATTTCACTTTTTCACCTCTTCACGTTTCCCCTTTTCACTTTTTCACTTTTGCCCCTTTTCCGCAGGAACCAGCACCTTCTGTCCCTCGAAGACGTTGTTGGCACCGGTGGTTACAATCCGGTCGCCCACGTTCAGGCCGCTCGTCACGATGAATTCCTTGCCGTTGCCGGTGTCCTCCGTCGTCACTTCGACGGCTGTAGCCGTGCTGTCGGCCTTCACCTTATAGACCAGCGACTTATCCTGCAGGCGCACCACAGCGTTCTGCGGAATGACAATCAAGTTCTTCTCAGCAAAATTCATGACGACCGTGCCCTGAATGCCAGAGTACAGATGACCGTCGGGATTGGGGAAGGAGACCTTGGCGGTGAGCGAGCCCGTAGCGTCGTTCACCACACCTGTCAGGCTGACGACGCGGCCCTTATGGGGATACTCCGTGCCGTTCTTCATCACGAACGTTGCCTCGGGCAAGTTGTTGATGTACTTGCTCACTTCGGTGGCCTTCATGCCGCTCTGGACCATCTCTTCAACAATACCCTCATTCACCGAGAACTCAGCAAACATCGTCGTGTTGCCGCTCAACATGGTGAGCTCCGTCAGGGGCGACACCTGATCGCCGCTACGGACCGGGATGCTTCCGATGGCACCAGAGACGGGAGCCGTGATGGTGCAGAAGCCCAGGTTCACCTTGGCGCGGTTGACGGCGGCGCGGGCCTGGGCCACTGCGGCCTGGGCCTGCTTATAGGAGTTTTCCGAATTGTTCAGCATATAGCTGCTGACGATTTTCTTGTCAAAAAGGTTCTTGTTCGACTCATACTCCAGTTTGGCCGAGTTCTCCTGGGCCAGAGCGGCCTGCAGGTTGGCCTGGGCTGCCTCCAGCTCCAGCTGGGCGTTGCGCGAGTCGATGACGAAGAGCGTCTGCCCCTTCTTCACCTGCTGGCCCTCGGCTACGCAGATTTTCATCAGCTGCCCGCTAACTTGTGGCGTAATCGTCACATCGTTTTGGCCTTTCATTCTGGCACTGAACTTATACGGAAGTTCGATGTCCGACTTTTTCACTGTCATAGTCTCAAACGACGAGGGTATTTCCCTTGGCGTCTCAACCTTGCATGAGGCCAATGTAGCGATAACCATCGCACACGCCAGCACATTTTTCTTCTTCATAGGTATTATTATTGGATTTTTTCTATATGTTGGATGCAAAGTTATGAAAAAAATTTATATAACCTACGCTATTCCAGTTTTTTTGTCATTTCACGCCTCAATAAAAGAAGACATAGGCCACGCCGATGGCGGCGAGCACTCCGACGAGGTCGGTCAGCAGCCCGGCTGCGACGGCATGGCGCGTGTTGCGCACGCCGACCGAGCCGAAGTAGACGGCCAGGATGTAGAACGTCGTGTCGGTGGCCCCCTGGAAGATGCAGGAGAGGCGCCCCACGAAGGAGTCGGCTCCGTAAGTGGTCATGGCGTCCACCATCATGCCCCGGGCACCGCTGCCGCTCAGGGGCTTCATGAGGGCCGTGGGCAGGGCTGGCACGAAGTCGGCATTGACGCCCAGGAGACGGAAGCCCCGCCCGATGCCGTCGATGATGACATCCATGGCACCCGAGGCACGGAACACGCCGATGGCCACCAGTATGGCCACCAGATAGGGGATGATGCGCACGGCGGTCTCGAACCCTCCCTTGGCCCCCTCGATGAAGGCCTCGTAGACGTTCACCCGCTTGCGCACACCGGCCAGGATGAAGGCCACGATGATGGCGAACAGGAGCACGTTGGCCACGGTGGTGCTGTAGAGGTTGAGGTCCTCGCGGCTCAGCTGCTGGACTGCCAATGCCATGCCGCTCACCAGGAGGCACAGGCCCAGCATCGTGCCCACGATGGCACGGTTCAGGAGGTTTATCTTCTGATAGAGACTGGTGATGATGATGCCGGCCATGGTGGCAATGGTGGTGGCCAACAATATCGGTATGAAGACGTCGGTCGGCTGGGCAGCGCCGAGTTGGGCGCGGTAGACGAGGATGCTGACGGGGATGATGGTCAGCCCGCTGGTGTTCAGCACGAGGAACATAATCATCGGGTTGGTTGCCGTCTCCCGGAGGCGTTGCATCTCACTGTCGTTAATCTCCCCCCTCTCATTTTTAATTTTTAATTTTTCATTTTTAATTTCCTGCAGTCCCTCCATGGCCTTGAGCCCCATGGGGGTTGCGGCGTTGTCCAGTCCCAGCATGTTGGCACCGAGGTTCATGAAGATGTGGCCGAAGACGGGGTGCCCCTCAGGAATGTCGGGGAAGAGTCGCTTGAAGAGCGGATTCAGTATCCGCGCGAGGGCATTGACCAGTCCGCCCCGCTCGCCTATCTTCATGATGCCCATCCACAGGGCCAGCGTGCCGGTGAGGCCGAGAGAGATTTCAAACGCGGTTTTCGACGATGCAAACGTCGACTCGATGATGGCCGGGAACACTTCGGTGTTGCCCATGCACAACTGCACCGTGGCCACGACGAAGGCCACGACGAAGAATCCTATCCAAATGTAATTCAGTACCACCTTACATTTACCATTTAATGATTTACCATTTATTGGTGCAAAGGTACAAAAAAGGCAGGAAAACCACGTGGCTTTCCTGCCTTTAATTTTAAGCGTATGCGTTTTACTTCACAAACTTCTTGCCATTCACGATGTAGATGCCCTTCACGGCCTTTTCCACGCGGCGGCCGCTGAGGTCATAGATGACACCGTTAGACGACTTGCCATTTACGATTTGGCCAATGCCGACAGCTGTCTGTCCGTTGAGCGAATAGAGGTAGTTGTTCTGGTCGATTTCGTAGGTATCCTTGAACTTGGTCAGCTTACCATAGACGACAACCTCGTCACCAACCTTAATCTGCTCGTTGTCGGTGAAGGCAACACCCTCGCCCAAGTAGTAGCCGTTATAGACCTGAATGGTCTGTTCGGCATCCACAGTTTCACCGATGTAGTACTGAGCACGCTCGTCCTTCGACACATCAATGGACTTGATGCTGGTGATGACACCCTTCGTATAGACTTCCTTCGTCAGGTCATTCTCCGCGTTGTTGATAAGGCCGATGGCTTCACTGACGGTGTAGGCCGTTTCGGGAGTGTTGGTGATGTCGATCAAATCCTTAGCCTCATACTTGGTCTTACCGTTAAGAGAGTAGATATAGTTGCCAGTGTTAACTTCGTAGGTCGTGTTGAAGAGCGTGATGAGACCATAGACGATGACCTCGTCGCCGACCTTGATGTCCTCGGCAGTGTCGAAGGCATGGTTCTCCAGATAGTTGCCTTTGTAAACCTGTACGGAGAACTCGTCGCTGAGGTTGTCCTTGATGAAGTAGGTTCCCGTGCCACCAGCGGTGATGGTGCCCACTTCGCTGACGATACCCTTAACGTAAACCTCGTCACCCAGACCTTCGCCAGCGTCAACGAGTTCCTTCACCTTGGCCATCGTGTAGGCCGTTTCGGGCGTGTTCTTGATGTTTACCTTCTCGCCGGCATACTTCACGTGCTTCACGTAGATGGCATCTACGATTTCGTCGGTGCTTTCACCATAGAGTGTGTAGGAACCAACGATGGTGATGGTGTCCTTCTCTTCAATTTTGGGGTCGAGTGTACCCCAGATTTTCTTGGTGCCCTTATAGTCAACCAAACCATAGACATAGACATAGACGTCTTCGTTGTCCAGGTCGATGAGGTTAAAGTTACCGTAAGTGGTGTTCTTGATTTGACCCACAACACCTGTCAGCTTAAACTTGGTCTTAGTGTCCTTCTTCTCAAGGAAAGCACTGACGCTCAGCTCCTCATACTCGGAGAAGTCGGGCTGGTCCTCGTCACCGCCGCCACCGCCCTGTCCGCCGTCAGAGGTGGTCAGAGAAGCGTCGTCAGCCAGCACGCTGACACCGTTGCCATTCTTCGAGTTCATCAGGACGAGACTAAGCTTGGTAGATTCGGTCAGGGTAAACTCCTGCGTCAGCTCGGTCCACTCTGAAGTGCTGAGTGCCGTGGGGCCTTCACCGGCATAAGTATAGGTACCAGCTTTTCCGTCCTCCTTGATGGGCACATAACCCACGCGAGCCTGTGCGCCGTCAGCAGCTGCCTTGGCATAGATTTTGAAAGTGTAGGTACCAGCATTCAGCGTCACCTCGGCATAGCCCAAGCGCACGTTGCTACTCTTGCCCTTGATCTCCACCGAGTAGTTTCCAGACCGCGAATCGGTGCTCTTGGCCAAAGTGGCATTGCCAGCTGTGCTTTCAGTCTTCCAAGATACGGGAGTGGCATCGTCCGTCCATTCCTCAAAACCTCCATTCTTCAGGAGGTTGGTCTGAGCCATTGCAAACGTTGCAGTCAAGACTGCGAAGAGAGAGAGTAAAAATTTCTTCATAAGCTTAAATTTTAGGGTTTGTAGTTTAGGACGATGCAAAGGTACGGCAATTCGGGGGAAAATGCAAGAATTATCCCAGTTTTATTTTGACGGCACGCCACCCTCCTTCCGCCTCGACGTAAGCCTCCTTTCGGAGGATATGTTGCTTAGGCTTATTCCATGCGCATGGTTTAATCATTCCATGCGCACCGTTTAATTAAACCATGCGCATGGAATAAGCCTAAGCAAGTAAGGTTCGGGCCGTAAGGATAATATTTTCGGGCACGAATGAGCCGGGATTCAGAATTTATTCGTAAGTTTGCAGTTCAAAAACCACTTGCGCCCTGCGCACTACGCGAACGAAATAGAATTATGAACAGCCATACGACGCCCCCCGTCCCCACGGACGGCCACCGCCCGCCCCATCCGCTGGCGCAGTTCCGCTTCTGCCCCCTGTGCGGCTCGCCCCGCTTCGTGGAGCACGACGGGAAGAGCAAACGCTGCGAGGCCTGCGGCTTCACCTACTACCTCAACCCCAGTGCCGCCACGGCGGCGTTCATTCTGAGGAGCAAGGAGCAAGGGGCAGGGGGCAAGAGGCAAGGAGCAGGGAGCAAGGGGCAAGGAGCAGGGAGCAAGGAGGAGAAAGAACTGCTGGTCGTGCGCCGGGCCAAGGAACCGGCTCGGGGGACGCTGGACCTGCCCGGCGGATTCAGCGACCTGTACGAGACGAGCGAGGAGGGTATCGTGCGCGAGGTGCGCGAAGAGACGGGGCTGGAGGTCTGCCGCGTGGAGTTCCTGTTCTCGCTGCCCAACACCTATCCCTACAGTGGTTTCCTGGTCCACACGGTGGACATGTTCTACGCCTGCACGGTCAGCGACCCGACGGCGGCCCACGCCATGGACGACGCGGCCGAGCTACGCTGGATTCCCCTCAGCGAGGTGCGTCCCGAGGAGTTCGGACTTGCCTCCATCCGCCGCGGCGTGGAGAAGTTTCTGAGCCGCGGCTGAGGTTCCACGCGACTTGCGCCGCACCCCGTGACCCTGGCCACGGACCGGGGTACATTTTCTATATTATAATATATAATATAAAGAGGTAGAGCAAAGATTTTTTCGGGAAACGTGGTGCGATATATCAGGTTTTTTATGTAAGTTTGCACCGCCAAACCAAGGAAATACGAAAAAACGGTAAGAAAAAGATGAAAGACAACCTCGTGATTGTAGAGAGCCCCGCAAAGGCCAAGACGATAGAGAAATTTCTCGGTGACGACTACAAGGTGATGTCGAGCTACGGCCACATCCGCGACCTGAAGAAGAAGGTCTTCAGCATCGACACCGACACCTTTGCACCGCAGTATGAAATCCCGACCGACAAGGTCCGCCTCGTGAGCGAACTGAAGGCCCAGGCCAAGAAGGCCAAGACCGTCTGGCTGGCTTCCGATGAGGACCGCGAGGGAGAGGCCATCTCGTGGCACCTGTTCGAGGTGCTCGGACTGAAGCCCGAGAACACGAAGCGCATCGTCTTCCACGAAATCACCAAGACGGCCATCCTGGAGGCCATCAAGCACCCGCGCCAGATCGACCTCAACCTGGTCAACGCCCAGCAGGCACGTCGTGTGCTCGACCGCATCGTGGGCTTCAAGCTCTCGCCCGTGCTGTGGCACAAGGTGAAGCCCGCCCTGTCGGCCGGCCGCGTGCAGAGCGTGGCCGTAAGGCTCATCGTGGAGCGCGAGCGCGAAATCAACAACTTCCACAGCTCCGACTACTACCGCGTCACGGCCCAGTTCCTGCTGCCCGACGGGCAGACCGTGCAGGCCGAGCTGAACCACCGCTTCCAGACGAAGGAGGAGACGGAACGCTTCCTGGAACAATGCCGCACGGCCGAGTTTGCCATCGAAGGCATCGAGACGAAGCCCACCGTGCGCACCCCGGCGCCCCCCTTCACCACCAGCACCCTGCAGCAGGAGGCAGCCCACAAGCTGAACTTCAGCGTCGCACAGACCAGGATGGTGGCCCAGCGGCTCTATGAGAGCGGACACATCACCTACATGCGAACCGACAGCGTCAACCTCTCCAACCTCTGCCTCTCGACCAGTGCCAAGTACATCGGCGAGCAGCTGGGCCAGGAATACGTCAAGACCCGCCGCTACCGCACCAACAGCAAGAGTGCACAGGAGGCACACGAGGCCATCCGCCCCACCTACATCGACCGCACCTCGCTTGAGGGCACCACCCAGGAACGGCGTCTCTACGACCTCATCTGGAAGCGCACCATCGCCTGCCAGATGGCCGACGCACAACTGGAGAAGACCACGGCCACCATACACATCAGCAACTCCGACTACCAGTTCGTGGCCTCGGGCGAGGTGGTGAAGTTCGACGGCTTCCTGCGCGTCTACCGCGAGACGCAGGACGAGGAGACCGCGGAGGAAACCTACGGCACACTGCCCAAGATGGCCGTGGGCGAGGCCCTGCAGCGCAAGGAACTCGTCGCCACACAGCGATTCTCGCAGCGCCCGCCGCGCTACAACGAGGCCAGCCTGGTGCGCAAGCTCGAAGAACTGGGCATCGGACGCCCCTCGACCTACGCCACCACCATCACCACCATCCAGAACCGCGAATACGTCATCAAGGGCGACAAGCCCGGAGAGGAGCACCCCTACACCATACTGACCCTGAAGGGCGACAAGGTGAAGGAGACGGAGAAGCAGGTGACCACAGGCAGCGAGCGCGGGAAACTCATCCCGACGGACACGGGCATCGTGGTCAACGACTTCCTCATGCAGCACTTCCCCACCATCATGGACTACAACTTCACGGCCGACGTCGAGAAGTCGTTCGACGACATTGCCGAGGGCAAGGAAGTGTGGACCAAGGCCATGCGCCAGTTCTACGAGGACTTCAACCCCCAGGTGGAACAGACCATGAAGTCGCGCGAGGAACACCGCGTCGGCGAGCGCGTCATCGGCCAGGACCCCAAGACGGGACAGGACATCGTGGCCAAGATTGGCCGCTTCGGAGCCGTCGTGCAGATTGGTTCGGCCGACGACAAGCAGAAGCCCCGCTTCGCCAGCCTGCGCCCCGACCAGAGCATCGAGACCATCACCCTCGACGAGGCACTGGCCCTGTTCCAGCTGCCACGCCAGCTGGGCGAGTGGCAGGGCGAGGCCGTCAGCGTCGGCACAGGCCGGTTCGGCCCCTACATACAGCACCGCCACCAGTACGTCAGCATCCCCAAGGACCGGGACCCGCTGGCCATCACCCTGGAAGAGGCCATTGCCCTCATCCAGAAAAAGCAGGAGGACGAGGCCAAGAAGCAAATCAAGGACTTCGACGAGGCACCCGAACTGCACATCGTCAACGGCCGGTTCGGCCCCTACCTGCAATACAAGGGCGAAAACTTCCGCATCCCCAAGGCCGAACAGAAGCGAGCCGCGGAACTCACCCTCGAAGAGTGTATGAAATTCATTGAAAGCCAAGACGAAAAAACTGCGAAATCCACCGCACGGACACGCCGAAACAGCACACGACGCACACGATGAAACGCATCATTCTCATTGGCTACATGGGGTCGGGGAAGACCACCATCGGCCGGCAGTTGGCCCTCGCACTGGGGCTCCAGTTCTACGACCTCGACTGGTACATCGAACTGCGCTACCACAAGAAAGTCAGCGAAATCTTTGCCGAACAGGGCGAAGAACACTTCCGCGACCTGGAGCAACGGATGCTCCACGAAGTGGCCGAGTTCGAAGACGTCGTGGTCAGCTGCGGAGGGGGCACACCCTGCTTCTTCGACAACATGGACTACATGAACCAACAGGGCGAGACCGTCTATCTCAAGGCCACGCCCGAAGTGCTCTGCATGCACCTGAAGATGGGCCACACCATACGCCCCCTCATCCTCGGCAAGGACAAGGAGGGGGAACTGCTCCCCTACATCCAGCAGACGCTGGCCGAACGCGAACCCTTCTACATGAAGGCCAAGCACGTGCTCGACGTCAGCCTCATGGACAACTTCGAGAAAATTGCCATCACCATCGACCTCTTGCGGAAGGAACTGAAGGTGTAATTGGAGGTGAGAGGTAAGTGGTAGGAGGTAAGAGGTAAGAGGTAGGAGGTAAGAGAAATGTGATTATGGAAAAATATATAAAAATCAAGATGTAAAAAAAAAGAGAGCAAGGAGAAGGAACGCAAGAGGGAAGGACTGTCCTCCTACCTCTTACCTCCTATCTCCTACCTCTAAAAAAACATATACCATCATGAAAAAGTGGCGCATCGAGGACTCCGAGGAACTCTACAACATCAAGGGGTGGGGAGTCAACTACTTTGGTATCAACGAGAAGGGACACGTCTACGTGACCCCCAAGAAGTCGAGCGTACAGGTGGACCTGAAGGAGGTCGTCGACGAACTGGCCACGCGCCACGTCACGGCACCCGTCCTGCTGCGCTTCCCCGACATCCTGGACAACCGCATCGAGAAGACCGACGAGTGCTTCCGCAAAGCCGCCAAAGAGTATGACTACCAGGCCGAGCACTTCATCATCTTCCCCGTCAAGGTCAACCAGATGCGCCCCGTCGTCGAGGAAATCATCAGCCACGGCAAGCGCTACAACCTCGGACTGGAGGCCGGCTCCAAGCCCGAACTCCACGCCGTGCTGGCCACCAACATGGACTCCGACTCGCTCATCATCTGCAACGGCCACAAGGACCAGAACTTCATCGAACTGGCCCTGCTGGCACAGAAGATGGGCAAGCGCGTCTTCCTCGTCATCGAGAAACTGCCCGAACTGAAGATTATCGCCGAGACAGCCCGGCAGCTGGGCGTGCGCCCCAACCTGGGCATACGCATCAAACTGGCCTCGAACGGCAGCGGCAAGTGGAGCGAGAGCGGCGGCGACGCCTCGAAGTTCGGACTCAACTCCTCCGAACTGCTCATGGCCCTGCAGATGCTCGACGAGATGGGGCTGCGCGACTGCCTCCACCTGCTCCACTTCCACATCGGAAGCCAAATCACCAAGATACGCCGTATCTCTACTGCCCTGCGCGAGGCGGCACAATACTATGTGCAACTCCACCAGATGGGCTTCAACATCGAGTTCGTCGACTGCGGCGGCGGACTGGGCGTAGACTACGACGGCACGCGCTCCTCCAACTCCGAGTCCTCCGTCAACTACTCCATCCAGGAGTACGTCAACGACTGCGTCTGGACACTCGTCGACGCCGCCAACCGAAACGAAATCCCCCACCCCAACATCATCACCGAGGGCGGACGTTCGCTGACGGCCCACCACAGCGTGCTCATCCTCGACGTCTTGGAGAGCGTCTCGGCCCCCCAGATGCCCGAGGACTTCCAACCCGGCCCCGAAGACCACAAACTGGTACACGACCTGACGGAAATCTGGGACAAACTCTCCAGCCGCTCCCTGCTTGAGGACTGGCACGACGCACAGGACATCCGCGAGGAGGCGCTCGACCTCTTCCGACACGGCATCATCGACCTCAAGACGCGCGCACAGATTGAGTCGCTCTACTGGGCCATCAGCCACGAGGTGGCCGAACTGGCCCACCACCAGAAGCACGTGCCCGACGAACTGCGCTCGCTGGACAAGCAGATGGCCGACAAGTACTTCTGCAACTTCTCGCTCTTCCAGTCCCTGCCCGACTCGTGGGGCATCGACCAGCTGTTCCCCATCATGCCCATCGCACGGCTCAACGAGCAGCCCACGCGCAGCGCCACCCTGCAGGACATCACCTGCGACTCCGACGGCAAGATTACGGCCTACGTCAACGGCGGACACCAGACCAACTACATCCCCCTCCACCCCGTCCGGGCCGACGAGCACTACTACATCGGCGTCTTCCTCGTCGGGGCCTATCAGGAAATCCTGGGCAACATGCACAACCTCTTCGGCGACACCAACGCCGTACACATCTCCGTCACCAAGGACGACTACGACATCGAACAGGTCATCGACGGCGAGACGGTGGCCGACGTGCTCGAGTACGTCCAGTACGACCCGAAACGACTGGTCCGCCGACTCGAAATCTGGGTCAGCCGCGCCGTCAAGGACGGCAAAATCACCGAACAGGAGGGCAAGGAGTTCATCTCCAACTACCGCGCCGGACTCTACGGCTACACCTATCTGGAGTGAGAGGATAGGACATATAGAACACCTAAAACGCTGACACTTCCGAACAATATGAGCCAAAAGATTTGGAAGTGTCAGGTTTTATGTATACCTTTGTGCATAATATATGATGCATAAATGGCAAAATATACGAATTGCGCATAATATATGATGCAAAACAGATATACATTTGACCCCTATCCTCTGCAAATCACAATGCAGCGATTGGCAGAGAACCTGAAAGCAAGACGCCTGGAAAAGAAACTCTCCACGAAGAGTTTGTCCGAGATGAGCGGCGTGCCCGCATCGTCCATTCAACGCTTTGAACTGAAACACTGCATCTCCCTGGAGTCGTATGTCAAACTGGCGAAGGCACTGGGCTATTCCGAGGAAATCATGCAGTTGTTAGCAGAGCCCAAATACGACACGATGGAAGAACTGCTGGAAATCAACAAGAACCGGACAAGAAAGAGAGGTGTGTGATGAGAGACATACAGGCAATAACCGTGCTGTACCACGGGCGTGAAGTGGGCATATTATCCATGGGCAACAAATCATGCTGCCAGTTCGAGTACGACAAGAGTTGGCTTACGGACGGCTTCTCGCTTTCGCCCCTGCAACTCCCTCTGAAAGCGGGACTTTTCACGGCTGACTATCACCCGTTTGGCGGGAACTTCGGCATCTTTGAAGACAGCCTTCCTGGTGGCTATGGTGAATACCTCTTGCGCAAGGTGACAAACAAGATGGGCATTGACTATCAAGGACTCACGCCTGTGCAACGGTTGAGCCTGATTGGCAACTCAGGAATGGGTGCGCTGTGTTATGAGCCGGAAACGAAGGTCAACCGCACCGATATGCAAGGAACGCTGGACGAGATACAACAGATGGCTACGGAGGTGTTGACGGAGAAAACGGATGCACACGCCGATGTTCTTTATTTCAGTAGCGGAAACTCAGGCGGCGCCCGACCGAAATGTATCTATTCGGATGACGACGGCCATTGGTTGATAAAGTTCCGCCATATCTATGACCCACAGAATATCGGTCAGATAGAGTATGACTATAATGTGGCGGCCCGCCAGTGCGGCGTAGAGGTTCCGGATTTCAAACTGATGGAAGGCAAATACTTTGCCGTGCGCCGCTTTGACATGGATGGGGAAGAGCGACTGCACGTGGCAACAGCCAGTGCTTTGCTGAATGAGCCGATTTCACCGCCCAAGATGGACTACCATAGCCTGTTGCAGTTGACGGGATTTCTGACGCAGTCTCCGGAGGCTGTGGAACAACAATTCCGCAGGATGGCATTCAATGTATATGCCCGCAACTTCGACGACCATGCCCGCAACTTCAGTTTCATCTGCCGCAACGGGCTCTGGACGTTGGCACCGGCCTACGACCTGACCAACGACCAGACCTTAGGCGAGCACGCAACGACCGTGAACTTCAAGGGACTGCCGACGGACGAGGACATGATAACCGTTGGCGCAGGCATCCGCATCCCCCGTGCCCGCTGCCTGCAAATCATCGAAGAAGTGAGGGAAGGTACAAAACCTCTACAACAAACGCTGGGCTATCAGAAGGCATAGCCCAACGCAATGTAGGGATAGAGATGTCCGCGGCTTAGGGCTTTCCGTCCCCCGAAGTCCCAGGAAGGCGTGACTCCCACACGGAACATAAAGCCCCTGACGGGCTGGAAACGATAGCCGACATTGGCAAACATCAGGTAGCCAAAGGTATTCTCCCGGGTGCAAAGGGTCTCATACTCCCCCATGGCATTGGGGATTTGGGATTCGTAGCAGGTACGGACTCTGTAGTAGCCCAGTGCTGCGCCAATGCCCAGTTCCAGTTTACTGCGCTTTTTCCCCAACAGATAGTTTATCTCCAACGGAATGTTCACGCCTTTCGTTCGCTGCTTGCTACTACCGAAAAAGAAACTGACATCGCTTCCGCCGCCGGCATAGCCCACGCCTACACGATAGCCGAACCCGCTGTTGCCCTTCAGTCGGGCATCGTAGTTCACACCGACAAACGTGTGGGCACCCAGTCCCTCGACGGAAATGCTTTTGACGTACCCTCCTTCATTCTGCCCCACCGCTGCGCAGGAAACCAGGGCGAACAAAAACATCAAATAGAGTTTTTGCATACTTTTTCTTATTTTAGTAAAGAGTTTTTGTTAAAAAATTAGAAGATTCTTCTTCCCTTAGTTTTATCCCGAATCGGTCGTTGCCTTGCTTTGCAATAACAAAATTACAAAATTTTCTTGTACCGCAGAATTGTTTTGTAAGAAAATTAGTATCTTTGTCCGCAGAAAAAGATGATTATGAAGGAAAGACGAATCATACTCAGCCTGCTGTTCGCATGGTTGCTGACAGGCTGCGCCGCCACACAACGCAGCATCGGGGCGAAGCGCGACAACGCCGCATTGCACGACATGGAGACCCTGAAAAAGGTCTGCCGGAAAAGCCCCAACTACGGCAAGCGCGTACAGGTGTTCGGCGGCTCACTGTCCATCAACCGGGAGAGCGAAGCGGCCAAGGACCTCTGGCGCACGATGCTCGGCATGGAGGTGGAATCGTGCGGCATGGGCGGCGCAAAGTTCGCCTTGGACACCGTCAGGGGACGTGTCACCAACCTGGGGGCACAGAACGGACTGACGGCGCACACCGACTACAACTGCATACAGAGTCAGGTGCGCTGGTACGCCCGCCCCGACTGTGACATCTATGTGCTCTGGTGCTCGACCAACGACTGCACGCAGGGCGACCCCGTGGGACTGCCCACCGACTGCTCCGAGGCCGACGGCTACGACGAGTCGAAACGAAACACCCAGTGCGGCGGTATCAACTGGTCGGTTCGCCACCTGCGCACCCTCAACCCCAAGGCCAAAATCTATCTCTTCGACTCGCTCCCCTACTTCCAGAACCCGCGAGGCTATTCCCGCGAGCCTCAGCCCGACGGTGCCACCCTGTGGCAATATGTCAGGGCACAGCGCGAATGTGCCAAACGACAAGGCGTGAAGGTGCTCCACCAATTCGACTGCCCCGTAGTCTCCGACCCGTCAGCCGGATTCTACATGCCCGACCGGCTCCACCTGACCGAAGTGGGCTACAGCCACATCGCCCCCCTGCAAGTGTGGTTCCTGGCCACAGAGGAAAGCCCCTTCTGACAGAGAACGGCAACGGGTCACCCTAAATGGGAATCAACCATTCATAGCTCTCACCGCTGTTGCCAGCCTTCTGCCCCGTGACTTTCATATACAGACGATTGAGTATGCTGGAAACGGACGATGTTGCATGAGCCGTGAGGATTGCAACTTCCGTCTTGGTCATGCCCATACGGAGCAAGAGGCAAGATTTTTCCTCCCCAGATTTTGATGCGGTAGCCTCGCTTTGCCATTTTGTTTTTTGCAGATACCGCCCTTTTTTCGTACTTTTGCAGGACAAACACCACGAGTCACGATGAATCGCCATGTCCCCACTGGCCTCTCCGCCCAGGAGCTGACCTTCCAGAACGACATCCTGCCCCTGAAGGACAGCCTCTTCCGACTGGCCCTGCGCATCACGTTCGACCGACTGGAGGCTGAGGACATCACGCAGGAGACTCTGCTCCGCCTGTGGCAGCAGCGCGACGAGTGGCCCCAGATAGAAAACATGGGAGCCTACGCCTCCACCATCTGCCGACGGCTGGCCCTGGACTTTCTGAAACGGGCAAAGACGCGGAACGAGGGAGCCGAAGAGGCGGAGGGGGAAGCGCACGCCCACATCGCCCCCGTCAGTCCACTGGTCGCCCTGCCCTCCACCGCCCCCCTGCCCGACGAGGTGCTCGACCAACGGCAGCGACTCGACATCGTTCGCCAACTCATAGACCAACTGCCAGAGGTGCAGCGCACCATCCTGCAACTGCGCGACATTGAGGGGTACAGCTACGACGAAATCGCACAGGCAACGGACCTCACCGAGACACAGGTGAAGGTCTATCTCCACAGAGCCCGCACACGACTGAAAAGCACCCTGCTGAAACCCGAATGACGGCCCATCGACATTTTTTTCGGAAATTTTCTCATTTCCCTGTAACTTTTTCCCCGCTCGTTCGTCATTCTTCATAGAGACGCAGCACTGCACGACGCAGATTGCGAACCGAAAAGAATGGACTATAAGTACATCGAACAACTATTAGAGCGATACTGGGAATGCCAGACGACACTGGAGGAGGAAGCCATCCTCCACGCGTTTTTCGCTCAATCTGACATCCCTGCCAGCCTGTTGCCTTGGCGCGACCTGTTTCTGGCAGAGGCAGAAATGGGGAAGGCTCACCTTGACGACAACTTCACCCAACGGGTGATGGAAAAAATCGCCCAGGAAAGCCAATCTATGGAGCAAGGGGCAAGGAGCAAGGATCAAGAGGCAAGAGAGGAGGCTTCCCCCGCCCTCACCATTTCGCTGTCCCAGAGGCTCCGCCCCCTGTGGCGCGCAGCCGCCAGCGTAGCCATCGTGCTCTCCATTGGCATGGCCACCCAGCAGGGATTCCAACGAGGACAGGACGGCACAAGCGACGACGATGCATGGGCCACGACAGCAGCACAGACGGCCAACGCCGGGGACACCATACAACTGTTCACCGAGCAGCCGCGACCCTCGGAACAGGCAGAGGCCGTGCTGACGACATCGACCGACAGCGTCGGTCTGGGAGTCGGCAAACCATGAACCCTTCTTCGGATTTCTTTTTCATTTTTTATACTATAAATCAACCAAATGCTTTAAAACCGCAGTAGGAGTTGCCCGAGAGGATGGCTCCTACTACTTTTTTTTCAGTACAGAGTTGCAGACATCAAGGGTTTTTCGTATTTTTGCAAGAAATACTAAACAATACCATGATGAAGATGTCACTCGCAGCCCTGTCTATGGGGTTCATGTTGTCAGTATCGGCACTGGCACAGTCGTTAGAAGGATTTGACTATAACCCATCGCCCACTCGCCCCGACGGACGGGAGTGGCAGTCGCCCGAGCGACTTGCGCTGAACAAGGAGCAGCCGCGGGCATGGGCTTTCTCGTTTGCCACGGAGGAAGAAGCAAGGAAGGTGCTGCCCTACGGCTCGACGTACTATCAGACACTGGACGGGACGTGGAAGTTCCGCTGGGTGGCAGAGCCCTCGCAGCGCGATTCCCTGTTCTGGCAGCGCGACTTTGACGACCGCGCGTGGGACGACATCGAGGTGCCCGGCTGCTGGAACGTGCAGGGCCTGCAGAAGGACGGCTCGATGAAGTACGGCGTGCCCATCTACGTGAACCAGAAGGTCATCTTCCAGCACAGCGTCCGCGTGGACGACTGGCGCGGCGGTGTCATGCGCACCCCGCCCACCGACTGGACAACGTACAAATATCGCAACGAGGTGGGTTCCTATCGCCGCACGTTCACCGTCCCAGCCGCATGGAAGGGCCGCCAGGTGTTCATCAACTTCGACGGTGTGGATTCCTTCTTCTATCTCTGGATTAACGGCCACTACGTCGGTTTCTCCAAGAACAGCCGCAACACGGCACGCTTCAACATCACCCCCTATCTCGCCAAGAAGGGCGAGAACACGGTGGCCGTGGAAGTCTATCGCAACAGTGACGGCTCCTTCCTGGAGGCACAGGACATGTTCCGTCTGCCGGGCATCTTCCGCTCCACCTATCTCACCAGTACGCCCGAGGTGACGATTGACGATTTGGCCGTGCGCACCACGTCGCTGGGCAGCCAGTCGGCTCTCATCGATGTGCAAGCATCCGTGAGAAACCTCAGGAAGTCACAGGTGCTCGCCGGACAACTCTCGCCCTACACACTCCGATATGATGTCCGCCCGGTTCGCCTCTATACCGACGAGACCGAACCGACCGTCGCCACCAAGCAGGTGGATAACGGGCACGCCCAGCTGACCATCCCTCAGGCACGCCGCTGGAGCGCCGAGGAGCCGAACCGCTATGTGCTCGTGGCCACACTCCTCGACAAGAAGGGGCGCATCGTGGACATTAAAAGCACCTACTTCGGCGTGCGCACCGTGGAAATCCGCGACACCAAGGCCGAACATGACGAGTTCGGACTAGCAGGCCGCTACTTCTACGTGAACAACCGCCCCGTGAAACTGAAGGGTGTCAACCGCCACGAGAACAATCCCTCGCGCGGTCATGCCATCACTCACGAGCAGATGGAGAAGGAGGTGATGCTCATGAAGCAGGGCAACATCAACCACGTGCGCAACTCCCACTACTCCTGCGACCCCTATTGGTACTACCTCTGCGACAAATACGGCATTTATCTGGAAGACGAGGCCAACATAGAGAGCCACGAGTACTACTATGGCGATGCCTCGCTCTCGCATCCGGCCGAGTGGCGTGCCGCCCATGTGGCCCGCAACATGGAACTCGTACATGCCCATATCAATGCACCGAGCATAGTCATCTGGAGCTTGGGCAACGAGGCCGGCCCCGGCGATAACTTCAAGGCGGCCTACGAGGCCATCAAGGCCTTCGACACCAGTCGCCCCGTGCAATATGAGCGCAACAATAGTATTGTGGACATGGGCTCTAACCAATATCCCTCGGTGGCATGGGTGCGCCAGGCCGTCATGGGGAAGGCGAACGTGAAATACCCCTACCACATCTCGGAATATGCCCACTCGATGGGCAACTCCCTGGGCAATCTCATCGACTACTGGCAGGCCATTGAGAGCACCAACTTCTTCTGCGGCGGTGCCATCTGGGACTGGGTGGACCAGGCCATTGATGGCTACAAGCCTGACGGCACCCACTATTTCGGCTACGGCGGCGACCATGGCGACCGCCCCAACGACGGCATGTTCTGCATGAATGGCATCATGCTGCCCGACCTGCAGCCGAAGCCCCAGTACTATGAGGTGAAGAAGGTGTACCAAAACGTGGAGGTGAAGCCCATCGACATGGAAAAGGGTCTCATCGAGATTTTCAACAAGAACTACTTCACCAACCTATCCGACTACGAAATCCGATGGTACCTCTGCCACGACAACTTCGTGGACATCAACTATAAGGAATTGCCCGCCATCGACCTCGCACCACGCGAGCGGTGCCGCATCACGTTGCCCTACAACTTTGCGGAGCTAAAGCCCGAAAACGAGTATTTCATTCGCATCGAGTTCAAGCTACGCGACAAAAAGCCCTGGGCCAAGAAAGGCTACACGCAGATGGAGGAACAGTTGCTCGTGAAGGGTGCCACGGGTTGGAAGGACATTGCGTCGATGCAAGCCGGGAAGGAAAAATTAGTGATTAAGAATGAGGACTGGCTGAGCACCATCGCCGGTGAGACGTTCGAAGTCACCTTCAACAACCAGACGGGCCTCATCGAACGTCTGAACTATGGCGGAAAGGAAATATTCCTGCCAGGCGGCGGGCCACAGATCGATGCCCTCCGTGCACCCACCGACAACGACAACTGGATGTACCAGCAATGGTATCCCAACGGACTCCACAACCTGAAGCACAAGGCCCAGCAATCCATCGTTTCATCGAACGGGGACGGCTCTGTCAGCCTTCAATATACGGTCGTAAGCCAGGGCGAGCGCAAGGGTGAAATCCGAGGTGGAAGTAGTGGCCGCTACACCATCGCCGACGCCGGCGAAATGAAACCCGACGATTTCCACTTCACCACAAACATCACCTACACCGTCTATCCCGACGGGAGCATCGAGGTGGAGAGCAGCATCGTCTCCTCAGACCCCGGCCTTGTACTACCCCGCCTGGGCTATGCCATGCAGGTGAACAAAGAATTGAACCACTTTAGTTACTACGGCCGTGGCCCGCTGAACAACTATGCCGACCGCAAGTCGGGCTCGTTTGTGGACTTCTACGACAACGTCTGGAACAACACGGTGGAAAAGCAATTCGTGAACTTCCCCAAGCCACAGAGCATGGGCAACCGAGAGGAAGTGCGCTGGTGCGCCCTCGACACAGGCCGTTCGGGCCAGGGCGTATTGTTCGTTTGCCTCAACAATTCCCAGTCGAAGAAATCACCCTCCTCCGCTGTATCGACCATGTCCGTCTCTGCACTGCCCTGGAGCGCGATGGAGATGACGTTGGCCCCGCACCCCTGCGACCTGCCTCAGTCCTCGGCTGTCCACCTGCACCTCGACTGTCAGGTGACGGGGCTCGGCGGCAACAGTTGCGGACAGGGCGGACCTCTTGAACCCGACCGCGTGAAAGGGGCTGTCCACCAGATGGGCTTCCTCATCCGTCCCATAACGAATGACTTCAACCTTCCGCAACGGGCAAAGGTAACTGGCAGCACCACACTGCCCATGGCCATCACCCGTAACAAGGTGGGCAAGGTCTCCATCATCAGTGAAGAAGGGCAGACGGTGATGTATCAGGTGAACCAGCAGGCAGCCCAACCCTACACCCAGCCCTTCGACCTGCGCGAGGGCGGCACGGTGGTGGCATGGTACCAGAAACAGGAAGAGCAGAAAACCACCAGCGAGTTTGGTCGCATCGAGAGCGTACCCGTGGAGGTCATCTACACCAGCAGTGAGGAACTCAGTGACGGTTCGGCAGCCAAGAACCTCGTAGATGGCAACACCAACACCATCTGGCACACGATGTACAGCGTCACGCAAGCCAAGTATCCCCACTGGGTTGACTTCGACTGCGGCGAGGAGAAACTCATCAAGGGCTTCACCTACCTGCCCCGTCAGGATGGCCCCAACGGCGACGTGAAGAAGTACAGCATCTCGCTCTCCACTGACGGCAAGACATGGACGGCACCTGTCAGCGAAGGGGAATTTGCCCGTTCGAAGAAGGAACAGAAGGTATTGTTCGCCACGCCTCAACGCGCCCGCTACCTGCGCTTCACCGCCCTCTCCAGTCAGAACGGTGCAGACTATGCCAGCGGTGCCGAGTTCACGGTATTGGCCGAATAGAGACCTATCGACTTTTCTATTGTTTTCCTACCACAGATTACACAGATTTCACAGATTGACAACGCCCTCACATTCGTCGAAGGCACAATCTGTGAAATCTGTGTAATCTGTGGTCTTTATAATAATAAAATTATTACTGTCCGCTAAACTTTCTTCATTAGAATAAAATTAGGGCTGATACCAGATTCGGTGTCAGCCCTTTTGGTTACCTTTGCAGTCGCTAAACAAAATCAAACGTAACCATGGGCAAAA
>JAFTEX010000096.1 GCA_017453445.1 Bacteroidaceae bacterium
AAATGCCTTGCAAAGGTATAACTTTTCAATGAACCGGCCAAATATTTTGGCGTTTTTCTGTGTGAAGAGGAGGAGACTCGAACTCCCACGCCTCGCGGCACTACCACCTCAAAGTAGCGCGTCTACCATTCCGCCACCTCTCCAACATTGTGCCCAGAACAGGACTCGAACCTGCACGTCTCTCAACACTCGCACCTGAAACGAGCGCGTCTACCATTCCGCCACCTGGGCATTACGTTCAGTATTTCAATCTCCTCGGCTGTGCGGCAAACGAGGCTCTATGCTTTTAATCCTGAGCAGGTTTTTGCACATCACACTAAGTTAAAGAGCGGCAAACGAGACTCGAACTCGCGACCCCGACCTTGGCAAGGTCGTGCTCTACCAACTGAGCTATTGCCGCATCATTTCAACTTTCTTTCAGCCATTCCCCTGAACAGCGAGTGCAAAGGTACAACTTTTTTCAGAACTGGCAAAACTTTATTGAAGTTTTTTTTCAAAAAAAGTATCAACACATGCGGTCGCGGTAGTCTTCGTAAGCATATTGGCGAAGAGTCTCCATTGTTCCGTCCGTATGGTGCAAGACTATTGAAGGGTGGTGGATGCCGTTGAACATCGTGGTCTTGACGGTGGTGTAGTGTATCATGTCCTCAAAGACAATCTGCTCGCCAATCTGGAGTTCGTGGTCGAACAGCCAACTGCCCATGAAGTCACCCGAAAGGCAACTGTTGCCGCCGAGGCGGTAGAGGAACCCCTTCCCATCACGGGAAGAGGGAAGTTCCGCGGCACCAGCCCTACAAAGGACCGCCAGCGAGTCCGTCCTTCCCGGAGAGGGATGGGAGGAAGTTCTCACTTCGGGATGATAGGGCATCTCCAGACAATCGGGCATGTGGCAGGTGAAACTGACGTCGAGGATGGCCGTGCGGATGCCATGGTTCTCCACGATGTCGACGACGGAGGACACTAACGTCCCCGTCTGCCAGGCAAAGGCCGAACCGGGTTCGAGAATGATGCGTAGGTTGGGATAACGCCGACGGAGGTCTCTCAGCAGGGATATGAGCAAGGGAACGTTATAGTCCTTGCGCGTCATCAGATGACCACCGCCGAGGTTGAGCCACTTCAGCCCGGGCAGCCAGCGACCGAACTTCGCCTCCATGTGCTTCAGGCTTTCCTGCAGGGCTTCGGCACTGCTCTCACAATGGTTGTGGCAGTGGAAACCTTCAACCTTAAAGGTGAGAGGTGAGAAGTGAGAAGTGAGAAGTTCCTCGGCCAGTACGCCGAAGCGCGAGCCAGGGGCACAGGGGTTGTAGAGTTCCGTTTCTATCTCGCTGTATTCGGGATTGATGCGCAGTCCGCACGATACGGTCTTTTCGGGATGTATCTGGTTATAAGTCTCCACCATGGGGAGAAAGCGGTGATACTGGCCGAGGCTGTTGAAGGTGACGTGGCTGCTGCATCGCAGTATCGTGGGGAAGTCGTCCTCGGTGTAGGCGGGGCTGTAGGTGTGTGCCGGACTGCCGAACTCCTCCAGGGCCAGCCGTGCCTCATAGGGACTGCTGGCGGTGGTGTGGCCGATGTATTCCCGAAAGATGGGGAACGTGCGCCAGAGGGCGAATGCCTTGAAGGCGAGAATCACCTCTGCCCCACTCTCTTCTGCAACCCGCTTAATCAGCGAGAGGTTGCGTCTGAGCAACCTCTCTTCTACCATGTAATAGGGTGTTTTCATCTGTCAGTACACGAGTTTCACGTTGTCCACCCACAGGGTGTTGCCAGGGGAACCGATATAGGCACCACCGTCGCTCGAATCGAATTTCACAATGAGGTGGGTGGGGGCTTCGTCGGCATCGGCCCATCCCTCTTCGAGGATTTTCACCTGCTTCCCCTTGCTGTTGGTGGCGTAGTAGGAAACGTCGCCGGTGATGAGCCCCATGTATTTGCGGAAGAAACGCTGGCCCGTGATGTCACCGTAGTGTATCTCGAAGGTTTTTCCCTCCTGCCACGAAGGTGTGGACTTTGTGAACTTATGCACCATCGTGCCGACACGCAGTGCGTGGATGTTACCGTCCTCGTCCTCCCAACGCTTCTGCAAGATGCAGACTGCATCGCAATAGTCCTTGATATTCATGGTCTTCTTGGAGCTGAAGCCCGTCATGCGAACGTTGGCCGAATCGGACAGTTGCACCTTGTAGTCGAACTTCAGTGCCTTGGGACGACGGGTGAAGGGGATGCCTATGTTCATCTTGCTCATGGGGTTCTTGCTACTCTTGATGGGTTCCACCATCTCGCCCAGATAGAGCGATCCGGCTGCCAGCACGTGGATGTTTATGATTCCGAGCACCTTCACGCCTTCGATATGGGTGCGCAACTTAGCGCAGGTGCCACTTCCGTGCTTGTCCTTATAGACGCTGCTGTTGGTCTTGGAGATGCCGCTCACGTGGGCATAGACGTTGCTGGTGGCCCACGGCGAACCGCCTTGATTCTTGTAGGCATTGGCGGTGTACTCCATTGCGGGGCCCACCTCCACGAGTTTCTTCGTCTTTCCGCCGATGATTCGGCTCTCCTTGATGGTCCGGTTCACCCACGTCTCGAAGTCGCCATATTTTATCAGTTCTTCTTGTGCCTGCACATTGTATGAAGCCAATGCTGCAAGGGTGGTCACTATGATTTTCTGTACTTTCATCATGTCTTTTCTTTTTACGTGTTTAGAGTTTCGGGGGGCAAAATTACAAAATCCATCCGATATGTGCAAATCGCAGTGGGAAAAACAAGTCTTTTGCCACAGATTGCCGATGTGCTATAGCACCGTGAAACGGGCAAAGCGGAGCAAGAGTTGCTTTTGGCCCGCATTCTCAAACTGGACCGTGGCTTTCGTGTCGAGCCCCGTGCCCTCAACGGCTGTGACCACTCCGCGCCCGAAGCGGGCATGTTCAATGCGTGCGCCGACTGCGACGGACTGTCCTCCCGGCAAGGGAGTGGAAGCGGTGTGGGTGGACTGATAGGCACGGACGGGGCGCAGGACGAGTGCATCGTTCCTCGTGAGGGTTGAGGCTGAGGTGGCAACGGCGACTCGTGAGGCAGAAGCGTCCTCCCTGGCAGGATGCTGAGGGGTACCCCCAAAAAGCAGATTGCCCACAGAGGAGCGGGACGCGGCCAGATAACGTGTATCGACCTCGCGCAGGAATCGGCTGCGTTGGTTGTTCTCGAACTTGCCGAAGCGCATGCGCGAATGGCTCCACGTGAGGAAGAGGCGCTCGGCAGCACGGGTGACGGCCACGTAGAACAGGCGGCGTTCTTCCTCCAGATTGCCTTCGTCAAGGGCCATCTCCGAGGGGAAAAGGTTCTCTTCCAGCCCCACGACGAAGACCACGGGGAACTCCAGCCCCTTGGCGGCATGGACGGTCATGAGCGTGATGCTGTGGTTCTCATCCGCCTTGCCCAGGTCTTGGTCGGTGAGCAGCGAAACCATCTGAAGGAAGTCGGAGAGCAGGATGCCCTGCCCTTCTTCCTGACGGTCGGCCACGAAAGCCGAGATGCTGTCCAGGAATTCTTGCAGATTGGCCTGCCGCTCGCGGTCTTCCTGCTCGCGCCCTGCATTGACCTCCGCCGTCATTCCCGACTCGCGCAGCATCCGGATGGCCACTGTGTTGGCCGGCTCCGTGGGCACGAGCGCGTTGAACTGGGCCACGAACTGGGCGAAACGGCTGAGACGGTCCTGCGTGGCGGCATTGACGGAAAGCGCAAAGCGGGCAGGGTCGGAAATGACCTGATAGGGAGTCGTCTGATGGTCGACGGCGGCCTGATAGACCTTGTCGAGCGTAGTCTTCCCGATGCCTCGTGTGGGATAGTTGATGACGCGGCGGAGGGCCTCCTCGTCGCGCGGATTGACAGCCAGGCGCAGATAGGCCAGTGCGTCCTTCACCTCCTTGCGCTGATAGAAGGAGATGCCTCCGTAGATGACGTAGGGAAGCTTACGCCGGAGGAACTCCTCCTCGAAGACGCGGCTCTGGTCGTTGGTACGATAGAGAATCGTGATGCCTCCGTAGTCGTATCCTCCGTGACGGACAAGGTCCTGAATCTTGCGTGCCACGATGGCCGCCTCCTCCTTGTCGCTGTAGGCCTCACAGACCTCGATGGGCTCGCCCACCGACTTCTCGCTGCGCACGTCCTTGGGTATCTGGCGCTGATTGTGGCGGATGATGCTGTTGGCCGCGCCCACGATGGTCTGAGTCGAGCGATAGTTAAGTTCCAGTTTGAAGAGGCGCGCCCCCTGATAGGCCTGCTGGAAGGTGAGGATGTTGTCGATGCGGGCTCCGCGGAAACTGTAGATGCTCTGTGCATCGTCGCCCACGACGGAGACCATCTGGCGGTGCTCGGTCAGCAGCCAGACAATCTGGTGCTGGGCGTAGTTGGTGTCCTGATACTCATCGACAAGCACAAAGTGGAAACGCTCCTCATAGCGCCGGCGAACGTCGGGGTGTTCGCTTAATAATATATAGGTATAGAGCAGGAGGTCGTCGAAGTCCATGGCATCGGCCTGGCGGAGCCGCTGCTGATAGGCGTGGTAGATTTCCGCCGTGCGCGACATGCGGCTGGCCTGGTCGCGACGCACGAGTTGGGGGTCGCGGGCGTACTGCTCGGGACGGATGAGTTCGTTCTTAGCCTCGCCGATACGATGGGCCACCACGCCCGGGCGGTATTGTTTTTCGTCGAGCCCCATCTCGCGGATGATGGTCTTGATGAGCGACTTGGAGTCGGTGTCGTCGTAGATGGTGAAATGATTCGTAAAGCCTATCGCCTCGCTCTCGTAGCGCAGGATGCGATAGAAGATGCTGTGGAAGGTGCCCATCCAGAGCATCGAGGCTTCGTGCTCGCCCACGATTTTGCCGATGCGCTCCCTCATTTCGCGGGCGGCCTTATTGGTGAACGTCAGCGCCAGGATGTTCCAGGGCTCCATGCCCTGCTGCAACAGGTAGGCAATCTTGTAGGTGAGCACACGCGTCTTGCCCGAACCAGCACCGGCAATGACCAGCGACGGGGCATCACAGCAAACCACGGCCTCCCGTTGGGCGGGATTCAGGCTGTCGAGTATAGAGTTTTCCATAATTACGGACGCAAATATACAAAAAAAATCGCAAAGCCGCCGTGCCCGACTGAGGTTAATGTGGAAAATGTTTGCACTGTAATGGTGGGGTGTAAAGATTTTTCCTTTCCGAAAACAGCATCCGCCCTACCCCACGGGCGGAAGATTAGTATGCTTAGGCGCATAAGCATAGTAAGGTTACGACCCGAAGCATAGTAATCTTATGGCCCGAAGCATAGTAATCTTATTTTAGGAGGATTGTGGCTTTACTTTCAAATAGAATCTTTCTTGTTGATTTTCAATGAGATATAAGCGTAACGTCCATCAATTCCCTTTTCCGGCAGCCCGCCTTGTCGGGAAATGTCCGAATTTTTCCTACATCAAGAGGGGGCACCAGAAGGGTCCGCCCTACAGGATGTGCTCGCGCATGACGAGGGTAACGAGGCTAACGGTGTTTCGGACTCCGAACTTGGCCAGGAGGCGTTTGCGGTGCCAGTTGACGGTCTCGGTGCTCAGGTTGATGCGCTCGGCTATCTGGGGGTTGGTGAATCCTTCGCAGATGAGCTCCAGCACATTGCGTTCGGTGGGCGTAAGGAAGACGCTGTGAGGGGCAGTCCGCTCGAGTATGGCCTCGACCTCGGGACTCACGAAACGTTCACCGCGATAGACGCATCGCACGGCGTTGAGGAGTTCTTCGACCGAGGCACTCTTGAGGACATAGCCGTGAATGCCCGCATCGAGTGCTTTCTGGATGACGGAGGGTTCGTCGTGGCAGGTCATGGCCACGACACGCATCTGGGGATATTCCGCAATCATCTGGCGACAGAAGTCGATGCCGTTTCCGTCGGGCATGGATATGTCAAGGAGAATCACATCGGGACGACGCTTCCGCAGGGCATGGGCACAGGCTTCCAACGTAGAGAAACTGCGACTGACATGGACAATCTCGCTCTGGTTGATGGCCGTGGTCAGAGCTTCGTTGAGCAGGATGTGGTCGTCGACGATGTAAACGTCTGTTTTGTACTGTTTCATAGGGGTAACGTTACGTTGATTTCAGAGCCTTTCCCTTCGTTGGCGAGAATGTCAAGGACTCCCCCGTAGTGAGAAATGCGCTCGCGTATGTTCCGCAGCCCGATGCCGTCCGACACGGGCAAGCGGGCATCGTCGATTCCGCATCCGTCGTCACAGACGGTGAGTGTCACCTTATCGGTGTCCTGCACGAGCTGAATGTCTATCTCCGTGGCGCGGGCGTGCTTGAGGGCATTGTTCACAAGTTCGTAGGCACAGCGGTAAAGGACGACCTCGATGTCGCGAGGCAGTCGCCGGTCGCAGCCGAAGTGGTGGAATCGGGCGTTGGGGACAGACTGGGCAAAGTCGGAGAGCGCCGAAGAGAGTCCGCCTGTCAGAAGCTGTTCGGGCATGAGGTTGTGGGCCACGAGTCGCAGCTCACGGTGAGTGGCATCGAGCAGTTGCAGAGCTTCCGTCTTGGACACCTCACCGTCCACCTTCAGCCGCAAGAGCGAGAGCATCCCCCCAAGTCCGTCGTGCAGGTCGCGGGCAATGCGGCTTCGCTCAGCTACTTCTCCGTCGAGACGGGCCTTGAAGACAGCCGACTCCTTGCTGAGCCGGTTGCTGCGCCAAAGGAGGAAGAAGATGAGCGCGGTCAGCAGAAGGAGCAGTGCCACGAGGATGCCCCCCCAGAGGAACCAACGGCGCTCCGTCTCCAGTTGCCGGATGGTATTCTCTTTTTTCTCCGTCTCATAGATTACCTCCATCTGCGAGAGGCCCGACTGATAGTGGCGCGTGGAGAATCGGGCCATCATGTCGCGCATCTTACTGATGTAGAGCCGGGCCTTTGGTTTGTCGCCAAGGTTCATGTAGATGACGGCCAGCAGTTCGTAACAGCCGACATCGCTGTAAGTGGCCTCGTCGTCGTTCTCATGAACCGACTGCAAGGCATACTCGAGCGCCTGCGGCCAGTGGCCCTCCCTTATGGCTACCATGGTCGCTGCGGCATAGATGTCGCAACGTGTCTCTGCCATGAGTTCTCCGTTGTCCCGGCTCAGAGCTTCACGGACGTATGCCTTGGCCTTTCCCAGGTCTTCGTGACCGTCCATGAGGTACATCTTCGTCATCGAAGCCAATACCTCGGCATAGTCGTCGGGGTCCTCGTCCTGGTGGGCGTGGTAGTACTCGTAGGCGGGCAACAGCGTGCCCCGGATCTTTTCGTAGTCTCCCTCTCCGAGGTAGATTTTCACCAGTCCTTTGCGCGGGAGGGCCACCATCAGCGAGTCGCCCGTGGCCATGCCGGTCTCAATGGCCAGCTGATATTCCTGCAAGGCCTTTTCGGTGTTGTCCATCGAGAGCCAGAGTTCGGCCACGTTGTGATGAAGGATGGTCTGGCTTTCGAGCCACCCGTGACGCTGGAAGATGGGCAGGGCCTTCTGATAATAGTCGATGGCCAGCAGTGCCTTGTCCTGTATGTTATAGAGATTGCCCAGCGCCCCGTAGAGCTGGGAGAAATTGTCGTCGATGTCGCTCTCTGTGTAACGTTTGTCGCTGCGCATCGAGTCGGTGACGGCCAGCGCCCAGAGAAAATACCTCTCGGCCTTGTCGTATTCCTCCCTTCCATAGTGCTGCAAGCCCAGATGGTAAAGGGCCGACTCACGCATGTTCAGTGCGCCAGCCTTGCCTGAAAGTTCGAGCAGTTGGCGGCAGTATCGGTCGTGCTTCTCGGTATCCTTGCGCAGATAGCCTCGCACAAGAATATAGTAGCAGGTCATGCGCTCCTTGTCCGAAAGCGGTCTTCCGCTCTGCAGCACCTGCTCGGCAGAATCCACCTCGGCATGCCGGTGGTCCTGATAGGCATGAACTGAAAGACACCCGGCGAGGAGCAACGCTCCCAAGAGAAGCCCTTTAATGTTCATTGTTTCCCCATTTTTCGACAAATATAGTAATATATTCTCATTCCTCACCACCCAAATGGGTGGAAATTAGAGTCATATCGTACAATTCCACCCATTTGGGTGGTTTACGATGCCCCAAAAGTACGTATATTTGCAGCATGGTAAAGTTATCACTATTCTTTTTTATAACCACAAAAACCAAACAACATGAAAAAGTATTTCTTTATGCTGGCCGCCCTGCTGGTGGGTTCAGTATGCTTCACCTCTTGTGGTGACGACGACGATGTAGAAGATACGTGAGTTCGGGATAAGTCAATTCTAAAAGAGTTCGAGTTGTCTGGACTTTTCGATGTGTACAGGCAGTGCCTCAGGCTTGTTCTCATAGAAGCAATAGGCCGCAAGTGCCGCGCACAGGTTCATGATGAAGTTGTGGA
>JAFTEX010000097.1 GCA_017453445.1 Bacteroidaceae bacterium
AACTTCAGGGCATTACCACCTGTTGTCGTCTCAGGATTGCCAAACATCACACCAATCTTCTCGCGCAGCTGGTTGATGTAGATGCAGGTGGTATTGGTCTTGGCGATGGTGCCCGTCAGCTTACGCAGTGCCTGTGACATCAGACGGGCGTGCAGACCAACGGCAGAGTCGCCCATATCACCCTCAATCTCCTTCTTTGGCGTCAGGGCGGCCACTGAGTCGACCACCAGGATGTCGACAGCACTTGAGCGAATCAGCTGGTCGGCAATCTCCAGTGCCTGCTCGCCGTTGTCGGGTTGCGAGATATAGAGGTTGTCAACGTCGACACCCAGTTTCTCAGCATAAAAACGGTCGAAGGCGTGCTCAGCATCGATGAATGCTGCTACGCCGCCAGCCTTCTGGGCTTCAGCGATGGCATGTATGGCCAGTGTGGTCTTACCGGAGGATTCGGGGCCGTAGATTTCGATGATGCGCCCTTTGGGGTAGCCCCCTACGCCGAGGGCTGCATTGAGAGCAATGGAGCCCGTGGGGATGACCTCCACGTCCTCGATGCGCTCGTCGCCCAGTTTCATGATGCTGCCCTTGCCGAAGTCCTTTTCAATCTTCGACATGGCAGCCTGCAGGGCTTTCAGTTTTTCGCTGGCTGCGCTTTGTGCGGCCAGTTCTTCAAGTTTCTTTGCCATAGTTGTTGTTTTTAAAGAGGTAGGAGGTAAGAGGTAAGAGGTAGGAGGATTGTCCCCGGACCTCAATTCCACTTACTGCTTGCCTCATAATTATACATTATTATTCCTTTCTTCTATGTTCTTCCTTAGTTTTGTCAGCATGCGCGTTGCCTGCAAGAGCAATTGCTCCATTGCATCAAGTTGGCTCTTATTGACATATCCAAGCATCTCTGCAATCTCCAACTGACACATCACCTCCATCAATGACCCTAATGCTATTTCCAGAAAATGGATGCGCTAGCGCTGCGAGAACCGCCCCATTCCCTCTGCGATATTGGAAGGTACAGAGATTGCCGCCCGCTGGAGTTGGTTGGTCAGGCCATGCTGTTCCGGTGCAGGAAAACTCTTGGTAAGAGCATATACATTCGCTACTATCCTTTTGGATAGATGATATACATCTAACTTCCTAAAGTAAAAATCATCTGCATTCATATTCCTCAATCTAAAAAGGTATCCTCCTACCTCTTACCTCTTACCTCTTACCTCTTACCTCCAAATCAATCGAACTCCAGGTCCACGTTGTGCATTTCGTGCCAGGGCAGGCCGTCCTGGTTGAGGCGCTCCATGAAGGGGTCGGGGTCGAACTCCTCGACGTTGTGGACACCAGGCTTGGCCCACTTGCCCGTAAGGAACATCATGGCACCAATCATGGCCGGCACACCGGTGGTGTACGAGACACCCTGCATGCCCGTCTCCTCGTAGGCAGCCTGGTGGGAGCAGTTGTTATAGACGTAGTAGGTGCGCTCCTCGCCGTCCTTGATGCCACGGATGCGGCAACCGATGGAGGTCTCACCGTCGTAGTTCTCGCCGAGGTCCTGCGGGTTGGGCAGGACAGCCTTGAGGAACTGCAGGGGGACAATCTTCACCACGGCATCGCCCGAGCCGTCGGCCTTGGGAGCCTTGTATTCCACCTCGTCGATGCGGCTCATGCCGATGTTCTGAATGACGTCGAGATAAGTGAGGTACTGCTGTCCGAAGGTCATCCAGAAGCGGGCCCGACGGATGGTGGGATAGTTGATGACGAGCGACTCTATCTCCTCGTGGTGGAGGAGGTAGCTCTCCTTCGGTCCGATGTTGGGATAGTAGAGCGTCTGGTGGATTTCCATCGGCTCGGTCTCCACCCACTTGCCGTTCTCCCAATAGAGGCCCTTCTGGGTAATCTCGCGGATGTTGATTTCGGGGTTGAAGTTGGTGGCGAATGCCTTGTGGTGGTTGCCGGCATTGCAATCGACGATGTCCAGATAGTGAATCTCGTCGAAGTAGTGCTTGGCGGCGTAGGCCGTGTAGATGCTGGTCACGCCCGGGTCGAATCCGCAGCCGAGGATGGCGCAGAGTCCGGCCTTCTCGAAGCGTTCGCGATAGGCCCACTGCCAGGAGTATTCGAAGTGCGCCTCGTCCTTGGGCTCGTAGTTGGCCGTGTCCAGATAGTTGCACCCCGTCTGCAGGCAGGCCTCCATGATGGTGAGGTCCTGATAGGGCAGTGCGAGATTCATGACGATGTCGGGCTTATAGCTGGAGAACAGAGCCACCAGTTGTTCCACGCTGTCGGCATCCACCTGTGCCGTCTGCACGTTGCTGCCATATTTCTTGTTCAAGACTTCCGCCAGGGCATCGCACTTCGACTTGGTGCGGCTGGCAATCATCACTTCGTTGAAAACTTCAGGTTTCTGGCAAACCTTGTGCGCTGCCACGGTGGCCACACCGCCGGCGCCGATGATCAAGACTTTTCCCATTTGACTAATTTATATTTGCTAATTATTCTTTCACTACGAATTTCACGAATTACACGAATCATTTTCACCTCTCCAACTCTTCTCCCCGTATGCCCATGGCGTGCATGAGGCTGTAGCCGAGAATTTCGGACTGGAAGCCACGCCCCGACTCGGGCTGCATGGCCAGGAGGGTGACCTCCTTCTTGCGACCGTCGCGAGCCAAGAGAGACTTCAGTGCTCCCCCACTCCGCTCCATGTCAGGGACAAGGACGACGGTCTTCACCTCCTCGCTGCCCAGCAGGGCTGCCGCGCACTCCACGAAGAGGTCTTCGCCCGTAGGCACCTCGTCGCGGAGAGTGCTCATCAGGAACTCGCCTAACTGAGGGTCGCGGAAAGCCTGCCCGTCGATGTCGTCATATCGTCCGGGGGCAAAGTTCTTCATTTCTTCTGCGTCAGGACGATGTAGGAAGATGACTTGCGTCCCGCCGTCAGGGGCCGTACCGGGCTCCCCCCCATAGGGACTTCCATCCAGTGCCACGCAGACGAGCCATTGGGCCAGGTCGGCCCGGGGAATGCGGCGCATGAGCATACGCTCGAAGTTCACCGTGAGGTCGAAGGCAACGCGGTCCACATAGTCTGCATCCACCAGGATGACAGTCTCTTTGAATTTTTCCTTTTGCATGAGGTCAAAGGTACAAAAAAAAGCCAACTCCGCAAAGGGGTTGGCTCTTTTTTTCTTACGTCAGGTTATTTGCCCGTAATCGGACAATCGAAGGGCTACGCTTAACTTTTGCCCAGAATCAGATTCACCAGTGCGGTGACGTCGGCAATGGTCACTGAGCCGTCGCCGTTCACGTCGGAAGCCGCATTCTCAGTGCCCTTGCCGAGGATGATGTTGACGAGGGCCGTCACATCGGCAATGGTCACATTGCCGTCTCCATTCACGTCACCCTTGGTACTGGCGGGTGAAGTGTTGGTGTAGATATCCTGTCCGTTGTTATAATAAACCACCAAACCTTCAAAGCGTGGGGATGGGTCGGTACCCAATGTCTGAAACCATACCAGATTACCCTCACTACTGCTTCCGTTAAGTGCATAGCAGATGCTTCCAGAAGCGAACTCCGCAGTAGTGGCACTGGTCGTTTGTCCCTCCACGTCCTCGGTGTTCTCGTTGTAGTTTGCTGCGCCTATCCCATTCTGGAATACACCATAGTTCGACATTCCGGAAAGCATATTCGACCTTGCAGAATAGGCACGGTAGTAGCAATTACTAATGGCGGTAGAACTGGTAGCCGACCCGCTGATACTACCCACATATTTGTAACCGGTAACGGAACCGATGTTATAACAGTTAGAAATAGTGCTCGCATAGCCACTGATGCCGCCCATATATGCTTGGTCATGATCATTGGAATTAATAGTACCCGTATTGTAGCAGTTGGTGACGGTGCCTGAGACATAGCCAGCGATGCCACCACAATACTTTGAGGATGTACCAGTACTGGGGCTATACTGCACGATTTCACCCGAATTGTGGCAACGTGCAATGGTTGTATTTTTCAGTGCATAGCCACATATACCGCCCGCACCTGTATATCTGCCCATTGAGTAATCCTGACGTATAGTACCCGTGTTGATACAGTCTTCGATGGTGCTGGCACTACTGCCAAAGCAATAACCACAGATGCCACCCGCATAACTGCCAAGCCCATTCGCTTCAATGATGGCTCCGTTGTTCGAACATCCACGGATGGTTCCGTTGTCCATGTTTCCGCAAATGCCACCACCATAGTTGTTTGTCATAACTATTTTACCATCCGTATGGCAATTTTCGATAACGACATTTGTGGCATAACCGCACAGGAAAGATATATATAAGCCTTTCAAGTAGCAGTCGGTAATGATTGTGTTCTTAATCGTGGCACCCGAAACAAAACCAAACAAACCTACATATTGACTCGATGTCTTGTATAGGCCGTTCACTGTATAATCTTGACCGTCGAAGGTACCCTGATATCGGGTCGAACTGTTTCCAATGGGTGTCCATACACGGAAATTATTGTTGCTGCCATTGGCTGCCACGACTCCCGTATTGATGGTGATATTGTTCGTCAGTACGGCATTGACATTCGTATTACCTGCGTTCACATATTCGGCAAACCAGTAGAGATGTCCAGGATAGGCTATCTGATACTTGCCATCGACAAGTGTAGCGGGCTCACCCTTTCCGCAATTGAGGCAGAAGCGGTCACTATCATAGTCGTGTCCTGTAGCCGTCACCACATCATCAGCTGTAGTGATTTGCGTGCAGTACTCATCGAGGTAATAGTTCTCGCAACGCGAGCAATACCAATATTCGAGGTTACCCCCTGTACAAGTGGCCGGCACTGCATCGAAGTGTTCCAACTCGTGGCCGAGTGCAGCAATAGTCACACCCTCCAGTGTCGAGGGTTGTGTACAAGACGAAACAAGGAAGTAATTACCACAGCGTGTACAGTGCCAATGCTCCATGTGGCCAGTAGTGGTGCAGGTGGGTGCAACAGCCCCAAAGTGTTCCGTTTCATGTCCAAGTGCCGCAAGGGTCACGCCCTCCAGAGTCGTAGGTTGCGTGCAAGACGAATCAAGGAAGTAGTTTTCGCAGCGCGTACAATACCAATACTCATGGTTACCCGCAGCAGTACATGTGGCCGCAACGGCTTCGGTGTGTTCTAAGGCATGCCCCTGCGCAGGAAGGGAGGTAGCCTCCAGCGTCGTTGTTTGTGTACAGGCCGCATCGAGGTAATAGTTTCCACAACGCGAGCAATGCCAATACTCCACATTACCGCCAGTGGTACATGTCTCAGCCACCGCATCCGTATGTGTAAGCTGATGCCCGAGGGCAGGAATGGTGGTAGCCGTCACAGCGTATGAACAATGCGAACAATGTTCAGCCTTGGTGCTTCCTGCCGTAGTGCAGGTTGCAGCCACAGCAGTCGCATCGGTCACGATGGTATGGTTCTCCCTTTGTGCCGCATAATGGCACACACTACATTGTTTATCGTGGCGGACATCATCTACTTTCGTATAAATCCAATTATGCGCCTCTGACGCAGTATAGTTGCAATAGCCACACGTATGCTTGTGAGTACTCGAACCATTCTGGTACCAACCTCCCCAACTATGATTATTGTACTTCTTGTAACTACATTTAGTACAAACAGTATAGCATTGAGTAGCATTATAATAATTATAGGTGCCCGAGAAAGTATGGTTGGCATACACCCTATCACCACACGTCGAACACTGGTGATAACACTGGGTACTGCTATAATTTACCCAGTTGCCGTAGGAACAACTGCCTGTGGAACGTGTATAGCCACATACCGTACAATAATACTTGTGAGTGCCACTTCCTACACTTGTCGGTGCATAGGACAATGAACACGTGTGTGTGCTTGTGACGTTTAGATAAGTGTAATAACTTGCCGAGCCACCCTCGTTCAGATTGGCATTCTCCAACTGGGAATAGGCGTAATTGAGGTGGTTAAACTTCCTTACGTATGTGGGATAGCTGCTCTTGGTGCGAGCGGTGGTGCTCGATGTGCCAGCTATCCCAGTGATGGGCTTCCACTGCGAGGCACTGACGTGCGTAGTGTTGCCATACTTGGTATAGTAGAGATAGAGGTCATAGGCATTCGACCCACGTCCTCGGTTGAGGTTGCCGCCCTTGCTGTCGCTGGTGTATCTGACAGCTTGGAAGGTGACTCCGTCCTGCGTAATTGTCATGCCCTGGTCTCCGGCATACGAGGAACCACTGACGATGAGCAGCCCCGTGATGGCATCGGCAAGGTTGGTCGAGGTTTTGAAGCCGATATAGACATAGTGCCCGCCCCCACCCTGGTTCATGTCTTGGTCAATGACCGTGTAGCCGGCATTGGTCAGTTGTGACTTGGCGGTTGCCTGATTGCTGTTGGTGGAGACCATCAGGTCACTAATGAAAACGGTCGCATTCGCAGTTGCTCCAATCAATAGGATAATCGCGAAGAAGAGGAAGGTTCTTTTTTTCATAAGTTGTACGTTCCTATAATTTGGCACAAATATAAATAAAAATCGCACGTGCAATGAAGCACGTGCGATGAAAATCAGTGAACCGACGGGAAAAACCACCTATTTGGGTGGACATGGTTCCCGTTTATGCCTTCGGAAGGTTGATGGCCAGGTGCAGTTCGTCGAGCTGGCTCTGGTCGATGACGCCGGGGGCATCGAGCATGACGTCGCGACCCGAGTTGTTTTTGGGGAAGGCAATGCAGTCGCGAATGCTGTCGAGCTGGGCAAAGAGGCTGACAAAGCGGTCCAGACCATAGGCAAGACCTCCGTGAGGGGGCGCACCGTACTTGAAGGCATTCATGAGGAAACCAAACTTCTGCTGGGCCTGTTCGGGGGTGAAGCCCAGAATCTCGAATATCTTCTGCTGGAGCTTTGCATCGTGGATACGTATGCTGCCGCCGCCGACTTCCACACCGTTGATGACCATGTCGTAGGCATTGGCACGCACCGAGGCGGGGTCGGTGTCAAGCAGGGGGACGTCCTCAGGCTTGGGCGAGGTGAAGGGATGGTGCATGGCCATGAGGCGCTGTTCCTCGTCGCTCCACTCGTACATGGGGAAGTCGATGACCCAAAGGCAGGAGAACTTGTCCTTCGGGCGGAGTCCCATGCGCTGGCCCATCTCAAGACGGAGTTCGCAGAGTTGCTTGCGGGCCTTCAGGGTGTCGGGCCCAGAGATGATGAGGATGAGGTCGCCGGGTTTGGCGTTCATGGTCTGTTTCAGGCGCTCAAGCACCTCGGGCGAGTAGAACTTATCGACGCTGCTCTTCACGCTTCCGTCCTCTCCCACCCTTGCATAGACGAGGCCCTTGGCTCCCACCTGCGGGCGACGCACGAAGTCGGTGAGTTGGTCGAGTTGCTTGCGCGTATAGACGGCCTGTCCCTCGCAGCAGATGCCGCCGATGTACTCGGCCTCGTTGAAGACGGAGAACTCGCCCGTGCCCTTCAGCACGTCCATGAGTTCCACGAACTTCATGTCGAAGCGCGTGTCGGGCTTGTCGCTGCCGTAGTATTTCATGGCATCGGCCCAGGTCATGCGGGGCAAGGTGGGGATGTCGATGCCAAGAATGGTCTTGAAGAGGTGGCGGCTCATGCCCTCGAACATCTGCAGGATGTCTTCCTGCTCGACGAACGACATTTCGCAGTCAATCTGCGTGAACTCGGGCTGGCGGTCGGCTCGGAGGTCCTCGTCGCGGAAGCACTTCACAATCTGGAAGTAGCGGTCCATGCCGGCCACCATGAGCAGTTGCTTCAGCGTCTGCGGACTCTGGGGAAGGGCGTAGAACTGGCCCGGATTCATGCGCGAGGGCACCACGAAGTCACGTGCTCCCTCGGGAGTGGAGTTGACCAGGACGGGGGTCTCAATCTCCATGAAGCCCTGCTGGTCGAGATAGCGGCGCACCTCGAAGGCGAATTTATGGCGAAGTTCCAGATTACGGCGCACATTGGGGCGGCGGAGGTCGAGATAGCGATACTTCATGCGGAGGTCATCGCCGCCGTCCGATTGCTCCTCGATGGTGAAGGGAGGGGTCAGTGCCTCGTTGAGCACGTTGAGTTGGCGCACGATTATTTCCACGTCGCCCGTGGGCAGATTCTTGTTCTTCGACTGGCGCTCGCTGACTTCGCCCACCACCTGAATGACCCACTCACGTCCCAAGCGGTTGGCACGGTCGCAGAGTTCCTTGTCCTTCGATTCATCAAACACCAGCTGGGTGATGCCGTAACGGTCGCGCAGGTCGGCAAAGGTCATGCCCCCCATCTTGCGGGTGCGCTGTACCCATCCGCTCAGGGTTACGCACTCCCCCACATTGGCAAGCCGGAGCTCGCCGCAAGTTTTTGTTCTATACATAAGGTCTAAATCTTTAATTTCCCCACAAAATTACAGAAAAACGTGGAGACTGCAAAATGTTTGGCAGCAAAACAAAGGAGTTGCCCGCACATTCGTGTGCAGGCAACCCTCCTTATCGCATGGCCACGATGCGTCGCCGGGATTTAGTACTCCATCACAGCGGGGAGTTCCTTGGCCTGAGCCACCATCTTCTCCACCTCTGCGAGGGCGGGCACGCGGCGTACCAGATGCTTCTGCTCGTTCACCTCCTCCAGTTTGGCATGGAGGTTGGCAGGCACGCGGTGTTGCAGTTCCTTCACGGTGTCTACACCGGCAGCCTCCAGAAGTTCGGAGAACTGAGGACCTACGCCGTTGATGCGCATGAGGTCGGCATGGTTGGTCCAGGTCAGGATGAGCTTGGGAGAAATCTCCGTAGCCTCGGCCAGTTCCTTACGTCCGGCGGGCTTTGCACACTTCTTCAGCAGGGTGTCGATGTCGGGGATACCTGCCTTTTCCAACTTCTCGGCATACACGGGGCCAATGCCCTCCACTTCTACGATTTTGTAGTTCATAGTCTCTAATTTAAGATTAAACAATAAAGTTGACAGGGCGAAGTTACAAAAAAAGAAAATCCCAACCAAAAATTTGGAAGGGATTCTCTTGCTTTCGATTGTGTTTTGTGTCTTAAGCCTCGGGCAAGACGCTCACTGTGGAGCGGTCGCGGCGGCCTTTCTTGAAGCTGACTACACCGTCGGTCAGGGCATACAGGGTGTTGTCCTTACCCATAGCCACATTCTGACCTGCATAGTGGCGCGTACCGCGCTGGCGAACGATGATGTTGCCTGCGATGCACTTCTCACCACCAAAAATCTTAACGCCTAATCTTTGGGCTGCACTTTCGCGGCCGTTCTTAGAACTACCTACACCTTTTTTATGTGCCATGATTGTCTACGATTTTAATGGTTAAGCAATAACTTCCTTAATAGCCAACTCGGTGAACTGCTGACGATGACCGTTCAGCTTGCGATAGCCCTTGCGGCGCTTCTTGTGGAAGACGAGCACCTTGTCACCCTTCACCAGGGGAGATACCACCTCGGCAACCACCTTGGCTCCCTTGATTTCAGGGGCACCTACGGTGATGGCACCGTCGTTGTCTACTAACAACACTCTCTCAAACTCAACAGTCTGGCCAGCCTCTGCACCCACAATGTGGTGTACGAACAAATTCTTGCCGGCTTCCGTGCGGAACTGTTGACCGTTAATCTCTACGATTGCGTACATTGTTTATTTTTAGTTATTTAACGGGTTTCACCGCGAGGCGAGACTTTCACTCTGAGCCTGCTTTTCCGAGCCTCCACGGCATAAATCGGGTGCAAAGGTAATACAATTCTTGCGGATTTCCAAATTTCCCGCAAGCTTTTTCCACACCGTCTCTTACTTTTCCTTCTTCAACTCCACGCCTTGCTTTTCGAGCCACTCGCCGTAGCCCGCGATGAGTTGCTCACCCCGCTGTTGCATGTCACAGGAGAGCATGTCCACCGAGGCTTCCGTCACATGCTTCGAGGCAGGCAGACTGGCGAACTTGATTCCGAACTCCAGCGACTCCTTCGACACGCAGTGGCGGGCCATGTTCAGCAGCATCACCTTGAAGTTCGACTTCATGGGGGCGGCGAGTTTCTCCCAGATTTTTGCACCCGCGCTCTGTGAGAACTGGAGCCCCATGCCCGTAAAGAGTTGTTCCGTCATGACCGTCATGCCTCCCGCGTCGTAAAAGCGGTTCCAGAGCTCCACGTAGTCTTTTTTGATTTTCGAGTTAGCCTTCACGGGAGCTGGTGTCTCCCCTTTCATCACGCTCGTCGTTATGGAAGTCACACATTGAGTCAGTTCGCCCATGGCTTCGGGCTTCTGAAGCATGGCGACGATTTCCTTCGTGAAGGTCTTCCCCTCGGAGGTGGACATCTGAGCCGCCACCTCGCGCAGTTCGTTCTCGGTCACGTATTTCTTGAACGAGGGGAGCATCATCTTGTCTATGAGGTCGGACGCGAACTGGGTATTCAGATACCTGTCAACCAACTCATTGGAAGTCTTCTCGTCATAGTTCTTCATGAGAGACCGGTTCACCTCAGCCAGCCCTTGCTTCATCTCTGCGGGCTTGAGGCTTGAGTCCATCATGGGATTCACGTTAGCCAATGCCTTCAGGGCCTCGCTGTAGGAGTCCTGAGCCACAGCCGTCATGCCAGACATCAGCATGAGGGCCAGAAAGATAATCTTTACGTGTTTCATTGATATAAGTTATTAATTGTTAGTATTGCCTGACAGTCGTACTTGTCTATTTCCCCGCATTTGCTCAGTCCCCAAAGGTCTCGGAATCCGATGTCCTCCCAGAAAGTGCGATGCAAAGATAAGCAATCCATCTAATATGAACAAGTAGGAAGGGGATTTCACCGATATAAAAAATGAGGAAATGTTTCGCACGTCAGAAAAAATGTCTATCTTTACACTCCCAATAGCCTCAAGGGGCTAAGAAACGAACTAACTGACACGGACATGAAAAAAAGAATTTTCTCATGGGGACTTGCCCTGCTCCCGTCGCTTGTGGCCCTGGGGCAGACAACGGCCAGCAGCAGTCAGGTGGCCAGCAACGTGGCACCTATCGTACCTTATAATATAGCAGACCAGGGGACGGAGCAGCCCGTCCGATGGGGCATAGACACAGCCTGGCGATGGAGTTGGTGGCCGCTGCGTGCCACCAACCACATGCGCGAATGTGTCTCACTGGGGCGCGTCACCATCGACCCACGCACATCGGGCAGCCACTCGGAACTGACTGCCGAACAGCGGGCGGGACTGGACGAACAACTCTCGTGGCTGAAGAAGTCGGGGGTCACAGACCTCTACCTGTTGGCGGGGAACACCAGCGGCACAGCCTGGCAGAGCAACTACAGGACAGCCTTCATACGAGACATCGTGCTGGCCGTGGAGTACCTGCAAGGAAAGGGCTACACGGTGACGGTCATCTGTCCCTTCAACGAGCCGGACTTTTCGGCCAACAATGCCCCCTCGCCAAACGAGATGGCCACTGTGGCCCGACTTCTGCGCCAAGCCCCCACACTGGCACAGACAGACATCGCCGGCCCCAGTTGCCTCAATCCCGACTATGCCTACGCATGGTGGGAAACGATGAAGAACGACCTGCAAGTGGGGAACACCCATCAGTTGGCCGGTTCGTTTGACAGCTTTGCAGGGTTCTATGCTGCCGTAAAGGCTTCGGGGAAGAAGGCCACGGGCGATGAGATGCACAACATCAACGATGCCCTCATCGGCATGAACTATGGCATGTCGGAGGGCATCTGGTGGTCCGACTACGGAGGCTACACCCGTGCCGAACTGGGACGTGCCTCGAACGACGGTGTGCGCATCGGCTACAAGGAGAACCGGCAGGCATGGACCTCCGCAGCCGTGTTCCGCCGGAAGTCAGCCTCACTGGTAGAGGCATTCCTCGGCACCAGCGAACGACAGGCTGGAGAGTCGGCCTTCACTTTCCTTTCCCAAGACCGCCTGGCCTACTACGACGGCGAAGGCCCCTACTACGACTACACAAAGGCCACACCCGGAGGGACAGGGTACCAGGCGGGACAGACCAACTCGGAATACGTCATCGAGATTACTTACGGAGAGGACGTACCCGTGGGGGTTCCGAAAGGGAACTTCAAGTTGCAGAACAAGGCCACAGGCCGACTGCTGACAGCGACGGGGCTCTCTAACAGCGCGACGGTGGGCCAGTACCCCGAATCGAAGACCCGCAACCAGACCTGGACCATCGCTCCCATCGATCCGCGCTCTTCAGGCGACTTCAGCTATGTCACCATCCGCAACAGCAAGAACAACTCGTTCTACGTCGACGGGGTGAAGTATGCTGCCGACAACGGTGCCGGGGTCATCCTCTATACGGGCGGGGGCAACGAATGTGAACGCTGGCACCTCCGCTACATGGGCGACGGCTACTACGTCATCACCAACCACGACAGCGGACTCTCACTGGAGGGCAGCAGCAACAACACATCCTCCACCGTGAGCAGCGTCAGCCAATGGGAACGTACAGGAAGCGACCGGCAACTCTGGAAACTCATACCCGCAGAGGCCACCGTGGACAGCGAAGCCCCCACTGCCCCATCGGGACTGAAAGCCGCATCGCTCACAGGAAGCATCCGCCTGACATGGACGGCCAACACAGAAAGCGACCTGCTGGGCTACATGGTCTACAGATACAACGAGCGAGCCGCCATCTGGGAAACCATCGGGCGACAAGTCAGAGAGACCACCTTCATGGACAACATCTGTGCCAAGGGACATGCGTACCGCTACCGCGTGCGGGCCGTCGACCAGTCGTGGAACCTCAGTTCCCCCTCCTCGGAAACCACAGGGACTACCTCTGACGAACACGCCCTTCTGGGCCAGTGGAGCTTGAGCAACAACTTGCTGGACGGGTCCGGAAACCTGCTTCATGCGACCTCCACAGGCACAGGATTTGCAGAGAACGACACCCACCCAGGTGCCACCTTTGACGGCTCTAATGCCTACATAGCCCTACCCTACCACTTGGCCGACATGCCCCAGATGACCTTCAGTGCCTGGGTGAAGCCCACCAGCAGCACTGCCTGGCAACGCATCTTCGACTTCGGACGCGACACAGAGAACTATCTCATGCTCACCCCCTCCAACGGAAGCCGCATGAGACTGGAAATCTGCAAGGACGGAACCAAGCAGGGACTGAATGCCACCAAACGGCTCACGGCCAACAGTTGGACCCACGTGACCGTCACACTGGCGGACGGAGAAGCCCGCATCTACCTCGACGGAGAACTTAATGCCCGCTCCTCCGAGGTCACCCTCACCCCCTCCGACGTGGCCCCCACGGTGTGCTATCTGGGACGCTCCATGTTCGATGCCGACCCGCTCTTCCAAGGCTCCATCGGCGATGTCTGCCTCTACAACTATGCCCTGGACGAGAACGAGGTGCAGACGCTCTACTACCACGACCAACTCACCGCTGCCACCGAACTGGGAAAGACCCCGATGAACAGAGACGTGCGCGAAACGCTGCTCACAGCCATTGCCGTGGCTGAAAATGCCATCGGGGCAGGCGACCCGACCACCATTGCCAACAGCCTGAAAGCCTTGCAGACGGCCATGACACGCGCCCGCAACTCTGCCGCCCTCTATGCCCCCCTCGGGAGGATTCTCGACTGGTCTGCATCGCTCTCTGTCACTCATCCGCAGAGCGACGCAGAGGCACGGGAAAACTACGAGAAACAATACACAACCATACGCACAGCCTACGAAGAGGGCGAATACGAGCACTCGGCCATATCCTCGACCGTCACCTCCGTCAAGACCTTCACCTGCCAGTACCAGATGACCGACGCACGACACACCGCCACGGAGAGCAAACCCGCAGACATCACCCACTTGATGCAGAACCCCGATTTTGCCGACAACACCATCGAGGGATGGACCCTCACGGCAAGCGGGACTGGCTACAAAGGCAGGGTGGCATACGCCTGCTTCGAAGTCTGGAACCACACCTTCAACCTCGGCCAGGTACTGTACGGGATGCCCAGTGGCACATACCGCCTGACGGCACAAGCCTTCTACCGCAACGGCGCAAGGGACAATGCGGCCAGCACCGACGTACACGCACTCCTCTACATCGGCAACGAGACGGCCGAGATAGCTCCCATCTCACGCGGAGCAAACAACAGCAACGGAACGGGCGACTGGTACACCTATGCAACGAACAAGAAGGTGCCCAACGACATGGAAGCCGCTGCAGCCGCCTTCAACGACCTCCACCGCTACCGTCCCACCAGCAGCAGCAACACGCTCACTGCCGACTACGATGCCACGGCCTCCACACGGCTCAGCGTGGGCATGAAGAAGACCCGTGCCGTGGCCGACGACTGGACCATCATGAACAACTTCACCCTCTCCTATCTGGGCAACGCCGGAGGCGACGGCATTGAGGAAGTCAAGGACGAAGGATTAAAGAGGAAGAACGAAGAGGGCGTGTTCGACCTCTCTGGTCGCCGCATCCTTCCACGGAATGCAAAAGCCCCCCTGCTTCCCAAGGGAATCTACATCCAGAATAGGCGAATAATGGTGGTGAAATAGGAAAAAACAACATTTTAGGCAAAAAAAGCAGAGAAAGAGATACGAAGTATAAAAATAAATCGTAACTTTGCAATGTGAATGAGGAAACGAACAGCCGCACAAGGTTAGACTGGGATACTCATCAAATTAATACTGAAAACCGAGAATGCTCGTGCACTCCAATGGCGGGCCGCGCCCTGTGAAGGGTAGTCAGCGATGACCAGCGGATTACAAAGGATGCAGGCGCTCAAAACCTGATTACTCGGAGTTTCATCACATCACCGAAGTGCGGCTTTTTCATAAAATAAGGACCACCCTCGCGGGTGGTCCTTATTTTGTTGCCGGGAGGTCTGCCCTCTCCGCACAGACGGAACGAGGGCCACACCCGAAATGGGTGCAGCCCTCGCTTTTTGTCAGCAGAGAATGAAACAGGGGATTACTGCTTCACCTGAGCCACTACGGCCTTGAAAGCCTCGGGATAGTTGACAGCGAGGTCGGCAAGAATCTTGCGGTTGATCTCGATGCCGGCCTTGTGCAGGCCACCCATCAGCTGGCTGTAGCTCATACCCTCCAGACGAGCGGCAGCGTTGATACGCTGAATCCACAGGGCGCGGAAAGTGCGCTTCTTGTTGCGACGGTCGCGGAAGGCATAGGTCAGACCCTTCTCCCAAGTGTTCTTGGCAACGGTCCATACGTTCTTGCGAGCGCCGAAGTAACCGCGGGTCAACTTCAGGATTCTCTTTCTCTTAGCACGTGATGCTACGTGATTTACTGATCTTGGCATAGTTTTGTTTGTTTTTGAATGTCAGCGACAATGTACTTGTTCTTTGGTGCTGGGCATTCGGTTAATAACTGAAAGTTAAGAACTCTGTACCTGACTGCGGTTTAACGGAGGTTGAGGAGGTCGCGGACCTGCTTCATGTTCTCTGTCACTACCAAGTCGGCGTGCTGCAAGTTGCGCTTCTGCTTCTTGGTCTTCTTCGTCAGGATGTGGCTGTGATAGGCGTGGTGACGCTTTACTTTGCCACTGCCCGTGAGCACGAATCTCTTCTTTGCTCCGGAATTTGTCTTTACTTTTGGCATTTTTTGTTTTGTTTAATTAGTTATTACATAATGGCGTGGCAACGCATATACCGGGCGTTACGCACTACCTTTTTTCCTTAGTCGTCGAAGTCCTCGCCTTCCACCTTCGGTCCCGTGTATTCCTTGCGAGCCTTCTGCTGGGGGGCTTTCTTCACGGGGGCTTCCGAGACTTCCTCAGCCGTTTCGGTGGTCTTCTTTGCCTGGCTTGCGGTCTTCTTGGGGGCGATGAACATAATCATGCGTTTGCCTTCGAGGGTGGGCAGCGACTCCACCTTGCCGTACTCCTCCAGGTCGGCAGCAAAGCGCAGCAGCAAGACCTCGCCCTGCTCCTTGAACAGGATGCTGCGTCCCTTGAAGAAGACGTAGGCCTTCACCTTGTCTCCGTCGGAGAGGAAACCGATGGCATGCTTCAGCTTGAAGTTGTAGTCGTGGTCGTCGGTCTGGGGTCCGAAGCGGATTTCCTTGACGTTGACCACGGTCTGCTTGGCCTTCATCTCCTTTTGCTTCTTCTTCTGCTGGTAGATGAACTTGGAGTAGTCGATGAGCCGGCATACGGGCGGCTCGGCATTGGGGCTGATTTCCACCAGGTCGACACCGCGCTGCTCTGCCATCTGCAGGGCCTGACGGGTGGAGACCACAGTGCTCTCTACGCCGTCGCCTACGATACGCACCTCGCGAACACGTATCTGTTCGTTGACGCGATACTGCTGTTTTTTGTCGTCTTTCTTCATTTATATTATGCAAACGGGTGCAAAGATACAAATAAAAGTTGAAAGTTGAAAATTGAAAGTTGAAAAAAATTCATATCCCAAACTTAAAATAAGGAATTTAGACTTTTTCCAACTTTCAATTTTCAACTTTCAACTTTCAATTTTCAACTTTCAACTCCTCAGTACTTTTCAGTCAGGGCACGCACTTCGTCGTTGATTTTCTTGGCAAACTCGTCGACGGTCATGGTGCCTTGCTCTCCCCCACCCTGCTGGCGGAAGTTGACGGTCTGGTCGGCCTGTTCCTTCTCGCCCACGATGAGCATGTAGGGCACGCGCTTGAGTTCGTTGTCGCGAATCTTGCGGCCGATTTTCTCGTTGCGGTCGTCGAGCACGGTGCGCACGTCCTGGTCTTCGAGTCGGCGGCAGACTTCCTTGGCGTAGTCGTTGAACTTCTCAGAGATGGGCAGCACGGCCACCTGATCGGGCGAGAGCCAGATGGGGAAGTGTCCGGCAGTGTGTTCGATGAGCACGGCGGTGAAGCGCTCCATGGAGCCGAAGGGGGCACGATGAATCATGACGGGGCGATGCTTCTGGTTGTCCTCGCCGACGTATTCCAGCTGGAAGCGCTCGGGCAGGTTGTAGTCCACCTGGATGGTGCCCAACTGCCAACGGCGGCCCAGGGCATCCTTGACCATGAAGTCGAGCTTCGGGCCGTAGAAGGCAGCCTCGCCCAGTTCAGTGGTGGTCTTCAGTCCCTTCTCCTCGCAGGCTTCGATGATGGCGCGTTCGGCCTGTTCCCAGACTTCGTCGGAGCCGATGTACTTCTCCTTGTCGTTGGGGTCGCGGAGCGAGATTTGTGCCTCGAAGTTGTTGAAGTCCAGGGCACCGAAGATAATCTGTATGATTTCCATCACACGGATGAACTCGCCCTTCACCTGGTCGGGGCGGCAGAAGATGTGGGCATCGTCCTGAGTGAACGAGCGCACACGGGTGAGTCCGTGGAGCTCGCCCGACTGCTCATAGCGATAGACGGTGCCGAACTCTGCGAGGCGCAGGGGCAGGTCCTTGTACGAGCGGGGCTTCCAAGCGTAGATTTCGCAGTGGTGGGGGCAGTTCATGGGTTTCAGCATGTACTCCTCGCCCTCCTCGGGTGTGGTGATGGGACGGAAGGAGTCCTTGCCGTAGTGGGCATAGTGGCCCGAGGTGACATAAAGGTTCTTGCCGCCGATGTGCGGTGTGATGACCTGCTGATAGCCGTAGCGCTTCTGGATTTTCTTCAGGAAGTCTTCGAGACGCAAGCGCAGTGCCGTGCCCTTGGGAAGCCAGATGGGGAGTCCCTTGCCGACGCGCTCGGAGAACATGAAGAGTTCCATCTCCTTGCCAATCTTGCGGTGGTCGCGCTTCTTGGCTTCCTCCAGCAGGGCCAGGTACTCGTCGAGCATCTTCTTCTTGGGGAAGGTGATGCCGTAGAGACGGGTCATCTGGGGGCGCTTCTCGTCGCCGCGCCAGTAGGCAGCGCTGACGCTGAGCACCTTGGCGGCCTTGATGGGGGCCGTCGTGGTGAGGTGCGGGCCACGGCAGAGGTCGGTGAAGTTGCCCTGGGTGTAGGTGGTGATGTGACCGTCCTCAAGGTCCTGGATGAGTTCGTTCTTGTAGGTCTGTCCCTTGTCGCCGAAGAACTTCAGTGCATCCTGCTTTGCGATGTCGCGGCGCACGAGCGCTTCCTTGCGCTGCACCAGTTCGGCCATTTTCTTCTCTATCTGGGGGAAGTCGGCTTCGCGAATGGTCACGCCCTCGGGGGGCATCACGTCGTAGTAGAAGCCCTGCTCGATGGCGGGCCCGATGCCAAACTGGATGCCGGGGTAGAGCTCCTGCAAGGCCTCGGCCATGAGGTGGGCCGAGGTGTGCCAGAAGGCGTGCTTGCCTTCTTTGTCGTCCCACTTGTAGAGGACGACCTCGGCATCCTCCATGATGGGTCGGTTCAGTTCCACGGTCTCACCGTTCACGCCGCAGGCCAGCACGTCCTGTGCCAACCGGGGCGAAATGCTTTCTGCAATCTGCAGGCCCGTCACGCCTTGTTCGTACTGGCGCACCGAGCCGTCGGGAAATTTGATTTGTATCATCTTTATATTTACGATTTGTTTTTTTATATTCGAGCGCAAAGATACATAAATTAATTAATAATTGAAAAATAAAAATTAAAAATTAACGGGGAAACCTGTCTCTGAGGCACAAAGAGGCTCAAAGTTTCCGAATTCCGCTTATTCTTCGTACTTTTGTGACCGACAAACCCTACCTATTGCGACAATGGAGAGACCACGCATACTGCTCATCTACACCGGTGGCACCATCGGCATGATCAAGAACCGCCAGACGGGTACCCTGCAGCCCATCGACTTCGAAAACCTGCGGCAGCACGTGCCCGAACTGAAAGAACTGGACTACGAGATTCGCGCCCACCAGTTCCAGCCCCCCATCGACTCCTCCGACATGCGCCCCGCGCTGTGGGCCCAACTGGTACACATCATCGCCCAGCGCTACGACGACTTCGACGGCTTTGTCATCCTCCACGGCACCGACACCATGGCCTACACGGCTTCGGCCCTGAGTTTCATGCTCGAAGGACTGCGCAAGCCGGTCATCCTCACCGGCAGCCAGCTGCCCATCGGCGTGCTGCGCACCGACGGCAAGGAAAACCTCATCGGAGCCATTGAACTGGCCGCCGCCACCGACTCGCAGGGGCGCCCCATGGTGCCCGAGGTGACGGTCTACTTCGGCAGCCTGCTGCTGCGCGGCAACCGCTCCACCAAGGCCAGCGCCGAACGCTTCGAGGCCTTTGCCTCCTACAACTTCCCCCCGTTGGCCACCGTGGGCATCAACATCAACTACAACCAGTCGGCCATCCTGCACTCCGACCCCTTCCGGCCCCTCATCCCCCACGTGGAGATGGACAACTCCGTCATCGCCATCACCCTCTTCCCCGGCATCCGCCCACAGATCATCGAGCACGTCTTTGAGATGCCCGACATCCGGGGCATCATCCTGCGCACCTACGGCTCGGGCAATGCACCCCAGCAGCCCTGGCTGCTCAACGCCCTCCGCAATGCCACGGACGACGGCAAGGTGGTGGTCAACATCACGCAGTGCGACGCCGGAGCCGTGGAGATGGGGCTCTACGAGACGGGCAACCAGCTGCTCCGCGCCGGCGTGGTCAGCGGCGGCGACATGACCGTGGAGTGCGCCGTCACCAAGCTCATGTACCTCCTCGCCCAGGGCCTCCCCCCCGACGAGGTGCGTCGGCTCATGGCCCAGTCACTGGCCGGGGAGGTGACGGAACAGTAAACCGACCACGGACGGACGGCTGATTTCAGCCTATTTTTCATTAAATATAAGGTCAAGCCCCTGCCTTCGATAGAATGCAAAAAGATGATCGCTTGTTCAGCAACTCAGGGTCGGTTGCCAAATATATGAAAATATTAGTATCGAGAAGATAGCGCATCAAAGATAAAGACTTGCATCATTCACCACGACACTACCTTTCAGTCTCATCGCAGCCTCCCAAGTCTTGCTCACGCCCTTAGGGGTTTCATTTCCATGGGAGGGTTTCACTTCATTGTTTGCCATAGCCTCGTCTTTTAATCTATTATGAATTCGTTGTGCAAATGTAGAGAATAAATTCTAAACGTCCAAATATTTAACAAAATTTCGCCAGGCATCGCAGCGTTGGAAGTAAAAAATCAGAACTATTTACCGAGAACGACATTCACCAGTGCTGTGATGTCAGCAACGCTGATGGTACCATCGCCGTTCAGGTCACCCACTTGCTCAAGATTAACAATGATGCTTGCCTCTTCCGAATCAACATGATCTTCGTGCGTGGCACGTACCTTCACCCTAAATGTTGTACCCAGTTCTATGATGCCATCCGTGCTTTCACCAGTTCTTTCCACAGGGCTGATTGAATAGAGATATTTCACGCCCTCCGTTTCACAAGAACAACGAATCTGCCCATTGACATACGAAAGCTGGGGGGTAGCGCACGTCCGAGGACCTTCTATGATTTTCTCAAAATATATCCCCCACGATGGAGCAGACTCGTATGCTTCCTTAGTACCATAGGGTACATACAGTATACGACCACTGAGGTTCGAGAAAGAAATGTCAATGGGAGTATTCCACCTAACCGTGACAGAGGCCGGTCTACACTCCCAAAAGGCATCAGGGTAAATTGCGGTCACACTGTTAGGAATGGTTACCGAATTCACCCCTCTACAATCATAAAATGCCCCAGCATCAATACTTGTTACTTTGTATGTTTTCCCATTGTAAACTACCGATTCAGGGATTATGATTTCACCTGTATAGATAGTGTTGTAAGATGAATTTTCATATACAGAATCATAGTCGAATTCTGGCATTGTAACTTTAACGGTGAATTCCGTTGTTGAGGTAATGACATAATAAATACCATCAGCCTCAAAGGATTGTGCTAAAGCCACACTTGTCACCATGTTCATGAGCAAGGTAAACAAAAAGGATAAATATTTCTGTTTCATTTTCTTTGTTTTTTTGGTATTATACATAAGTTTGCTGCTTTTCTTTTGATTGACACAAAAAGGAAACGTGGACTAATACTTTCGTCTACGTTTTCCTGGTATCGCCAAACACCAAACTGCTATATCCGAGTAAAAGCCCACGCCAACAGCGTGAGCGTCATGACTTCTTACTCTTGCAGTTTTCTTCAATTTGGCGATTTAGGAAAACAAGAACTTAAGCGGACGCTTCTTCTTACTTATATGTCCTTACATTAGTTTTTCAGTTCATCGGCACATCATTTTGTGGTTTGTCGTGACAAAGTTATAAATAAATTACGAGTAATCACCCATTTTAGGCAGTTTTTTTCAAACAGATTACGTGGTTCCCGCCCTATCGTTACTTGCTTATACTTATTCCATGCGCATGGTTTAATTAAACGGTGCGCATGGAATGATTAAACCATGCGCATGGAATAAGCCTAAGGAAATAAGGCTCGCCCGATAGGGACATTTTGTTAGGAACTGAACCTTCGGCCCCGCCGAAGAGGCTGCATCTTTGACCTTGCCGAAGATACTGTATCTCGGAAATGAAAATAAATGCGAGCATTCATTTTGCATTCCGCTCGATTATTCGTATCTTTGTGGCACAAATCTATATATAATATAAATAGGTAAAGACCGACAGATAACAAAAAACAAACACGATATCCGCATGAAAAGGAAAGTACGTTTCAGTCTCGTCTACCGAGACATGTGGCAGAGCTCCGGCAAGTTCCAGCCACGCAAGGATCAGTTGGCGCGCATTGCGCCCGTCATCATCAAGATGGGATGCTTCGACAGAGTGGAAACCAACGGAGGCGCCTTCGAACAGGTGAACCTGCTGGCAGGCGAGAACCCCAACGAAGCCGTCCGCGCCTTCTGCAAGCCCTTCAACGAGGTGGGCATCAAGACCCACATGCTCGACCGCGGCCTCAACGCCCTGCGCATGTACCCCGTGCCCGACGACGTGCGCAAACTCATGTACAAGGTGAAGAAGAAGCAGGGAACGGACATCACCCGCATCTTCTGCGGACTGAACGACGTGCGCAACATCATCCCCAGCATCCAGTATGCCAAGGAGGGCGGAATGATTCCGCAGGCCACGCTCTGCATCACCACCTCCCCCATCCACACGGCCGAGTACTATAGTGCCATCGCCGACCAACTGATTGAGGCCGGAGCCGAGGAGATTTGCCTCAAGGACATGGCCGGCATCGGCCAGCCTGCCATGCTGGGCAAACTGACGGGCATGATCAAGAAGAACCATCCCGACATCCTCATCCAATATCACGGCCACTCGGGTCCCGGACTGTCCATGGCCAGCATCCTGGAGGTCTGCAACAACGGGGCCGACATCATTGACACGGCCATCGAGCCCCTCTCCTGGGGCAAGGTCCACCCGGACATCATCAGCGTCCAGTCGATGCTGAAGAACGAAGGCTTCGACGTGCCCGAAATCAACATGACGGCCTACATGAAGGCCCGCTCGCTCACGCAGGAGTTCATCGACGACTGGCTGGGCTACTTCATCAACCCGGCCAACAAGCACATGAGCAGCCTGCTGCTCGGCTGCGGCCTGCCCGGTGGCATGATGGGCTCGATGATGGCCGACTTGGGCGGCATCCAGAGTGCCATCAACATGCTGCGCAAGCAGAAGGGCAAACCCGAGCTGACGACCGACGACATGCTCGTGGCACTGTTCCAGGAGGTGGAGCACGTATGGCCCATGGTGGGCTACCCCCCATTGGTGACCCCCTTCTCGCAGTATGTCAAGAACATCGCCCTGATGAACCTGCTCACCATCGAACAGGGCAAGGGACGCTTCGTGATGATGGACGACTCCATGTGGGGCATGATTCTGGGCAAGTCGGGCAAGGTGCCCGGCCCCATCGCACAGGAGCTCATCGACCTGGCCAAGGAAAAGGGCAAGGAATTCACCGACACCGACCCGCACACGCTCTACCCCAATGCCCTCGACACGTTCCGCAAGGAGATGGACGAGAACGGTTGGGACTACGGCCAGGACGACGAAGAGCTCTTCGAACTGGCCATGCACCCCGAACAGTATCGCAACTTCAAGAGCGGGCAGGCCAAGAAGAACTTCCTCAGCGACCTGCAGAAGGCCAAGGATGCCAAGCTCGGCTCGAAACTCAGCCCCGAAGAACTGGCTGCCTTCAAGCACGCCAAGGCCGACGCCGTGGTGGCTCCCGTCAACGGACAGGTGTTCTACGACTTCCAGGGCGGCTCCGAGGCTGTGGCCTGTCTGGAGCCCTTCATCGGCCAGCAGTACAAGGACGGCGACACGCTGTGCTACATCCAGGCTTCCTGGGGCGAGTTCATCCCCGTCCCGGCCGGCATCGGCGGTCGCCTCGTGGACATTGCAGCCAAGAAGGCCTCGTTCGTCCATCGCGGCGAGACCATCGCCTGGATTGAGCGCGAGAGGTAATCGGAGCATCGGGGCGGAAACTCCACGAAACAACCCAAAAGAGGGGCTGTGTCGATGAACGGCACAGCCCCTCTTAATATGACGACTACGTGAAATTCGTAGTTATAAATACATACATGTCTTTTGACACACCTCCTTCTTCTTCAGGGTCCTGTTTCCAGTGTATGACCCTGCCCCAGGAGTGGGATTACTTGCCGAAATAGCGCTTCAGCAGACCTGCGAAGCCGGCACCGTGACGGGCCTCGTCCTTGGCCATTTCGTGAACGGTGTCGTGGATGGCGTCGAAGCCGGCAGCCTTGGCGTTCTTGGCAATGCGGAACTTGTCCTCGCATGCACCGGCCTCAGCAGCGGCACGCTTCTCTAGATTGGTTTTCGTGTCCCAGACACACTCGCCCAGCAACTCAGCGAAACGGCTGGCGTGGTCGGCCTCCTCGAACGCATAGCGCTTGAAGGCCTCGGCTATCTCGGGATAGCCCTCGCGGTCGGCCTGACGGGCCATGGCCAGATACATACCGACCTCGCCACACTCACCGTTGAAGTGGTCGCGAAGGTCCTGAATCATCTCCTCGCTGACGCCTTCGGGCTTGCCGTCGCCAATCCGGTGGACGGTGGCATAGGCGGTCTCGCCCTCGTCCTTCAACTCTGAGAACTTCGAAGCGGGAGCCTTACAGATAGGGCACTTTTCGGGAGCCTCGTCACCTTCGTGGATGTAGCCACAAACTGCACAAATAAATTTCTTTGCCATAATCACAATACATTTTGGTTGGTGAATAAAAAATCTTTCGGAGACAAAGATACGACATTTAATTAAAAGAGAAAAATGAAAAATGAAAAATTAACTGCGGAAATTTGAGAAATTGTTTGCGTGTACGGCTTTTTTGTCTTATCTTTGTCCCCTGGAAACGCGATAGTAGCTCAGTTGGTAGAGCATTGGCTTCCCAAGCCGAGGGTCGCGGGTTCGAGTCCCGTCTGTCGCTCAAAGTAAGGTTATAAGGTCATAAGGTCGCTCCGCTTGCAAGGTCATAAGGTAGCTTCGCTTGTAAGGTTACAAGGTCGCTCTGCTTGTAAGGTTATAAGGTTATAAGATTGACCAAAAAGACTCAGGGCCTCAAAAACTGAACAAAGATGAATTACGGTTTTGTGAAAGTTGCTGCAGCTGTTCCCAACGTTCGTGTCGCAGACTGCAAATACAATACAGAGCAGATCGAGTCACAAATCCTCCGGGCAAACAATCAGGGCGTTGAGATTATCTGTTTCCCCGAACTCTCGATTACGTCATACTCCTGCGGCGACCTGTTTTTCCAGCAGACGTTGCTCGACGGAGCTGAGATGGGACTCATCAACCTGATGGACTTCACACGTTCGATGAGCATCATCGTCATCGTCGGACTGCCCGTAGCATTCCAGGGCAGCCTGATGAATTGCGCCGCAGTGCTGCAAAAAGGCCGGCTCCTGGGACTGGTTCCGAAGACATTCATCCCCAACTACAAGGAGTTCTACGAACAACGCTGGTTCGCCAGTGCCGCACAGGTTCCCGAAGGCGACGTGCTCATCTGCGGACAGCAGGTGCTGCTCTCCGCACGGCAACTGTTCAAGGCCGGCAACTGCACGTTCGGCATTGAGATTTGTGAAGACCTCTGGGCCCCCATCCCCCCCTCCTCCACCCTTGCCCTGAAGGGAGCCGACATCATCTTCAACCTCAGTGCCAGCACCGACAGCGCCGGGAAATATGACTATCTCCGCCGGCTGCTGCGCCAACAGAGCGCACGCTGCCTGTGCGGCTATGTGTTTGCCTCCTGCGGATTTGGAGAGAGCTCGACGGACGTGGTGTTCAGCGGAAAAACCTTCATCTGCGAAAACGGGGCACCGCTCGCCGAAGGTCCCTGTCATGCGTTGGAGGAGTTCATGACCGTGAGCGAGATTGACATCGACCTGCTGAGGGGAGAGCGACTGCGGAATACGACATTCACAGCGAGCGCCGCACAGGTGAAGGGCCTGCCGATGCACATCGCCGAAGCGCAGACCGTCATACAGGAAGAGGGAATGGAACTGACACGCTACATCGACCCGCATCCCTTCATCCCGGCCAACGGGCCACTGCTCGACCAACGTTGCGAGGAGATTTTCTCCATCCAATGCGACGGACTGGCCAAACGCGTACTGCACACGGGCTGCGAGAGTGTGGTGCTGGGCATTTCGGGCGGACTGGATTCGACATTGGCACTGCTTGTCTGCGCACGCACGTTCGACCGCCTTGGAAAGAGCCGGCGAGGCATCATCGGCATCACCATGCCAGGCTTCGGAACAACCGACCGCACCTACACCAACGCCATCCGCCTGATGCAGCAGATGGGCATCACCATTCGCGAAATCAGCATCAAGGAGGCTTGCCTGCAACACTTCCGCGACCTGGGTCACGACCCAGAAGTGCGCGACATCACCTACGAGAACAGCCAGGCACGCGAACGAACCCAGATTCTCATGGATGCCGCCAATCAGATGAACGGACTCGTCATCGGCACGGGCGACCTCTCGGAACTGGCCCTCGGATGGGCCACCTACAACGGCGACCACATGTCAATGTACGGGGTCAATGCCTCCGTGCCCAAGACCCTCGTCCAGCACCTCGTGCGCTGGGTGGCCATGAGGAGCGAGGAAGAAGTGGAGAAAAACACGCTGCTCGACATCGTAGACACCCCCATCAGCCCCGAGCTGCTCCCGTCCGGTGAAGACGGCGAAATCAAACAGAAGACGGAGGACTTGGTGGGTCCCTACGAACTGCACGATTTTTTCCTCTACCACATGATCAGAAACGGATTCCGCCCACGGAAAACCTACGTCCTGGCCCAGAAGGCATTCGGCAACCAATATCCGGACGAGGTGCTGAAGAAGTGGCTCAAGACTTTTTACCGCCGTTTCTTCTCCCAGCAGTTCAAACGCTCGTGCATGCCCGACGGCCCAAAAGTGGGCAGCGTGACACTGTCGCCGAGGGGCGACTGGCGGATGCCGAGCGATGCGTCTTCAGAGGCTTGGATGGCCGAATGCAACGCCCTTTAAAGGCACTGAGAGCCGAAAGAAAACGGAATTTTTCGGCATCTGAATAAAAAAAAAGGTTACAAATTTATTATTATAGAAAAAAAGTACTAACTTTGTAGTTAATTAACATTCTAAACAACAAATAACACACATCATGACAAAGCAAGAACTGGCAAAAGAAATTGCCGCAAAGACAGGAGTTGACCAACCAACAGTTTTAGCGTGCGTAGAAGGAATGATGGCAACCATCAAGGAAAGCCTGATCAATGAGGAGCCCGTTTACCTCCGTGGCTTCGGAAGTTTCATCCTGAAGAAGCGTGCCGAAAAGACCGCTCGCAACATCTCTAAGAACACGACTTTGGTTATCCCTGCCCACAATATCCCGGCCTTCAAGCCCTGCAAGGACTTCCTGGATCAGGTGAAGAAGTAAGCCGTAAACAAAGAACTGTCACTAAGCGAGAGTTACTCTTCCGAAAAGAAGGTGACCCTCGCTTTTCCTATTCCTCAGAAACCCCTCTTTAGACCGCGACAGAGACCATGACACACTCCATCCAAAACCAACACATAGCCATCACGGTAGACGAACAAGGCGCCGAGCTGAGAAGCCTGCGACGCCTGAGCGACAACGTGGAAACCTTGTGGCAAGCCGACCCGACCTACTGGGACGGCCAGTCACCCGTACTATTTCCCTCCGTCGGGAGCTGCCGAAATGCCACGGCATGGTTCGACGGGCACCCCTACCCTATGCCCAAGCACGGACTGGTGCGCGACATGAAATTCCAACTGAGCGAGAAAACGGCCGACACCATCGTCCTCTCCGTCAGTGATACGGAAGAGACGCAAAAGCACTTCCCGTTCCCCTTCCATTTTACGGTTCGCTTTCATATCGAAGGGAATAAGCTGGACATAGGTTTCGGTGTAAGGAACGACGGTGACAGGATGATGCCCTTTCATCTGGGTGCCCATCCGGCATTTTCCCTTCCCGGATTCCAGGAGGACGACGAAGTGCATGGATACCTGAGTTTTGGGGAGCAACGCGAACTCGTCAGCAACGGGCTGAAACCCGGAGGACTCCTCTGGCCCGAAGGGGCATTCACGGTCCCGCTGGACGAAGAGGGGAGGCTGCCGCTCACGAACCAGACCTTCGACTGCGACACACTGCTCGACAGCCGGGGCAAACTGAGCGTCTGCACCCTGTCCGACACGGAAAGGGAACCCGCCGTCACGGTGCGGTTCCGTTCCCCCATACTTGCCCTGTGGGCACCATGCGGAGGCAAGGCTCCGTTCGTCTGCATCGAGCCGTGGTGGGGCTGCTGCGACCTATATAACTACGAGGGAGAGTTTGCACAGCGACGTTTCACCAACCTCCTTGCCGCACACGCTTACGAGACCCTCTCATACTCCATTGAAATACACGAGCAGAAAGGGACGAGGACACAGGCCCTCTAAAGAGAAACGACTATTCAAACCTTTCGCCCCAAAGCTGGCGCATACGTTCACGCAACTTAGCTTCGGAGGGATTGTCCTGCGGAGTCCAAAAACGGGCCTCCTTCAGCGCATCGGGCAAAAACTGCTGAACCACAAAGTTTCCCTCATAGTCGTGGGCATATTTGTAGTCTTTTCCGTAACCGAGTTCCTTCATCAGCCCCGTCGGTGCATTGCGAAGATGCAGTGGCACGGGCTGATTTCCAGTCTGCTTCACTTGAGCGATGGCTCCGTTGATGCCCATGTAGGCCGAATTGCTCTTCGGACTGGTGGCCAGATAGACCGTGGCCTCCGCCAAAGGGATGCGCCCCTCCGGCCAACCAATCTTCATGACGGCATCAAAGGCTGCATTGGCAAGAAGCAGGGCATTGGGGTTGGCAAGGCCGATGTCCTCCGAGGCACTGATGACCAGCCGGCGGGCTATGAAGGCCGGATCTTCCCCACCCTCTATCATGCGGGCCAACCAATAGAGTGCCCCGTCGGGGTCACTGCCCCGGATGCTCTTGATAAAGGCCGAAATGATGTCGTAGTGCATCTCGCCGTCCTTGTCGTATGCCAAGGGATTTTGCTGCAAAAGCATAGTCACCAGTTCATCCGTGACAATCAGAGATTCTCCAGCCGTCTCTGAGTTCTCCGCATTCCCTGAATTTTCGGAATACTCCGAAATTAAATCCAAGATATTAAGCAATTTTCTTGCATCGCCCCCACTGAAGCGGAGCAAGGCATCGGTCTCGCGAAGCTCAATATGCTGGTCGCGAAGCACAATGTCCTTCTCAAGGGCACGATGCGCCAGCTCCAGAAGGTCGTCCTTGCCAAGGCTCTTCAGCACATACACCTGGCAACGACTCAGCAAGGGACGAATGACCTCGAACGAGGGATTCTCCGTTGTGGCCCCGATGAGGGTGACCACCCCCTGCTCGACGGCACCGAGCAGACTGTCTTGCTGCGACTTGGAGAAACGATGGATTTCGTCAATGAAAAGAATGGGACTGGCCTGATTGAAGAAGCGGTTAGACTTGGCCTTCTCCACGACATCGCGCACATCCTTCACACCACTCGTGACGGCCGAAAGCGTATAGAAGGGAGTCTGCAACTGGTGGGCGATGATACTTGCCAGCGTGGTCTTGCCCACTCCCGGCGGCCCCCAAAGAATGAAACTTGAAACACGCCCCGACTCTATCATGCGACGGAGCACGGCTCCCTCACCGACCAGATGTCTCTGGCCGATGTAATCATCAAGCGTCGTGGGACGCAGTCTTTCTGCCAATGGTGCCATATCTCAGTGCAAAGATACAAAAGAATTGTGAATTGCAAATGGTGAATTGTGATTTATTTCGCATCTTTAACCTACGGTTTTAGACACTCACCTCCGAAAATGCTCAGGCAAGTTTGGCATTTTGCAGACTTAATCGTATCTTTGCAGCATGAGATTGTCGATACTCATCCCAACCTGCAACACGAAATGTCTGTCGCTGGTGGAAGAACTGCAACGCCAACTGCCCGACGACTGCGAAATCATCGTAGCCGACGATGGCAGCACGGACACTGCCGCAAAAGCCAAAAACAGAGAAATGGCGGGATGGAAGGGAGTGACCTACAAGGAAGGAGAGAAGAACCTGGGGCGTGCCCGGATTCGCAATTGGCTGACTCAGCAGGCACAGGGTGACTATGTGCTCTTCATCGACAGCGATGCCGTCGTAGAGAATCCCCATTTCCTGACCAACTACCTCCGCTGCCTGCCCACCGAGGCGGTGGTCTGTGGCGGCATACTTCATCCTGCAACACTGCCCAGTCCGGCGCAATCTTTGCGATGGGCATACGAAAAGCATTGCGAGCCAAAGTTCACAGCTGACAAACGCAACTGCCACCCATACCATTGCCTGCGGACCTTCAACTTCATGATGCCCCGGCAGATTGCGCTCGCCCACCCCTTCGACGAGGAAATCACGCGGTATGGTTACGAAGACACGTTGCTGGGACGTCAGCTGGAAGAGGACGATATCGAGGTATGGCACATCGAAAACCCGCTCACCAATGGGGACATCGAAACGAACCAGGTATTCCTGCAGAAGACGGAAGAGGCCATGAAGACCCTGCACGACATTCGCCATAAAATCGGCCGCTACTCACAACTGCTCGTCGTCTACCGCCGACTCCAACGCTTCCACCTGACCGGCATCTTACGGTTCACCTACAAGCTCACTCGTCCCCTCTTGCGCCGCAATCTGCTGGGCGTGCACCCCTCGGTACGGCTTTTCAACTTCTACAAATTGGGATATTACGCCTGCCTACCTAACTGACCCCATGAAAATCCATATCATTTGTTCCGAAACGCCGAATCTCACGACCAGCAGCTATGCCATGGAGGTGTACTACCAATTGGAGGCCCTGCACACACTGGGGTATGAGACAGAGATACACGTGCTGGAGAAGAATGGGGAAAGCGCATTGCTGGCTGAATTGGACAAAGATGATGCCCCTCTGCTCTTCGAGGGGATACAGTGCTGCCACTTGTTGCCCAATCCGAATCTGCGAAAGCACTTCAAGGCTGTTCGTCTACAATACATCCGCCACATAGTGCTTGAAGAAAAAGCCAGACACGAAGGATGGACGCTGCACGGCCTGCGCCTCCGATGGAAAGCCCGTCAGGCCAAGCAGAAAGAACTGCATGAACTGACTTATGCCGATGCCATTTGCGCCATCACGAAAGGGGACTATCAGCGGCTTTACGACATGCTCCCCAATCAGACTCTCGTGAACCTGCCTTGTTTCTTCAATGAGCACATTCCTGCCCACCATGCCACCCAGCCCTTCCTGCTCTGCCAAGGCTATCTGGGAGAGGATGAGGAAGAACTGGATGGAATCAGGAAATGGATTCTAAATGATATAGCGCCACTGTGTCCGGGTGTGCTTTTCGTCATGGTCAGCCGCAATGCCCCAACAACCCCAGTGCCGTCAAACGTGAAAATCATACAGGAGCCGTCGCAAGAATATCTCGACCAACTCATTGAAACGGCAAGAATACATCTGATACTCTCCCAGACGACCACTGGTATCAAAATGGAAGTTCTCATAGCCCTCACGAAAGGATGTGGTAACATTATCGGCAATCACGAGACTCTATATGGTCATTCGTTGGGACGTTTCTGCACACGTGCCGACCAGACAAGTGAGATTGCAGAAGCCATCAACAACCTAATAAACAACGACATAAAGGAATCTGAAATGCTACGTCGGCAACAATACCTACAAAAAATGAAAAAGGCCGGAATCTCACGACTCAGCCTTTTCAAATAGGTATTAGTTTTTAAGGTAAAAAGATTGTTTTATCTGATTAACGACGCAAATTTAGGCATTTTAACGGCACGCTCCAAATAAAAAGGCATGTTAAATAACATATTTTTATCTTCCCCCACACTTTATGCCCTTTTTAGGTATAAATTTTGAAATATCATCCTTTCCCGACCTTCAAAATCAAATAAAATTATTACCTTTGTGCTAATTTCTACTACATATATTATAATTAAGGTATAGACCATGGCAATCATTGCACAAAACGAGACATCAGAGAAGAAGTCGTTGAACTTCATAGAACAGAAGATAGAGGCCGACCTTGCCGAAGGAAAGAACGGCGGAAAAGTGCAAACACGCTTCCCGCCCGAACCCAACGGCTACTTGCATATTGGACACGCGAAAGCCATTGCCATGGACTTTGGCGTTGCCAAGCGCTACGGAGGTGTGTGCAACCTGCGCTTCGACGACACGAACCCCCAGAAGGAGGACACCGAATACATCGAAAGCATCGAGCACGACATCAAGTGGCTCGGCTTCGAGTGGGCTAACGTCTATTATGCCAGCGACTACTTCCAGCAACTCTGGGACTTTGCCGTTTGGCTCATCAAGCAAGGCCGCGCCTACGTCGACGAGCAGTCGGCAGAGGTCATTGCCCAGCAGAAGGGCACCACGACCAGCCCCGGCACGAACAGCCCCTACCGCGACCGCCCCGTTGAAGAAAACCTGCGACTCTTTGAGTTCATGAACAGCGGCAAGTGCGAACCGGGTACCCTGGTGCTGCGTGCCAAGATTGACATGGCACACCCCAACATGCTCTTCCGCGACCCGCTCATCTACCGCGTGCTGAACATGCCGCACATTCGCACGGGCAACAAGTGGAATGCCTACCCCATGTACGACTTCACACATGGCCAGAGCGACTATCTGGAAGGCGTGACCCACTCGCTCTGCACGCTGGAGTTTGTCGAGCACCGTCCCCTCTACGACCTGTTCGTAACGTGGATGAAGGAATGGCGTGGCGAAACGGAGCACATCGAAGATTTCCGTCCTCGCCAGACGGAGTTCAACAAACTGAACCTCTCCTATACGCTCATGTCGAAGCGTAACCTGCTGGCTCTCGTCCAGCAGGGCATGGTGCAGGGCTGGGACGACCCCCGCATGCCGACCCTCTGCGGTTTCCGCCGTCGCGGCTACTCGCCTGAGAGCATCCAGAAGTTCATCGACAAGATTGGGTACACCACCTACGATGCGCTGAACGAAATGGCCCTGCTGGAGAGTGCCGTCCGCGAGGACCTGAACAGCCGTGCCATCCGCGTTTCGGCTGTGCTCGACCCCATCAAGGTAGTCCTCATAAACTATCCTGAGGGCCAAACCGAAATGCTGACGGCCGTAAACAACCCCGAGAACGAGGCCGACGGCACACACGAAGTGGAGTTCAGCCGCGAACTTTGGATTGAGCGCGACGACTTTATGCCCCAGGCCGAAAAGAAGTTTATGCGCCTGGCTCCCGGCAAGGAAGTGCGCCTGAAGAATGCCTACATCATCCAGTGCCCCGAGACCTTGCCCAATGGCGACCGGCCCTATGAAATGGATGCCGAAGGACGCGTCACCACCGTCTACTGCACCTACGACCCCGACACACGCAGCGGACTGCCCGGTGCGGACCGCAAGATTAAGGGCAAGACCCTCCACTGGGTCAGCAGCCACAACGCCGTCAAGGCAGAGGTGCGCCTCTACGACCGCTTGTGGAAGGTGGAAAATCCGCGCGACGAAATGGCCGCCATCCGTGAAGCGCAGAATTGCGATGCCGTGACGGCCATGCGCCAGATGATAAACCCCGACAGCCTGACCGTGCTGAAGGACTGCTACGTGGAACCCTTTGCCGCCACCATGCCGGCCCTCTCCTACCTCCAGTTCCAGCGCATCGGCTACTTCAATGTCGACACCGACTCTACGCCCCAGTGCCCCGTTTTCAACAAGACTGTCGGCCTGAAGGACAACTGGCAGAAGAAGTAAAAGAACCATGCAAGACGACTATTCCTATTTTCAGGACGAAGAATTCCGCACCTCCATTGCGGCATACGAACGTATGCTCACGACCGGTGAGCCTGTCGAGTTGGATGCAGAAACCCTGACCGACATCGCAGAGTTCTATGCCATGCAACAGCGCGACGAGGATGCCTGCCACTGCATTGAATATGCCCTTTCGTTCTATCCTGACAGCATCGACCCGCAGATATTCCTTGCCCGCCGGCAAATGTTCCTGGGCCACCAGAAGGAGGCCTGGGACATCTTCTACAAGATACCCGACCAGGACGACCGTGAGATGATTTTCCTGCGTGCCGAACTGGAATTCCGTGAGGAAAAGGAGGAACTCGCCTTCGCCCAGCTGATGGAGTACTATCGGCTGCTCGACGAGGAGGAGGCGGCGGATTTCCTATACGACAGCATCATGCTGCTCAAGGACTACGACTATCTCAACAAGGCACTGGAATGGGCGAAAATCCTGCACGAGGAATATCCCGACTACACCGCAGCCCTGTCACTCTTGGCTGGAATCTATAATGCGAAGGGACAATACCAAAAGGCTTCGCGCATTATAGAGGAACACATCGAAGAAATACCATTCGACGTCGAGGCGTGGTTGCAGTTGGCCGAAGCCCAGTTGTGGATGGAGCACTACAAGGAAGCCTTGGAGGCCGTGGACTACGCCCTGGCCATCTGCGAGGATGATGCCAATGCCCTGCTGATGCGGGCCAATATTCTTTACGACAGCGGAGACTCGGCACAGGCTCATCTCTACTACACCCGCTTCCTCAGTTACTATCCGCAGGACATGCGCGCAACCTACATGGATGCCCAGAGCCTGGTCGACACGGAGTGCTACGAGCAGGCCATCCTGCAACTGGAGAAAATGACGCAGGCCGAAAATGCCGTCATGCGCGGCCATGCCCTCTCGCTTTTGGCTTACTGCCACAGCAACTTGAAGCACGAGGAAGAGAGCCTGCACTATCGACTGCTGGCAGAGAAGGAGCATTTCAACAATCTGGGCGTGCTTTTCCCCGAACTCTATCCCAACGAGAAGTCCCGAAGCGACGGCTATGACAGCCTTTCCTACGACGACTTGTGGGACGACTGGACTGACTGCAACGAAGACTCCCACACCGACGAGGCCCCCTTCTGAGCCACACACGGACTAAAATGAAAGAATCCCCCGCCATCCTGCTTGGATGGCGGGGGATTTTTTGTATCTCCACGTCGTCTCGCTCTTGGCGAGGGGTCAGAACCGAAGGTACTTGTCCGACAGACGCCGATTGTAGTCCACCATTTTGATGGCCGTGACGGCACATTCGTCGCCCTTGTTGCCCAGGATGCCGCCGCAGCGTGCCTCGGCCTGCTCCAGCGTGTTGCACGTGAGCAGACCGTAGACGACGGGGATGCTTCCCTCGCGGTTGAGTTCTGCCAGTCCCTGCGTGGTGCCCTGGCAGATGTAGTCGAAGTGGGGCGTGTCGCCACGGATGACACATCCGATGGCAATCACGGCATCGAAGTGTCCCATCTTCATCATGCGCGAAGCCCCGTAGATGAGTTCAAAGCTTCCGGGGACGGTCATCACTTCGATGTCTTCCTCCAGTGCCCCGTGGCGGGTAAGCACGCCGTAAGCGCCCTCCAGGAGGGCCCCCGTCACGTCCTTGTTCCACTCCGAGACGACTATACCAAAACGCATACCGCGTGCCGAGGGGACGGACGCGGTATCGTAGTCGGAAAGATTGTGCAAGCTGCTTGCCATTACTTTGCGGCCTTTACTCTCTCAATGTATTTGTCAATCTCCTGCCCCTGCTGGCTTCCACGATAGTTGTTCTTCACCTCTTCGTAGAGCTTCAGTGCCTCGTCGGCCTTGCCCTGAGACTCCAGAATTTCACCGGCCTGAACGAGATAAATCGGAGAGAGCACCGTGTTGTCGGCATTCTTGGCGGCCTTCTTCAGCGTCTCGACAGCCTTGTCCTGCTGGCCGAGCTCGGCATAGACGTTGCCCAGTGCGCCCAGGGCTGCGGGACTCACCAGTTCGTCGTCCTTGCTGCTAAAGTCCTCCAGATATTTCTTGGCATCCTCGAACTGTCCCAGCTGGACGTATGCCAGACCGGCATAGAGCTTGGCCATGTTGCCTGCCTTGGTCGAGCCGTACTGCTTGGCCACCTGCAACAGACCTGCCTGCACACCGTCGCCCTCCAGTGCCTTCTTGAAGGTCACCGAGTCGCCGCTCTGAACGGCCTGCTGATAAAGCTGCTCGCTGGGGAACAAAGCCTCGGCGGCCTTCTGGTTCTGATTCTCAAAGTACCATTTGCCGAGCATGAACAGCAACAGACATGCGATGACAACGCCCGCAACGATACCGATTTTTTTCAGGTTCTTCTGAATGAAAGATTCCTCCAGGACCACTTCTTGTTGCGTCCTGCCCTCACCCTTGTTGAAAGTTTTTTCTGCCATTTTATTTTTTGTTTTATTCGTTATTACGCAATTTGTCGTGCAAAAGTACAAAATATTTTTGGATTAGAGATTAGGGATAGGCGAATTTTTCACTATTCACTTTCCACTTTTCACTTTATTTTGTATTTTTGTGCCCGAAATGAGACTTAAGAGGCTTTCCATACTCAATTATAAGAACATCGCACAGGCCGATTTGGAGCTGTCGCGGGGCATCAACTGCTTCATCGGCCAGAACGGGGAGGGCAAGACCAACCTGCTGGACGCGATTTATTTCCTATCCATGTGCAAGAGCGCCTTTTCCAGCACCGACTCGCTGGCCGTGCGCCACGGCGAGGAGTTCATGGTCCTGCAGGGCTTCTACGAGCACGAGGACGGCACACCCGAGGAAATCTACTGCGGACTGAAAGTCGGGCAGAAGAAGGTTTTCCGCCGGGGCAAGAAGGCCTATCGCCGGCTGGCGGAGCACATCGGACTCATCCCCCTGGTCGTCGTGTCGCCCAACGACAGCGAACTCATCAGTGGCGGCAGTGAGGAGCGGCGCCGCTTCCTCGACATCGTCATCTCCCAGTGCGAACCGGCCTACATCGACGCCCTCTTCCGCTACAACAAGGCCCTGCAACAGCGCAACGCGCTCCTGAAGATGGAGGATGCCGAGCCCGACCCCGAACTGCTCTCGCTCTGGGAGGAGGCCATGGCCCGCGAGGGGGAGTTCATCTACCAGCGCCGGCAGCACTACGTCGAGCAGCTCCTGCCCACGTTCCAGCGCTACTACGCCATCATTTCCTCGGGGGCCGAGGAGGTGGGGCTGCGCTACACCAGCCACTGCCAGCGCGGCCCCCTACTTGAGGTCATCCAGCGCGACCGCCTGCGCGACCGCGCCGTCGGCTATTCGCTCCACGGCATCCACAAGGACGACATCGAAATGACCCTCGGCGGCTACCCCATCAAGCGCGAAGGCAGCCAGGGACAGAACAAGTCCTACCTGATAGCCCTGAAACTGAGCCAGTTCGATTTCCTGCGCCGCACAGGCAGCCGCACCACCCCCATCCTGCTTCTCGACGACATCTTCGACAAACTCGATGCCCACCGCGTGGAGCAAATCGTGCGCCTCGTCTCCGGGGAGGACTTCGGACAGATTTTCGTCACCGACACCAACCGCGACCACCTCGACCAGATTCTCACGCTCATGCCCGGCGAGCACCGTCTGTTCCACGTCCGCGGTGGCGAATTTGAAGACTAATCCCCCTCTCCCACCGCCATGAAACGCAAGAACACCGAACGGCTGCGCGACGTACTGCTCCGTTACCTCCACGAGGAGGGACTGGAGACGCCGCTCAACGAGCACCGCGCCATTGCGGCATGGGCCGAGGTGGCGGGCCCCTCCATCGCCCGTCTGACAGGCGATGTCTCCATCCGCAACAACACGATGTACGTCAAAATCACGCGCCCCGCCCTGCGTCAGGACCTCATGATGGGACGCACCCAACTGACCCGGAAAATAAACGCCCACGTCGGTGCACAAGTCATCCAGACCATCGTGTTCTACTGACGGCCCAGTACCGATACATCAACTTTTAATAAAACCACAGATTTCACAGATTACACAGATTATGCTCTCGGCGTTAGAGACGCATTATCGACTAGCGTAGTCTGTGAAATCATTGGTTTTCACGGCTTTGTATCCGTCGAAGCCCAATTTACTTTACCATCACCTTCCTGAGACTTCCATCAGGATTGCGTACGATGTTGATGCCATGCTGAATCTTCGTCAGACGACGACCACTCAGGTCGTAGATGACTGATTCTCCTTCCGTTTGAGAGTGTGATAGTCTCTCCACTTTTGTCAGTTCTTCGTCTGTTAGTGGTACGATATTCTTGAATTTGCTCCATGGATTCGTCTCTTTGTATGCTTCCAAGGATGCGGCAGGCACATGTAAGGTTGCGGAGTATGCTGAGCGAAAAACAGTTTCTCCAGTTGTAGGTATACTTTCAGCAAAACAATATACATCCCTCACATTATTACAACCTGCGAACGCAGAATTGCCAATATTTTTAACGCTGTTTCCAATAGCAACGAAAACCAGACCAGAGCAATTATAAAATGCTTCTTGTCCGATGGATACAACGCTATTCGGAATGTAAATTGAAGTTAAACCAGTATGCCCACGGAATGCCTCTTGCCAAATACCTGTCACCCCGTCAGGAATAGTGCTGTTTTTACATCCTGCAATCAGTATATTGTCGCGTTTGCCTATAATGGCATTACAGTCATCACGGGAATCATACACAGCATTACCTTCTTCAACTATGATTCTTTCAAGATTAACACAGCCATAGAATATATTAATCGTTGATAATCAACAACTTATACATTAAACGGTAGAGAGGTGGATTGAGGGTTGGACAATGTCAGAAATAAGGAGGCATAATTAACGTATTTAACCTTTGTTTTATCCAAATGCATAATATTATTTCCCAAGAGCCTCCCCAATTTTCTTCAGCCCAGCTTCCATCAGAGGTTTCATCGTCTTTCCTAATTCCAATGTCACCTC
>JAFTEX010000098.1 GCA_017453445.1 Bacteroidaceae bacterium
AACAACATCATTCACATCATCCGACACACCGCGAGGGCAGCCACCGTGCTGCTCCTCGCCCTGCTCACCGCACAGACGGCGTGGGCAACAGCCCTCACGGACTTCGTGACGGTGTCCTCGCAGGGCACGGCCACGGCCAGGTTCGCCTACAGCGACCATTTCTACAGAGTGGACTGGTCAGGGATTAACACATCCCAGACAACGTCCGTGCTGCTTAACTACAGTACAACCTGGGGTCGTTTGGTAGCAGAAAGAAACGGCTATACGAAAAGTGACATAACCCTATATGCGAGTGCGTCATTGGACTCTTGGGAGTCATCGCATGTAACGGGCCTCACGCCGGGGCAGAGTTCCGACGGATATACAACTTACGCTGACCTTGCGACGGGAGCCAGCGACACATCAAATCCACCAGTTTACAAGAAAGTCTGCACCGTCACCTGCCTGTCGGCCACGCCGACGTGGGCGTGGTCGGCTGACCGCTCGGCCTGCACGGCGACGTTCACCTGCGCCGAGGACGCGAGCCTGACGGCCACGGTGACGGCGACGGTGACGGCTGCGGGCGGAAGCATCACGGCCAGCGCGACGTTCAACGGCACGGCCTACACCGACACGAAGACCGACCCGTGGGGCCGCAGCGACGGGCGCGACGGCAGCGAAGCGAACCCCTACGCCATCGGCAGCCCCGAGGCGCTGGCCCTGCTGTCCACCTACGTCAACGCGGGCAACAACGCTAGCGGCCTGCACTTCGAGCAGACGCAGGACATCGACATGAGCAGCGCCGGACGCGCGGCCGAAGGACGCTCGCAAGGCGAGAACTTCACGCCGATTGGCAGCAAGGCCAATGACTTCAACCCCACGCCGTTCAACGGCACCTACGGCGGCACGGGCTACTACGCCGGAACCATCACCCTCGGCGCGGCCACCAAGACGGGCTACACGTTCGACGGCTGGTACCGGAGCGCTGACCTCAGCGGCGACGCCGTGACCACCATCGGCGGCGGTCAGACGGGCGACGTGGAGTTGTGGGCCAAGTGGACGGGCAACCGCTACGCCATCTCCTTCGTCGGCAACGGCAAGACGGGCGGCGAGATGGACGACGAACTCTTCACCTACGACGAGGCCAAGGCCCTGACCGCCTGCGCCTACACCCGCACGGGCTACCACTTCGCGGGCTGGAACACCGAGAGCGACGGCAGCGGCACGGCCTACGCGGACGGCCAGGAGGTGCTGAACCTCACCGCCGAGCCGGACGCCACCCTGACGCTCTACGCCCAGTGGACGGCCAACACCTACAGCGTACACTTTGAGCCCGTCATCCCCGTCAATGGCACGATGGCCGACCAGACCTTCACCTACGACCAGGAGGCCACGGCGCTGACCAAGAACGCCTTCTCTACGACCACGGGCCAGTGGCTGCGCTGGAACACCCAGGCCGACGGCAGCGGCACCAACTACGAGGACGAGGCCGTGGTGCAGAACCTGACCGCTGAGGACGGCGGCACCGTGACGCTCTACGCGCAGTGGCACTTGCAGCACCGCTACAACTACGACAACACCATCTTCCGCTGCTACAATGTCGGCACCCCCAACGAGGTCTATTGGGCCTACGCCGGCGAGACGGTGAAGGTGGAAGTCATCGACGGCACCAGCGAGTACACCATCCGCGTGGTAAATGGTGACGGCGAGGACATCACGCTCGACACCGAGACCAACACCTTCGTCATGCCCGATGAAGAGGTATGGATTACCTATACCAGTGTCAAGAAGATGGCCTACACCACCATCTGTCTGGACGATTTCGAATCGTGGGAGGATGTGGCCTATCTCTACGATGCCAGTCAGCCCACCGTCACGCCCATCGTCGTGGTGAAGGACGGCGAGACCGTGCTGACCGAGGGCACTGACTACACCCTCGCCATAACCAACAACACGGGCAGCGCCACGCAGATGGTCACCGCCACCGTCACCGTCACTGGTATGGGCGGCTACGTGGGCACGAACACCCGGGAGTTCCGCATCACGCCCTTCAACATCGCCAACTGTGAGATTAAGGGGACGCTGGAGGCATACGACAACGGCTACGGACCCTACTATCCACTCAGCAACAACGTGGAGGTGTGGAACGGCAATACGCAGTTGACGCTCGACACGGACTATACCATTGAACTCGACCCCAACATTGGCACCTACGACTATGTTGTTGGAGAGCAATATCAGGCCATTATCAAAGGCACAGGCGACTGGGGCGGCACGAAGACCTTTACCTTCACCTTCGTAGCCCTGCACCATACCATCGTGTTCGATGCCAACGGCGGCACGGGCACGATGGACGGCAGCACCGTGGCTAACGACGGCGGCAATGCTGGCCGTTACTATCTGCCCGAGTGTACGTTCACCGCTCCCAACGGCAAGAAGTTCGACCACTGGGAGGCCAGCTGCGAGCCTGACGTAGAGAAGCAGCCCGGCGACTACTTCACCGCACCCTACATCTTTAACGTATCCGACGTGCAGACCATCACCGTCACCGCTTACTGGAGGGATAAGGCCACCTTCACCGTCACCCTGCCCGAAGAGATGGAAGTAGTCAGCGGCACCCTCACCGACGGCAAGGCCATCGAAGACGAGGTCATCACCTTCAGGCCGCGGCCCGGCTTCACCGCCACCGACGTCCAGGCCAACGGCACCGCCCTGACCCCCGACGGCGAAGGCATCTACACCCTGACCGTCACCGCCGACGTCACCGTCACCGTCGCCGCCCTCCGCAGCGACGGCCTGCAGCACGAGGTCAGCTACATGACAGCCGACGGCACCACACAGACCGCACAGGCCATCGCCCTCGACGGACATGAGACGCGCACCAGTGAGTACGGCAATCAATACGTTGACCTCGCCGCAGGCTGGTACTACGTAGGCACCGACATCGACTACACCGGCATCAAGCTGCGTCCGCAGGGCAACATCACCCTTATCCTCGCCGACGGCTGCACCATGCACATCGGCACCGCCGAAAATCGCACAGGCGTTACTGGCATAGAACGTGGCATATGCGACCTCACCATCTACGGCCAGAGCCTCGATGCCGCCACGGCAGGCACCATCAGCTATGAAGGCACAGGCGGTAACGGTTTCTATGTGCGCAACTACACCCAGCAGAGCGGCAACGTCAGCATAAGCAACTCAACATATACGGGCGGTATCGGCCTCAATGCCGGAAGCGTCACCCTCAACGGCGGCAAACTCAGCGTCGCCACCAATTCCAAAAATGCCATAGCCATCGAGGCCAGCGACGGCGACATCACCATCAACGGCGGACAACTCGACGCCACCGCCACCGGCAGCGGTAACATCTACGGTCTCTGCGCCAATGGAACGAACCGCAACATCACCCTCGGCTGGACCAACCTCGCCGACCGCATCTTCGCCAGCAGCTACCGCGCCAGCGGCACCGTCAAGGTAGCCGACGGCAAGGCCCTCACCGACGGCAGCGGCCACATCTACCGCGGCACGCTCAGTGCCGACCAAATCAGCGCCATAGCCGGCCAGGAACTTGCGCCCGTACTCATGGGCGACGTCAACGGCGACGGCACGCTCACCATCGCCGACGTGACGGCATTGGTCAACATGGTTTTGGGGAAGAGTGAATTTAGCGAAGTCGCCGACGTGAACGGCGACGGCCACCCCAGCATTGCCGACGTGACCACGCTGGTGAACATTGTGCTCGGCAAGGCAACGCCCAGCCAACCGAGCCGCATCGTTACGAACGTCGGTCGCATCCTCGATGCCTCCGGCGCGGCACAATAGCACTGCAAGCCCCAGCTACCCCACGGCAAGCCATCCCGCACAGCGGTGCAAAAGCCTTAAGAAAGCGTAGCAAGGACAGCCGCATCGTTTTGCGAAGATGCGAAGAAACCTTAGCATATACAAATCCCCGACGGGGAACCTTCGTTCGCCGTCGGGGAACAATAATTCGCCGTCAGCGAACGAAGGTTCACCGTCGGCGAACATTCTTTACTCAGCACCTGACAGGGTTGCCCTTTCCTGCGGAAGAGAACGTGCGCCGAGTGCGGTCGTCCGAGCCACCTCGCCACGAACGCCAGACCCGGCCCGGCCCTCCCGGCGCGGCACAATAAATCGGTCGCCGGAAGCAATAAAAGCGGGGTGCGCCTCGTTATAGAAAAGGTATGCGGCGCGTTTTGTCTATAGGATTCTGCCTGGCGGCCGCCCTTCTGACGCTCACGGGCTGCGGCGCGGAGACGAACATCAGGAAGGGCGACGCCCTCTATGCCATCGGGGAGTACTTCGATGCGGCGGCGGAGTATAAGAAAGGGTTCTCACGCACCAGCAACAAGAACCGGGAGCGCCGCGGACAGGTGGCCTGGAAGATGGGGGAGTGCTATCGCCGCATCAACTTCACGGCCAAGGCCATTGGGGCCTACCAGAATGCCGTGCGCTACGAATATCCCGACTCCATGGCCCTGCTCCGCCTGGCCCAGATGCAGCACAAGCAGGGTGACTACAAGGGTGCCCTGAAGAGTTATGAGCGCTTCCTCGACAGCGTGCCCGGCGACCCCCGGGGGGTGAAGGGCGTGCAGGGGTGTACCCAGGCACAGGTGTGGAAGGGGAAGCCCACGCTCCACACCGTCCGCAAGGAACCCCTCTTCAACTCCCGCCGAAGCGACTTCGCGCCCGTGCTCTACGGCGACGAGTGGGACCAACTCTTCCTGACCACCACGCGGCCGCAGACGACCGGTAACGAGGTGAGCGGCATCACGGGCACGAAGGCGGGCGACATCTTCGTAGCCAAGAAGGACGAGAAGGGGAAGTGGCAACAGCCGGAACAAATCGAGTCGGAGCTGAACAGTGACTACGACGAGGGGGCCTGCTGCTTCTCGCCCGACGGCAAGACGATGTATCTGACCCGCTGCACCCACGACCCCGACTATCCCCGCTTTGCCCAGATATTCACCAGCCAGCGTGCCGACGCCTCGTGGGGGAAGCCCTCGCTGCTGGAAATCTCCAAGGACACGCTCTCCTCCTACGCCCACCCGGCCGTCTCGCCCGACGGCCAGTGGCTCTACTTCGTGAGCGACATGCCCGGCGGGGTGGGGGGCACGGACATCTGGCGCATAGCCCTCACCGAGGGCGGACTGGGAGGCGTGGAAAACCTGGGCGAGCCCATCAATACGGCGGGCGACGAGATGTTTCCCGTCTTCCGCCCCAACGGCGAACTCTACTTCTCCTCCGACGGCCACGCCGGCATGGGCGGCCTCGACCTCTTCCGGGCCGAGCAGGACAGCGTGGGACACTGGACGGTGGAGAACATGAGATACCCCATGAACTCGCCGGGCGACGACTTCGGCATCACGTTCGAGGGACTCCACAACCGAGGCTTCTTCTCCACCAACCGGGGCGACGCCCGCGGCTGGGACCACATCATGTCGTTCGAGTGCCCCGAGGTGCTGCAGACGGTCAAGGGGTGGGTCTACGAGAAGGACGGCTACGAACTGCCCGAGGGGTTGGTCTACATGGTGGGCAACGACGGCACGAACCTGAAAATCAGCGTCCGGGGCGACGGCTCGTTCGAGCAGGAGATAAAACCCCGCGTCGACTACGTCTTCCTGGGCACCTGCAAGGGTTACCTCAACCACAAGGAGGAATTGTGCATCGACACCTCGTCGGTCAGCCGCGAGTTTGTCCTGCAGTTCCCGCTGGCCAACATCAATGCCCCCGTGCTCGTCCGCAACATCTTCTACGAGTTCGACTCGGCCGAACTCACCCCCGAGAGCACGCCGGCCCTGGACTCGCTGGCGACGCTGCTGGACGAGAACCCGAACATCACCATCGAACTGGCCTCCCACTGCGACTACCGCGGAGCCGACGAGTATAACCTGCGCCTTTCGCAGCGCCGCGCGGAGAGCGTCGTCAACTACCTCATCGCCCGTGGCATTGCCCAGGACCGCCTTTCGCCCGTGGGCTACGGCGAGGGCCGCCCGAAGATTGTCACCCGGAAGATGGCCGAGCAGAACCCCTTCCTCGCGGAGGGCGACACGCTGACCGAGCCCTTCATCCTCTCCTTCGAGGACGTGGACCGACAGGAAGTCTGCAACGCCCTGAACCGCCGCACCGAGTTCCGCGTGCTGCGCACCACCTACGGTCTCTTCGACGAAGCGAAGAAACCTGACGACCAGGGCGAGGCCGCCCCTGACGAAGCGGGAGCGGCAAGCACCGCCCCGACCTCAGCGGAGGAACAGTAGTTCGCGATACTTCGGCAGGGGCCAAAGCGCATCGTCCACGATTTGTTCCAGTTTGTCTATCTGGCAGCGGAGGGGGGCAAACAGAGGTTCCACCTCATCGTGATAGGCCAGCGCCCTCCTATGGGCATCCTCTGCCTTTTCGGCCTGTGACTGGGCGGCGGACAATGCTTCTGCCAGTCGTTCTATTTCGCTCGTCCGCTCGGCAATCTCTTCGATTCGATGAAGAATACGGGCATTCAGCCGTCTGGCCTTTTCGGCCGGGAACAGACCGTTCGTCCGCTCGGCATTCCTTAGCAACTTGCCTTGGTATTCAATGGCCACGGGGATGATGTGGTTCTGCGAAATGTCGCCGAGCACACGCGCTTCGATTTGGAGGGTCTTTGCATACGTTTCCCATTTCACTTCGTTGCGGGCCGCCAGTTCCTTTTGGTTCATCACCCTCAGGCACTCAAACAGGTGGACACTCTCGGGGGCGAGGTATTGTTCGAAGATTCGGGGACAGGACTTCTCCACGTCGAGTCCGCGTCGTTCGGCCTCCCGCACCCATTCGTCGCTGTAGCCGTTGCCGTCGAAGCGGATGGGCTTGCAGGTGCGGATGTCCTCGCGCAGCACCTCGATGATGGCATGATACTTGGGTGTATGGTCGGTGCTCGCCAGTTCCCGCTCCAAGGCTGGGATGCGCTCGTCGACGCGCCTCTTGAAATCAATAAGAGCCTCGGCGACGGCACTGTTCAGGGCTATCATGGCCGAAGCGCAGTTCGCGCCGCTTCCGACGGCACGGAACTCAAAGCGGTTGCCCGTGAAGGCAAATGGCGAGGTGCGGTTGCGGTCGGTGTTGTCGATGAGCAGTTCGGGAATCTGGGGAATGTCCATCTTCATGCCCTGCTTGCCGTCCATGGAGAGCACGTTGTTTCGGTCGGCATTCTCAATGTGGTCGAGCAGTTCGCTCACCTGCTTGCCCAGAAACGAAGATATGATGGCTGGCGGTGCTTCGTTGGCACCCAGCCGGTGGGCATTGCTGGCCGACATGATGCTGGCCTTCAACAGCCCGTTGTGGCGATAGACACCCATCAGCGTCTCCACGATGAAGACTGCAAAGCGCAGGTTCTGTATCTGAGTCTTGCCGGGGGCGTGGAGCAGCACGCCGTTGTCGGTCGACAGGCTCCAGTTGTTGTGCTTGCCGCTCCCGTTGATGCCGGCGAAGGGCTTCTCGTGCAGGAGCACCCGGAAACCATGTTTGCGTGCAACACGCTTCATGAGCGACATGAGCAGCATGTTGTGGTCCACGGCCAGGTTGGCATCCTCAAAGATCGGAGCCACCTCGAACTGGTTGGGAGCCACCTCGTTGTGACGTGTCTTGCAGGGGATGCCGAGTTCCAGCGCAACGATTTCCAGTTCCTTCATGAAGGCCGCCACCCGTTCGGGTATGGCACCAAAGTAGTGGTCCTCCATCTGTTGGTTCTTCGCCGACTCGTGCCCTATCAGTGTGCGCCCAGTCAGGAGCAGGTCGGGACGGGCCGCGTAAAGTCCCTCGTCGACCAGGAAGTATTCTTGTTCCCAGCCGAGGTTCGACGTCACTTCCTTCACGCCGGGGTCGAAGTAGTGGCAAACGTCGGTGGCGGCCTTGTTGACCGCCTGCAGGGCCTTCAGCAACGGAGCCTTATAGTCGAGCGACTCTCCGCTGTAAGAGATAAATACGGTGGGGATGCAGAGAGTGTCGTCGATGATAAAGACAGGGCTTGTAGGATCCCATGCCGAATAGCCGCGAGCCTCGAATGTGGAACGGATGCCCCCCGAGGGGAAACTGCTGGCATCGGGTTCCTGCTGTACGAGCAACTTGCCGCTGAAGTCCTCCACCATGCAGCCTCGTTCGTCGCGTTCGATGAACGAGTCGTGCTTCTCGGCCGTCCCCTCTGTCAGGGGCTGGAACCAGTGGGTGTAGTGGGTGGCACCTTGCTCCGTGGCCCATTGCTTCATGCTGGCCGCCACGGCATCAGCCACTTGGCGGTCGAGGTGGGCCCCATGGTCCATCACCTCCACCATCTTCTCATAGATGTCCTTGGGGAGATACGCCTGCATCTTCTTGCGGTCAAACACTTTCCTTCCGAAATAAACTGCGGGGCGCTCACTGGGTGCCTCCACGTCGAGCGGCTTCTTCTTGAATGCCTCCCCGACAACTTGGAATCTTAATGCTTCCATCTCTTTTTACTTTTGTTAATACCTATATACCCTTATCTTTCACATCCTTGCCCCCTTGCTCCTTGCCCCTTGCCCCTTGCTCCTCATCCATTCCACTTCACGATTCGCAGCAGGGCCTCGTCGGTCTGTTCGTGACTGGCGAAGGCCGTGAAGCGCACGTAGCCCTCGCCCGACGGACCGAAGCCGGCCCCTGGCGTGCAAACGACATTGGCTCCGTAGAGCAACTCCTCGAAGAATTTCCACGAACTGCTCCCGTCGGGCGTCTTCATCCAGATGTAGGGGGCGTTCTCTCCGCCGTAGACCTTGTAGCCGAGACTGCGCAGGGTGGAGAGCATCTTGCGGGCGTTCTGCATGTAGTAGCCGATGGTTTGTGCCACCTGCAGGCGGCCTTCGGGCGTGTAGATGGCCTCTGCGGCTCGTTGGGCGATGTAACTTGTGCCGTTGAACTTGGTCGACTGCCGCCGGTTCCAAAGCGCGTTCAGGGGGATGCGCCTGCCGTCGAGCGCGGCTGCCGTCAGGTCTTTGGGCACGACGGTGTAGCCGCACCTGACGCCCGTGAAGCTCGCCGTCTTCGAGTAGGAATGGAACTCGATGGCACATTTCCGTGCGCCGCGTATCTCGTAAATGCTGTGTGGAAGGTCGGGGTCGGTGATGTAGGCCTGGTAGGCGGCATCGTAGAAGATGAGCGCGTCGTTGCGGAGCGCATAGTTGACCCACTTGCTCAGTTCCTGTTTGGTGATGGCGCTGCCCGTCGGGTTGTTCGGGAAACAGAGGTAGATGACATCCACGCGCCGGTTGGGCAATCGGGGGATGAAGTTGTTCTCCGCCGTACAGGGCAGGTAAATGACGTTGCTCCATCGGCCGTCTGGCCCCTTCAGTCCGGCTCTGCCAATCATTGCGTTTGAATCAATATAGACGGGGTAGGCCGGGTCCGAAACTCCGATGCTGTTGTCCCAGCGCACGAGTTCCTGTGTGTTGCCCGTGTCCGATTTCGCACCGTCATTGATGAAAATCTCGTCGATGTCGAGATGGACGCCACGGGCCGCGAAATCGTTCTTCAGGATGGCTTCGCGCAGGAAGTCGTACCCCTGCTCCGGGCCGTAGCCATGAAATCCCTGAGGGCTCCCCATCTCGTCGACCGCCCGGTGCATGGCCTCTGTTACAGCTGGGCAGAGGGGTTGTGTGACGTCTCCTATGCCCAGGCTGATTACGTCGGCCCGTGGGTGGGTGACCCTGAAGGCATTCACCTTTTTGGCGATGTCGGCAAACAGATAGTTGTTCGGGAGTTTCAGGAAGTGGTCGTTTACTAATGCCATATCTCTCAATAATTGAACCTATTCGAGCACAAAGGAACGCTAATTTGCGCAGATACCAAAATATTCCCTACTTTTTTAGTTGTTCAAATGGAAAATACTTACGTTTTGTTTTGCCTGCGGAGTGATTTTGTTTCAAATTGTTACCATTTACGGTCGCTTTTGTTTTATTTTGTTGTTTTCTTGGTTTGAGAAGAACCAATTCTGGATTGAGTCATACCCTTTCGGCCGATTTTGTTGTAACTTTACCGCTCGAAACAGTCATAAAAGTCATGGACACAAAGTACATCTTCATCACGGGCGGTGTGGCCTCTTCGTTGGGCAAGGGCATCGTCTCGGCGTCGCTCGGCCTGTTGCTTCAGTCGCGCGGCTACAGCGTCACCATCCAAAAGTTCGACCCCTACATCAACATCGACCCGGGCACGCTGAATCCCTACGAGCATGGCGAATGCTATGTGACCGCCGACGGTCAGGAGACAGACCTCGACCTGGGGCATTACGAACGCTTCACGGGCATAGAGACCACCCGCGACAACAGCGTCACTACGGGGCGCATCTACCTGAGCGTCATTGAGCGCGAACGTCGGGGCGACTACCTGGGCAAAACCATTCAGGTGGTGCCCCATATCACCGATGAAATCAAGCGTCGAATCCTGCTCAACGCCGCGAAACGCCCCCTCGACTTCGTGATTACGGAGATTGGCGGCACCATTGGCGACATCGAGAGCCAGCCCTTCCTTGAGGCCATCCGCCAACTCCGTTGGGAACTGGCGGGCAGTGCCATGAACGTCCACCTGACATACGTGCCCTATCTGGCCGCAGCCGGAGAACTGAAGACGAAGCCCACGCAGACCAGCGTGAAGCAGTTGCAGGGGTTGGGCATTCAGCCCGATGTGCTGGTGCTGCGTACCGAGCACGAATTGGGCACCGACCTGCGGCGCAAGGTGGCCCACTTCTGCAATGTGGCAGTTGAGGCCGTAGTCCAGAGCCAGGACCTTCCAAGCATCTACGAGGTCCCCATCAACCTGAACCGGCAGGGGCTTGACACCGTTTGCCTGCAGAGGTTGGGCGTGGCCGATGCACCCTTGCCCAGGTTGGAACCTTGGTTCCGTTTCCTCCGCCTCCGTCAGCAGGCCGCCGAGACGGTGGACATCGCCCTCGTCGGCAAGTACGACCTGCAAGATGCCTACAAAAGCATCCTTGAAAGTCTGGCACACGCGGGTACCTATAATAATAGGAACGTGCGTACCCACTTCATCCACAGCGAACAACTGACCCGTGCCAACGTGCAGGAGCGTCTTGGGGCCATGTCCGGCATTGTCGTCTGTCCCGGCTTTGGCCAGCGGGGCATCGAGGGGAAAATTGTGGCCTGCGAGTATGGGCGCACCCACGACGTGCCCACGCTGGGCATTTGTCTGGGGATGCAGATGATGGTCGTGGAGTTTGCGCGTAATGTGTTGGGCCATGCCGACGCCCACAGCCGTGAGATGGACGCGCATACCTCCCACAACGTCATCGACCTCATGGAGGAACAGAAGAGCGTCACCCAGATGGGCGGCACCATGCGGCTGGGAGCCTATGACTGCCAGTTGGCCGAGGGCAGCCGGACCTGGGGAATCTACGGCGAGGTGACGCTTATCCGCGAGCGGCATCGCCACCGCTACGAGTTCAACAGCCTATATCGTGGGGAGTTCGAGCAGCGGGGGATGCATTGCGTGGGTATCAATCCGGCATCCGGCCTTGTGGAGATTGTGGAGGTTCCCGCCCACCGTTGGTACGTCGGCACTCAGTTCCACCCTGAGTATTCCTCCACGGTGCTCCGTCCCCATCCCCTTTTCATGAGTTTCGTGCAGTCCCTGACCCCTAATCCTCCTAATCCCTAATCCTTACTTCCGAACCTTACTTGCTTATGCTTATTCCGTGCGCATGGAATAAACTCATCGTCGTTATCTTGTCGCGAGAAGGAAGCGACCCGAGGAATGGAGCCAACGGGTGCAACGTCTGGCGGGTAACTAATTTACATGTAAATCCCTAACAAAAAGAATCAAAACTTGGTGCGCACGTTTTTTTTTAGTATATTTGCACGAAAATAAGTACTAACTAAATCCTAAACTACAGCACAAGCAAACCATGAAAAAACTGTTCTTGACAATGGCACTGTTGGTCGTGGGCCTCGCCGCCCATGCCCAGTGGACGAAACCGGCCACCCCGACGGCACAGCCGCTGACGGCTGGCGCAGAGGTCTACCTCTACAACGTGGACGCAGAAGGCTTCCTGACCGGGGGCAACGACTGGGGAACGCGAGCCAGCGTGGACCCGCTGCACGGCCACAAAATCTGGATTAACCGACTGGAGAACGACGATGTCGTGTGGGACGGCGTGTCGTACTTCATCACCAACTTCATCGAGCAGGGCGGCATGGCCAACCAGGTGGGCAGCATGTTCGTGGGCGGACTGAGCGACATCTGGGTGGACCGCGAGACCAATGCGGCTGCCGAGTCCAACCAGGGCTTCACGTTCGTGGCCCAGGGTGGCAACGTCTACAAGATTGGCCTCTCGAACCATAACCAGGACTGGAAGGGCGAACTCTACCCCGAGGCTTTCCTGGGAGTCTTCCCCCACAGCACGGACACGCGCCTGTACTTCAGCGACCCGAACCTGAACACCAACTATGCCTCGGAGGACTATCTGACACGCTGGATTATCCTCACGCCCGCCGACTATGCCTCCTTCGTGGCTGCCAAGCAGCAGTACAAGGCGGCCGTCGCCCTGGGGGCTGCCCTTGAAAAGGCTCTGGCCGAGAATCCCGGCATCGACGTGACTTCCGTCCAGGCGGTGTACGGCAACACGTCGAGCACCGCCCAACAGCTGGAGGCGGCACTGAAACAACTGACCCAACTGGTGATTGACTTCCAGACGGCGCACGTCAGCGTGGACCATCCCGCTGACTATACGCCCTACATCGCCAATGCCTCTTACGACCACAACGACAACCAGGGATGGAGCGGCGACGCACCGGGCTTCCAGACCTTCGGCAACGCTGAACGCTACTGGGGCAACATCCATCACTATCAGCAGCTGCCCGAACTGCCGGCCGGTGTCTATCGCGTGCAGGTGACGGGCTTCTACCGTGCCGGATGGAACGAGGTGGACGCCGAGCGCTACCAGGCCTCGCAGGAAGAGGAGGGCGAGAACCAGTGGCAGAAGGTGAAGGTGTACGTCAGCGGCGGCCTCTGGAACCACGAGAAGGCCCTGCCGATGCACAGCAGCGGTGCCTCCGCCGCGCCGATAGAGGGCTCGACCGACGCACCGCAGACGGCACTGGGCTACGTGCCCAACAACATGGAGACGGCCGACCTCTACGTGAAAGCCGGACAATATGCTCCCACCGCCCTCTACACCGCCCTCAAGGCCGGGCAGAGGCTGACCCTCGGCCTGCGCAAGACGGAGACCTACGACGGCGACTGGACCATCTGGGACGACTGGCGCCTGCTCTACTACGGCAACAGCGACGAGGCTTACCGCTATCTGGCCTCGGAAGTGCTCGCCACGACCGTCAACTACGAGGAAAAGGCCGAGATGGGGGGCGACTTCTACTATCAGCACGCTGTCTATGACCGCTACGCCGCCGCCCGCCATGCCTTGCAGACGGCCACCACGGCCGCCGCACTGGAAACGGCCCTGGCCGAACACTCTGACGCCTACGCGGCCCTGGAGAAGAGCATCGCAGCCTACAACGACTATTACGCAACCTTCAGCGAGGCGCTGAACTGGCTGGAGACGAAGGAGGGCAGCAGCGACGAACTGGAACTGCTCATGAGCTATCTCTACGACGAGGAGGAGACGGGCTTCAACGGCAACGGCTCGGGCCTGTACATCCTGAACAACGGAACGCTCGACGAGACTCAGCTGGCCGCCGAAAAGACCTACCTGACCCAACTGCTGAACAACGCCATGGCCAACTCCATGAGCGACGGAGACGACTGCACCGCCATGCTCCGCAACCCCAACTTCACGGAGGAGGGCGGATGGACGGCCTCGACGGGAGTCACCTTCCCCACCGACGGGCAGCCCGTCCTGCAGGGATGGAACATGGTGTTCGACGTCAATCAGGAACTGACGGGCCTGCAGAACGGACTCTACGAGCTCACCTACAACGGACTCTACCGGCCGGCAGGCGTGGGCGAGTTCGGCTTTGAGCATACGGAGGCAGCCAAGGCCTTCGCTTACATTAATAATTATGAGACTCGCATACCGAGCGTCCTGGACAATCTGTCGGAGGAAGCCGTGGCAGCGGACGACGCCAACTACATGGGCCAGGGCTACGGCCCCAACAGCGCCTCGGGCGCGGCCGCTCACTTCGAGGCCGGGAGATACCAGGCCCACGCCTACGGACTGGTGACCGACGGCAAGATGAAGATTGGCTTCAAGAACAACCTGCGCGTGGGCGACAACTCCGTGGCATGGGTGGGCCGCGCACGGCTGACGTTCCGGGCCAAGAACGCCGAGGCACTGCGCGAGGTGATTGCCAATACCGAGATTATCGTTGAAAGACTCTTGGAAGCCTACTGCGGACAGCCCGAGAAGGATGCCATGGAACTGGCCATGAACGCTGCCCTGGACAGTGACGACGAGGGACTCTACGACGCACTGATAGCCCTGAAGAAGTCTGTCGAGGACGTGGAGGAGTCCGTGACGGCTTACGAGAAGTTCGCCGTGGCCCTCTTCCAACTGCAGCAGGCCATTGCCAACAACCCAACGGCAGACGAGGCCACGCTGACAAAGGCACAGCAGGTCTTCGAGGCCCACTACAATGCTTTCGTCGGCCAAACCTACTCCACCGCCGAGGCTGAGGAGGCTACGGCAGAGATGAATGCCATCGTGGTGAGCATCCTCTTCCCCGACGACGAGGCATCGGAGGAGCACCCGGTCGACTACACTTCAGCCATCGTCAACAACAACTTCGACCCCACACGCGGTTCGAAGGACAAGCAGACCATCGACGGCTGGGTGACCTCGGCCATGAACGGATACAAGGAGTACACCGTCTCGTACAACCGCGCCGGATTCGAACTGAATCAGAAACTGACGGGCCTGCCCAAGGGCAAGTATAAGGTGACCGTCCACACGTACTACCGCGCCGGCTACTGTAACGAAGAGGATGACCTCGTGAAGCAGGGCATCGAGACCCATCTGACCACCCTCTACGCCAAGACCAGCGAGGACGAGTTCACGACAAAGGTGAAGAACCTCTATGAGGATGCCACCGACGAGCCCGTGGACGGCGTGAAGTGCTACCAACTGGGCAACGGCAAGTATGCCCCCGACGGCACCAGCCCCACGGCAGCCTACTTCAAGGCCGGCTACTACCTGAACGAACTGGTCTTCACCGTGCCCGAGGACGGTGAGGTCACCATCGGCCTCTCGAAGAAGGAAACCTTCGCCAACGACTACGAGGTGGTGGGCGAGTGGAAACTCTGGTACATGGGCGACAAGCAGGAAGGACTGGCCGACGAGAAGGATATGTCCTCGCTCATCGTCAACAACAACTTCGACCCCACGCGCGGTTCGAAGGACAAGCAGACCATCGACGGCTGGGTGACCTCGGCCATGAACGGATACAAGGAGTACACCGTCTCGTACAACCGCGCCGGCATCGACCTCTATCAGGACCTCTCGGGGCTGCCCGAGGGAACCTACAAGGTGACCGTCCACACGTACTACCGTGCCGGTTACTGGGACGAGGAGGAGACGCGGGTGAAGAACGGCGAGGAGACCCATCTGACCACCTTCTACGCACAGACCGGCGACCAGACTTATTCGAAGCCCGTCATGAATCTTTATGAGGATGCGGCTGACACCGACCTCGGCGTAAATTGCTACCAACTTGGTAATGGCAAATATGCCCCCAATGGCACCACACCCACCGCTGCATTCTTCGCAGCCGGCTACTACCTCAACGAACTGCCCTTCTACGTAGGCCACGACGGCAGCGTGCGCATCGGACTGAAGAAGACCCAGGTGCTGGCCAACGACTACGAGGTCGTGGGCGAGTGGAATCTCTACTACTACGGCAGCGGCAATAACGTCGACCTGCTCACAGGCATCGAGGACGTGGCAACGCAGAGCCCCGTGACAGCCGTGCCGGCTGGCATCTATTCGATTAACGGCACTCGCCTGTCGGCCCCGCAACGCGGTCTCAACATCCTGCGCATGGCCGACGGAACGGTTCGTAAAATTATGGTTAAATGAAGAAGACAATCCTGATGCTTGCAGCCCTGCTCATGACAGTGGGGCTGCAGGCCAAAAGCGACAAGTCGCACAAGGCGAAGGAGAAGACCACGCTCCAGAAGAAACGGAGCGGAAACCCCATCCTGCCCGAGTTCCACGCCGACCCCGAGGTGATGTACAGCCGCCAGACGGGCAAGTTCTACATCTACAGCACCACCGACGGCGCACCGGGATGGGGAGGCTATTACTTCACGGTCTTCTCCAGCAGCAATCTTTGCGACTGGCACCATGAGGGCATCATGCTCGACCTGGGCACCTCGCAGGTCAAGTGGGCCAGCGGAAACGCTTGGGCTCCCTGCATTGAGGAAAAACAGCAGAAGGACGGTTCTTACAAGTACTACTTCTACTACAGCGGTCACGACATCGAGCGCAACCGCAAGAGCATCGGCGTCGCCGTGAGCGACTCCCCCACGGGCCCCTTCACGGACCTCGGCCATCCGCTGGTCTATGACAAGCCCGAGGGCGTGCGAGGCGGACAGCAAATCGACGTGGACGTCTTCACCGACCCGAAGACGGGCAAGAGCTATCTCTACTGGGGCAACGGCTATCTGGCCGGAGCGGAACTGGCAGACGACATGCTTTCTCTCGTCCCCGGCACGACACGCGTCCTCACCCCCCAGGGAGGCACCCTGCAGGACTACGCTTTCCGTGAGGGAGCTTACGTGTTCTATCGTCAGGGTACCTACTACTTCCTCTGGAGCGTCGACGACACAGGCTCGCCCAACTATCACGTGGCCTACGGCACTTCGTCGTCGCCCCTCGGCCCCATCATGGTGGCCAAGGACCCCGTCGTCCTCATCCAGGATCCTGAACAGGAGATTTACGGCCCCGCCCATAACAGCGTGCTGCAGATTCCCGGGCGAGACGAGTGGTACGTCGTCTATCACCGCATCAACAAGGACTACCTGCTGCCCGAACCCCACGGACCCGGTTTCCACCGTCAGGTGTGCATCGACCGCATGGAGTTCAACCCCGACGGCACCATCCGCCGTGTCCGCCCCACCCAGGAGGGCGTGGCACCTGTCAAGGTGAAAAAGGTGAAAAAAGCTAAAAAGGATTAAACCTACAGAAAGAAACGGGTCATACATTCAGAGAGACAGAAAACGGATGTTGAACCCCTTAAAAACGGAGAACGATGAAAAAGACTATTTTTGTATCGGCCTTGATGCTGATGACGCTCCTCGGAGGATGCGTGACTACAACGACTTCGGTATCTGCCTCGTCGTCGATGTCCACCAACAAGCTGCGCGACCATGCACGCTTCATCACCGACCGTATGGCCTACGAACTCGACCTCAGTCCCATGCAGTACGGAGACTGCTATGAAATCAACTACGACTTCATCTATTATGCTTCGGGGGTCATGGAGGATGTGGCACATGGCTACTACGATGCCATCAACACCTACTATCGATATCTCGACTATCGTAACGAAGACCTCCGCTACGTCCTGAACACGGCGCAGTACATCAAGTTCCTGTCACGGGAATACTTCTATCGCCCCATCTACACGTCAGGCTCTTCGTGGAACTTCCGTATCTACACCATCTACAGCAACCGCTCGTTCTACTACTACGATGCGCCTGTGATGTACAAGACCTACCGAGGCGGGCACAGTCGCCACTACTACACCAACAGTTTCTACACGAACCGCTACGACAGCAAGAACCGCTATACCGGCAATCCGAGAATCACAGGCTCCAGCACGTTCAACGACAGCCGTCGCAACGACTTCGGTACGAACCTGCGCAACCGCGACCAGAAGCCCGACTACAACAACTACAACAACCGCAACAGCAGCAATCGTACGGCAGACCCCCGCTACCGTGACAATAGTGGCAACACTCGCTCACCCGAAATCAACAACCGTACGACGAGCAGCGGAGAGCATCGCGGACAGAGCCAGACGACCTCTCAGAGCCGGAACCAGTACAACAACAACGGTAGCTCACAGGGCCGCGGACGCTCTCAGACGAACTCTCAGACGAACTCCCAGACTCGGTCTCAGACCCAGTCTCAGACTAACACTCAGACGGGCACCCGCTCTGGAAACCAGACCCCGACGACTGGCACGCGCGGTACGCGCACAACATCTGGAAGAAGATAGGGGAGGAGGAATAGGAATTACGAGTTACGCACGACGAAAACGTAACTCGTAATTCGTTATTTGAAACTAAAACTTTCTTAATTTGCAAATATCACTATGACTAAGGGAAAGGTGGATGCCCTGCTGGGTATCGTCTTCGGAGACGAAGGAAAAGGAAAGGTGGTGGACGTGTTCACACCTCGTTACGACATCGTTGCACGCTTTGCGGGAGGCCCCAATGCAGGCCACACCATCATCTTCGAAGGAAAGAAGTTTGTCCTGCGTTCCATCCCTTCGGGCATCTTCTCCGAGGGACGGCTGAACATCATCGGCAATGGATGCGTGCTCGCACCCGACCTCTTCATGGCCGAGGCGCAGGAACTGGAGACGGCAGGATATGAACTCTATGACCGTTTGCACATCAGCCGGCGTGCCCATCTCATCCTGCCCACCCACCGCGTGCTCGACCGTGCACTGGAGGCTGCCAAGGGGAAGCACCGGGTGGGCACCACAGGAAAGGGCATCGGCCCCACCTATAGCGAAAAGGCCAGCCGGACGGGGCTAAGAGTGGGGGACATCCTGGAGAACTTCGAGGAAAAGTACAAAGCCCTGAAGGCACGCCACGAGGAAACGTTGCGCCAGCTGGGCTACACCGATTACGACATCACGGAAGAGGAAAAGAAGTGGATGGAAGGTGTGGAATACCTTCGCCGTTTCCCGCTCGTGGACACCGAGACGGAAATCAACCGCGCGCTGAAAGAGGGCAAGCGTGTGCTGGCCGAGGGCGCGCAGGGTACCATGCTCGATATCGACCACGGCACTTATCCCTTTGTCTCCTCGTCGAGCACCGTCTGTGGCGGCGTCTGCACCGGACTGGGCGTGCCACCGTCGGCCATCGGTGAGGTCTTTGGCATCTTCAAGGCATATTCTACACGTGTCGGTGCCGGTCCTTTCCCCGTAGAACTCTTTGACGAAACGGGCGACCGTATCCGGGAAATCGGGCATGAGTATGGAGCCGTGACGGGGCGGAACCGGCGTTGCGGTTGGGTGGATCTGGTGGCCCTGCGCTATGCCATCATGGTGAACGGCGTGACCCAGCTCATCATGATGAAGGGAGACGTGCTTGACACATTCCCCGTCATCAAGGTTTGTGTGGCTTATCAGAAAGACGGTGTGACGACCACCGACATGCCTTTCGACACCGAAGGTTGGCAGGCGGTCTACGAGGAATTGCCCGGTTGGAAAACCGACCTTACGCATTTGACCTCTGAAGCAGAGTTCCCGAAGGAATTCCGCGACTATATAGCCTATCTCGAAGAACGTTTGGAAGTGCCTGTCACCATTGTCAGCGTCGGCCCGGACCGCGCCCAGACCATCCTGCGTTAGTGCAGTCTCTTGTATAGTTCTTCCTCTTCGGCTTTCAGCCTTTCGGTACACTCCTGATGCTTGTTCAGGGCGATTTGCTGTTCGGCAATCTGCATCAGCACTTCCTGGCGTTGCTTTTCGAGTTGCTTCTGCTGGGACACAATGGACTCCAGTACCTCCTCTGCGTTGTCGCTGCTCGGACGAATGCCCTCGGCTTGCAGGGCGACGATGGCACTGCGCAAGGCATCCACACGAGCCTGTTCCAGCATGGCCTCGATGCGCAGGCCGCGCACCGTGCGACGGGTCTCGTTCCAGTCCTTGTCCTGTGCAAAGGCTCTCTCCAACTCGGCATATTGGACGGGCGGATGGTTGGCGTTGAACTGCCGAATCCATACGTCCAGTCTTGAACGCTCTTCCACGGTGGCGGTGTCGAGCGCACGTCCTTGCGCGATGAGTTCTTGTTGCCGACCGTTCATTTCAGCAAGCTCCAATGCGGTTTTTTGGGTCGTTTCGCGTTGCTGTTCGCTTATCTTCCTTGCCTCTGTCAGATTCTGATAGTGAAGGTCGAAGAAGTCCTTCACTTCCATTTGTCCCAGCATGGTCTCGTAGGTCTTTTCCCCTTCTTTCCGGAGATTGTGGCGTTTCTCCTCGGCATCACGTATTTGCAGGATGAGATTGTCCAGATAGCTGCACGTGTTTCGCTTTTCCTCCAGAAGCGTGTCCAGTTTTTCCTGCTTCCGCTTCAGCTGCTGAATTTCAGTGTTCAGACGGTTCCAGTCTTCCATCATCTGTTCGATACGGAGGCGCAGACCCTCATGGCTCTTCTGCCACTGCACGTACCATTCTCCGATGGTCAGGTACCCCCCAAGCTGTTCGTAGAGTTGCGTGAAACGTTCCTGCAGTTCGGAATGGTTCTGACGGGTCTGCTCGGTCTGTCGGGCCAGGACCTGGCAAGCGGTGTTCACCTCGTTCAGTCTCATGGTGAGGTCGTTCTGCTGCTGTTCTTTTTGGGCCAGCTGCTCCGACACTTCGTTGATTCGCGTCTGGTGGTAGTTGAATTCGTCCAGTTCCTTCTGAGCCTGGTCTGCATCGAGTGCGGTGTTCTCGATGAGCTGGCGGATCATGGCGGTGCGTGCCTCCATGTTGGTGCTTGACGAGCAATCCTTGAACGAGCGGTCCAGCGAGGCGAACACCTCCCATTCCTTCACGTCTTCCATCTGTCGCTGGCGCAGTCGTGACAGTGCCTCCTCCTCTACGTCGCGGCGGGCTTGTTCGCTGATGCGTTCTGTGTTCAGTTGCCTGAGTTGCTCCTCTTTGGCGATGAGTTCGGAGTGCAGCAGTTCGTAGTCTGTGCGCAGGTCGCTGATGAGTTTGCTCTGTTCCAGCATCGTGTCGCTGTGATAGGGATGATGCGTGGCACCGCAGACGGTGCAGCTGACTCCCTCCTTCAGGTCGCCTCTGAGTTGAATGACGTTCTGGCTCTTGCTCAGGGTCAGCGTGTATTCCTTTTCGTGGCAGAGCTGGCGCATCGGCACGACTGTTTCCTCCAGATTCCTGATTTGCAGTTCCAGGTTGTCAAGGTTCAGTCGCAAGCGGGTGACCGTCTGAGTTTTTTCCTCAATAAGCATGTAGCCCGACTGGATGCGGTTCCAGAGCGACTGCGCACTGAGCAGCATCTGGCGTCTTCCCTTGAGCAGCATGGCACGTTCCTGGAGCGAGTAGCTGTTGCGGCCGAGATTCTGCTCGCGGTGGGTTTGCAGTTCTGAATTCAGGGTTGTGATGTCGGCTTCCACGCGTTGATACTCCGAGAACACCCGGTTCAGCATTTCGTTTCCCTCTTGCTGCTTCCGTGCGTTTTCGTCCTGTGTGCGGGCCATTTGCGCCAGTTCCTGTTTCATTTCGTACAGGCGGTCGAGCATGACTAACACCATTTCCCCCTTCTCCATCAGTTGCTGGTGGGGTTCCATGGCCTGTCGCTGTGTGCTCTGTTGCGTGATGAGGTCTTGCAGGCACTCCAATTCCGCTTCCTGCTCGTCGATTTCCTTGCCCAAGATGAGCCGTTGCTGGTCAACTGAATCATAGAGCGCTTCCAGTGTGCGTTCGTCCAGATCCAGTATTTTCCGCGCCCCCAGAATGCGGTTGGCTTCCTCCAACTGGTCTTCGGCATTGAGCATTCGTTTCAGGTATTCGCGTTCGTTGTCGTCGGCCTGTGTCTGCGCTTTTTGGCTGTCTGCGGCCTGGTGCTGACGTTCATCCATGAGGGGCACGAGATTCGTTTGTGCCTGTTTGTTCGTCCGTGATTGGCGTTCCAGCAGGGTCATGCGCTGGAACAGTCCCTGCACTGTCTCGAACGTTTCGAACCGGTCCAGTTCCTTCTCCTCCTCGCTTAGTGTCGCCATCTGCTTGTTCACTTCGTAGAGGCGGTTCTTGTGTTCGGTCAATTCGTGCTTCTTCTCGTTGAACCGGTGCAGCCACTCTTGTTGGTCGTGCAGTCGTTGCAGCGACTGCTCGATGTTCCTGAGTTTGGTTTCCGCCAGTCGTTTTGCCTCTGCGATGCGTTCCATTCTCTGCGGGCTCAGCAAGTCGCTGGCCAAATGGATTCGTCGTGCCTCTGCGCGAGACATCTGCTTCATCCAGCGGACAATCTCTCCTGGCATTTCCTCACCGTAGCGTTCTCTCCACCATCGGAGGGCCTTGTCTTCTGTCGTGCTGTTGTCGTTGTCCTGCTCCAAGGTGTTTTCCCCTTCGGCTGAAGAGACGGCGGGTTCGCCCGTCAGTTCTTGGGACGTATTCTGCGGCTTCTCAGCCTCTTTGTTGTGTGATCTGCGAAATAGATTCATCGTCGTGGCGTATTCTGCCGTGCAGCCAGTGCTGCCGTGCAAGTTGTGTGCAAAGGTAATTAAATTATTTTGTATAGGGAAGAAAAAGCTAATTCTTTTCTTCCGTTTTCCCTTCTCGGTATTCGTTGGGTGAAACGCCGAACATCTTTCGGAAACATTGGCTGAAATAGTGCGGGGTCTGATAGCCTACGGCCTGTGCAATCTGGTTTACAGGCATGGCGGATGTCGTGAGCAGGAGTGCGGCGTGTTTCAGTCGGACGTTACGCAGGAAATTGTTGGGCGTGATGCCGAGCATGGTCTGCATTTTCTTATAGAGGTTGGCACGGCTCATTCCGATGTCTTGCGCCAGGAGGTCGATGGTGTAGTCCGCATTGTCCATGTTCTGGCTGATGCATTTCATGATGCGCTCCACCAGTTCTTCCTCTTCCTTTCCAACTCCTATTTGGCTCGGGTCTACGTCAACGGATTGGGCAAACCGGTGGCGGGCCTCTTCGCGCAGTTCGAAGAGCCGGTTGACGCGGTCGTCGTTTTCGGCTTCCAGTCTTCTCCGCTTGCGTTGGAGGTAGATGCCGATGAGGCTGATTGATGCTGCCATGCCGATTAGGGTCATGATAGCCTTGGCCCACCACGTGAGCCACAGGGGGGGATGGACGACGACCCTCTTGCGGGTGAGCGGTCCCCACGGACCTCCGTCAATGGCGGCTTGCACTTCGAAGGTGTATTGCCCGTGTGGCAGGGCATTGTAGAGGGCCGTGCCCAGTCCGCGCCCGTCGTTGGCATACTGCCACTCAGCGTCGCTGCCTTGCAGTCGATAGCGGTAGCGGGTGTGCTCGGGAGCGGCATAGTTGAGTGCGGAGAACTGGATTTCGAGATAGTTTTGCCGGTAGTCGAGGTGCAGCGGCAGCGTGTCGAGGGGCATCTCCCTGCCCATGACTTTCAGGCCGACCAGCACGGTTGGCAGTGTCGCTCGTTGTGTGGAAAAGTTCGTGGTGTGGAGCACGCAGACCCCTTCAGGACTGGCAAAGTAGGCCGTGCCGTCGGGCATGATTGTGGCCCCGCGCTCCGTCATTTCGACTGACGGAATCCCGTCGGACACGCTCAGTGAGAGGATGTGCAGTCCCTCTGTTGAGGTGGGGGAGAGCGAGACCCGGTTGATGCCGAAAGAGGTTCCCGCCCAGATTCGTCCTTCTCCGTCCTCGACCAGGCTCTGGATGCAAGCGTTCGACAGGCCGTCAGCTTCCGTGATGCGTTTCGTCTCGTTCCCGTCGGTCACGAGCAGTCCGTTTTGCGTGCCTATCCAGATGCGCCCCCGGCGGTCGCGGAGAATGCAATTATACTTCGAGGAGAAACGTTCGAAGGGCTTCGTGAGGGGGAAGTCGCTGACAGCGTTCTGCTCGGTGTCGAGCACAAACAGCCCGTTCTGGGTGCATACGAGCACTTTGTGCGGGTCTTTCAGGGGCAGTGCGGCCACCATGGTCCGATAGTCGTTCAGACGCTCCACCCGCTCGTTGAGCAGTTCGAACCTGTGCTCTTCAGGATAGAGGTAGCCCAGGTGGTGGTTAATGACGCAGACGAGGATGCGCCCGTCGTCGAGCGGCAGGGCAAAACGCATGTGGTGGTGGGGGAAGCCCGTCGTCGTGCGTGTGTCGTAAGTGCTTGTCTCGCCGTGGGCGTAGCAGAAGAGACCCAACTGGGTGCTAATCCAGATGCGTCCTTTCGTGTCGGTGGAGATGTCGCTGCAATGGATGTCTCCTGTGGCCAGAGTCTGTACGTATTTTTCCTGTTGGCAGTCGTAGATGCGGAGAGCCCGCGCCGAAGCCACCAACATGCGGTTGCGGTCGATGGTTGCCATGCGCCGGATGCCGTCGCCGCGTTCTGTGGGGATGAGGCAAGCCATGGGTCGCCGTGGGCGTAGGTAGAGCAGGCCGCCGTTCTGCACGCCCCACCATTGGCCGCCCTGACGGTCACGGCAGTAGCTCTGTAGCCATTCTCCCTGAATGAGGGTGCCTGCCGTGAGACTGTCGTAGAGGGGGCGCAGGGGAGCCAGTTGCTCGACGTGTACCTTGGTTACGGAATCTCCGTTCTCCTCGACAAATCTGGCCACGGCGTGTTCCTTCAGCCGCTCCGTGTAGTCGTATCTGAATCGTCTTTGGCGGGTGTCGAAAAGATACAGCGAATGGAAGTCCTTTAGCCACAGGAGTGAGTCGCCCTGCCACAAATGGCTGTGGCAACCGAACTGGGGGAGGGCAAGCAGGCTGTCGCGCCGGCATTCCACGGGGCGGAACTCGCGTCCGTTGTAGAGACTGAACATGCCTTCCGTGGCCACGAAAATCTGCCCGTTCGGGAGTTCGACGACCTGCCTCACTTGGTTGTTGAGCAGTCCGTCGGCCACCGTCAGCCTTCGGACGGTGGGCTCGGCGGCCGGCAGGTTCGTCATGAACCAAGTGAACAATATGAGGCAAAATTTTCTCATCTCTTATCGTTTTTGGCAGTTGCAACTCCGCTGCAAAGATACGATTAAGTGAGCAAAATGCCAAACTTGTTTGCGCATTTTCGAGCGTGAGTATCCTAAAAAATGTCTTAACCGAGGCTGACAATCGTCTATTTTTAGGGGTGAACGATTGTTTCGGCCATTTCTGTACAATCTTGTGTGCACTATATATGAAAGAAATCGTAATTTTGTCCTGACAAATCAGAAAACTGAAGTAATTAAATCATAACTCACCATGAAAGGTAAAATCGTCACAACCATTTTCGCACTGCTGGCCTTGTCGGTCGGTGCAACGGCGCAGGAGGACAACCTCCGCGTACACTTCGATTTCTCGAACGTCTCGGGCAAGTATGTCACGGACGAAGCCTCAGGCATCAGTGCCCGGCTCATGGGGGCCGCCTCCGTGAAGGAGGTGGGCGACTTCCATGTGCTCGACCTTGGGAATGCCTCGGGCTATCTGGACCTGACCAAGAGCACGGGAGCCGTGGTCTATTCGCTTTCCGACTTCACTCTCTCCCTCTGCTACCGTCTGGACGAAGACGCTTCCCTCTCGGGAGCTGGCTACTTCCTTTGGACTTTCTCCTCATTGGTTTCCTGTACCCAGACCGGGGGCATCTACAGTGGCTATCGGCTCAATGCCCAGCGCATGGCCACGTCGCCGGGCGGTTTCGGGTCCGAAGTAGGCATGGAACTGGGTCGTGAGTCCGTAAAGGGCCGTTGGGTCCACTTCCTCTACCGTCAGACGGGGAATCGTGGCGAAGTCTTCCTCGACGGCGAGCGCGTCATGCAGCAGACGGGTATGCCCGTGTATAGCGAGACGTTCCGTGCCGCTCCGGCCAACTGCTGGATTGGCCGCCCCCCGTTCGGCGGCGACAACTATCTGCGCAACACCTTGGTCGCCGACTTCCGTCTCTATGATGCGGCCCTCTCGTCTGAAGACATTGCTTCGCTCTCTGGCATGGCGCGGCAGTTGGAAGAGGAATACCGCTATGGCACGCCCGGTGACTTCTCGCAACTCTCCAGCGTGATTGCCGAGTGCGAGCAGTTCATGGCCGAAGCCTCGACGGGCTATGCCCCCAATGCCGTGGCTGAATTGCAGGACGAAATCAACATTGCCCGCATCGAACTGGACAACGCCCGTGCCTCTCAGGCACTCATCGACACCCGCCTTGCCGCCCTCCGCTCCCGGCTCGCGGCTGCCAAGGCCACGAAGGGCTTCAAGGGGAAGACAGCCCGCCGCTTCAAGTCGGGCGAACAGGGTTTTGTCCATCCGGGCGGACTCGTTTCGCAGGCCGACATCGACCGTGCCCGTCAGATGCTGGCTGACGGCGACGCGCGCATCAAGCGGGCTTGGGAGATTCTCTGTGCCAATGGCTACAGCGATGCCAACGTGGCCACATGGCCCACTCCGACCGTGATTCGCGGTGGTGGCAGCGGACAAAACTATATGAACTGTGCTCGTGGAGCAGCCATGGCCTATCAGAATGCGCTCCGTTGGAAAATCGGAGGCACGCGTGAGAATGCCGATGCCGCCGTGCGCATCATGATGCAGTGGGCGCGTGAGTGCAACGGTCTGGGGGGCGACACCAACGTTTCGTTGGCGGCCGGCATCTACGGCCACGAGTTTGCCAATGCCGCCGAGCTGATGCGCGACTACGAGGGATGGTCCGACGAGGACTTTGAGTTCTTCAAGCAATGGATGATTCGTGTCTTCTACAATCCTGCCATCGACTTCCTGCGCCGTCGTCACGACACTTGGCTTAACTTCCGTTATCCCGCCCTCGGGGAGCGTCCCGGCCACTACTGGTCCAACTGGGGACTCTGCAATGCCCTCTGTGTCATGTCCATGGGCATCCTTTGCGACGACGTCCACATGTACAATCAGGGTGTCTCCTTCTATAAGTACGACCACGTGGGTACCTTCAACCCCGACCGCACCAAGCTCAACCAGATTCTCAACGACGGTTGCAACGAGTACATCGGCAACTTGGTGCCCGTCATGATGCCCGACGAGCGCGGCCCCTTCGGCTACCTCGGTCAGATGCAGGAGTCGGGCCGCGACCAGGGCCATAGCCTGATGGCACTCGGACTGGCCATCGACATCTGCCAGGTCGGACTCAACCAGGGTGACGACCTCTTTGCCTACATGGACGACCGCCTGGCAGCCGGAGCCGAGTTCGTGGCTGCCATGAACTTCGGCGGAGTGGATGCCGCCACGCTTCCGTGGAAAAACTATAACTATGCCGACTGCCGCGGCACGATGGGAGCCTCGTGGCTGATGCCCGGCCCCAACACGGGCGGAGCCGGTGAGTTCCGTCCCTACTGGGACCGCTTGCTGGGCTACTACGAGGGAGTGCGCGGTGTCAAGATGCAGTACACCGAAAAGGCCAGTGCCGCAGTCTGCCCCGACGGCGGAGGCGGCAACTACAGCCAGAACTCGGGCGGATTCGACCATCTGGGATTCTCTACGCTCACCCATTGGCGCCCGGCCATCACCCTGGCTGAGGCCATCACTCCCCTGAGCGGTGACATCGTCTACAAGGGCGAGACCCTGAAGAACCAGACCAACCTGGGCGGACTGAAATACAAGTACGAGGCTTGTCCCACGAAGGCCATACCTGCCGACGGGGCCGAAATCACGCTCATTCCCCAGTTGCCCGAGGGAGCCACGGACAGCGGACAGTGGCAATGGTCGACTGGCGAGACCACACGCCAGATTACGGTCCATGCCGACCGCAGCTACATCTATCGCGTCACCTACACCGCTCCCAACGGCACCCAAAGCCACCAATCGTTTGCCATTGCCGTGGCCGGCGATGCGGATCCCGACCAGATGAACGAGGAAATCACCGTCGATGCCACCATCCTGGCCGATACGGTGAAGACGGTTCTCTACGGCACCGCTGTCACGCTCTATGCCGGAGCCACCACGGGCTGGACCAACGACTACCTTTGGGACAACGGGGTACGCGCCAACGTGACCACTATCCCGAACCTCACCACCAGCCGCACCTACACCTGCCAGTATGCCAACCAGAGCGGAGCCGTCAGCGAGGCCCGTTTCCACCTCAGTGTCGTGCCTGCCATGCAGCGCATCTCTGTCAATGGGGCTGCCGTGGAGGGCAACGAGGCACAGGTATTCTCGGGCACGCCCGTCACGCTGCGCCTCCTGATTCCTGACATGATGAAGCCCGAGTCCGTCGAGTGGCAGGACGGTTCCCACGGAACCACCTTCACCATCCCCAGTGTGGAACGCGAGGGCACCTACACGGCCACCTATCTCGGCACGACCTATACCTATAATATATATATGAAGGACGCAGGCTTCACCTACTACGACCTCCTCTCCTCCGAACACGGGTACACCGTCGTCCAGAGCGAGGCCGAACTGGAGTCACTGGTCGACAAGTGCTACTTTGTCCTGGCTTCCGACGAGGCCGACTTGCTCGTCGGACTGGCCGACGCAAAGATGAACGGGAACAAGGCACTCCACTATCAGACACCCGTTGACCCCGAGACCGACTTCCTGAAACTCTGGCGCTTGGAACCCTTCGACGGGGGCTACTGTCTCCGCAACATGGACTACGACGGACTGCTCATACAGACCGAGTGGGACGCTCCCTGGAACATTCGCACCCACGACCAGCCCTACGGCATCAGTTGGGCGCGCTTCCTCCTGGCCCACGACGGTAGCAGCTGGACCATCGAGAACGGCACCTATCCCGGCAACTGGGCCGGACTCTGGTTCCCCGAGAACGGCTATGCCGACGGGGAGGAGATGGCCTGCAACAAGCAAGGCGACGAGGTCGGCCACTTCCAGCTCTTCGCCATCCCCAAGGGCCGCCTCCATGCCGACCTGCTCGCCGGAGCCACCGAGGATACTCCCGTCGATGCCACACCGCTGTTGCTGAACCCCTCCTTCGCCGTGGCCACGGGAGCCGGATGGACGCTGCTGGGTACCTGGGGCAACCAACGCTACAACGGGGCGGCTGAGATTTGGCACTCCACTAATTTCGACATCTTCCAGACGCTCACCGACATGCCCGCCGGCCACTATACCGTGACGGCTCAGGCCTTCAATGGCGAGGGGGCCAAGACGGCCTGCCTCTATGCGACAGCCGGCGGAGTCACCTCCACCGACGTTGTCACCCAGAGCAGCACAGGTTCCAACTTCGATGCCGAGCGCGACCGCATGGCGGCCAATGCCAACTACGGTCTCCTCTCCGTGGAGACCACCGTTCCGGCCGACGGCAACCTGCGCATCGGACTGCGCGAGCCCACCAATGGCACGACGTGGGTCGTCTTCGACAATTTCCGCCTCACCTACCACGGTCCCGCCCCCAATGGCATCGAGGGCCTGGAGGGCACCTCACAGTCATCCGCTTCTGCCGGAGCGGTCTATGACCTCACGGGTCGCCGCGTAGCCGCCAGTGCCGGTGCCTTCTTCCGCCCGTCAGCCCCTCGCGGCATCTACATCGTCGGCGGTCGAAAGTACGTGAAGTAGACCCGCCTTTCCGTGACCCATTCACAAGAAAGCTTTCTTACGCCCGTAGGAAAGCTTTCTTATTTGGGGCCCTATGTTTCCGGTTGGAACGCAGGCTTCCTTGCCTGCAGTCACTCCCCTCCACGAGGTTAAAAATTTGTTAATTTCTCCTGCGGCGGATTAAACGTTTCCCGCGGCCAAAGGTCATAAAGTTGTGTACACAGAGAGAAAAAAGAACGACTAACTAAACTTAAAAAACTTCAGAATCATGAAAAAGACATTGATAGCGATGACGCTCATGGCAATGACCACAATGACTGCAATGGCTCAACGCCCCTCAAGGGAAGACATGCAGCAACGGAGAACCGAAATGGCCGGGAAGCAGGCCGAACGGCTGGCTAAGGATTTTGAGTTGAAGGACGATGCAAAGACCCAGTTCATAGCAACCTATAAGGCCTATCGCGCTGAATTGCAGGCTGCACAGCCTGAACGTCAGCGAATGGAGAACCGTGACGGGCAAGAGGTGAAGACGAAGAAAATGACCGACGAGGAGGCTCAGAAGAAGGTGGACGAGTATTTTGCCCGTCAGGAGCAGCAAATCAGCAACCAGCAGAAGCGCCTGGAAGTCGAGAAGAAGTTCTATGCTGAGTTCAAGAAGATGCTGACTCCGCAGCAGTTGGCAAAGGTGTTTACCGCCCAGCGTCAGCGCCAGGGTGGCGGTCCGCAGCGTCACGGCGGCTTCAGCGGTCACGGTGGCGGTCGCCCCGGTGGATTTGGCGGTCCTGGCGGTCAGGGTGGCGACGACTTCTGACGAACGCGTATCAATAATTCGTAGTTATCAAAAAAGGGGGCTGTGTCTGAACACAGCCCCCTTTTTGGGATATTTTCGTGATTCTTACGTATCTTCGTTTCACACGAGCTCGAACGTGCCCGTCGGGGTCTGCCGGTTGAGCACGGTCAGTTCGAAGTCGCTCCCCGTAACGATGCCATAGCTGCGCAGGACGGCCTCGACGGTCTTTCGGGCCAGCTCGGGATGGTTGTTCTCCTCGCTCAGGTGGCAGAGCCACACGTGGCGCAGGGCCGGGGAGGCGTAGGTGACGAGGGCGTTGGCGCACTGGCGGTTGGAGAGATGGCCGCGGTTCGAGCGGATGCGCCCCTTGAGATAGTTGGGGTAGGGACCCTGTTGCAGCATCTCTTCGTCGTGGTTGGCCTCCAGCACCAGATAGTTGGCCTCTCCGATGGCCTTGGCCACGGCGGGGGTCACCTCGCCCACGTCGGTGGCCAGACAGAACGTGAGGTCGCCCTGTTGCACCTTGTAGCCGACGCAGTCGCTGCTGTCGTGCGACACCTCAAAGGGGGTGATGAGGAGGTCGCCGATTTGGCACTCTTCTCCCTTGTAGATGTAGCGTCGGCTCGGCTCGGTCACTTTCGATGTGGTGCAGTAGTTGTTGTTGATGCCGATGTGAACCTTCTCGGTAGCGTAGATGGGCTTGTTCAGGTCGTTGGCCATGTTGCCGACGGCCTTGATGTGGTCGGCATGGTCGTGCGTGACGAAGATGGCATCTACCTGTTCGAGCGAAAATCCGTACTGGCGGAGCAGTTTCTTCACCGTCCTGATAGGGATTCCTGCGTCGATGAGTATACTTGCCTGTTCGGTCTTGAGGTAGTAACAGTTCCCACTGCTGCCACTCCCCAAACTAAGGAATTTTATCATTGGTTTAATTATTTTCATAGCAAAATTACGAAATCTTCGCCGAATCTACAAATAAATCGTTATCTTTAAACTGCATTTTTAGATACTCTCGTTCGGAAATGCTCAAATATATTGGCATTTCGCTCACTTATTCGTATCTTTGCGACACTAAACCCTTACATTATGAATTTGAAGTCCCTCTTACTTCCATTTTTCCTCCTCGTCGCAGGGGCCTGCGGACGGGAGCGCGGTCCCCAGGACGTGGCCGAAGAGTTCCTTGCCGGGTATCTTGATTGCCGTTTTTCCGACGTGGCAGACCTGGCCTCGCCCGAGATGCTGGAGACGATGCGCTGGAGGGCGTCGCAACTGACACAGGCCGAGGTGGATTTGCTCCGTGGCCAGGCGGAAGGCGCACAGGTGACAACGGACGAGATGGAGGCAAGCGGCGACACGTGTTGGGTGACCGTCTCTGCCACGGATGCGTTGATAATGGACAGCATCGCCCAACCGGGCCGTCTGGGCGACGGCCGCTTCCGGCTGACACTGGCTCGGGAGAAGAAACGAGACTGGAAGGTAGTGGCTCTGACAACGATTCCTTGACCGCCTTCCGCCCGTTCGCTTCGTCTGCTGGCTGTCGCTCTTTGCCTGCCAGTGCCCCATTGTCATAAATCTTTACATGCCGATTCCCTCCGAAACAACCTTATTATGCTTACGGGGCTAAGATTACTATGCTTCGGGGGATAACCTTACTATGCTTATCCCCGTAAGCATAGTAATCTTCCGTATAGGGCCAAATATCGAAAAATAAAGAATCTTTACATTCTGTTCTGGTACGCAGGCGTCTCGCCTGCGGTCCCCCCCCCTCGCACACGGTACGCAGGCGTCCCGCCTGCGGCTCAGCAGCGTCTTGTGGTGCCATCCGCAGGCGAGACGCCTGCGTACCAAGCCCCAACCCATGCCCCGAAAATCACCTCCCCACAGAAAAAACTTTGCCCAAAAGGTTCGTAACTCAGAAATATTTCGTAACTTTGCTGCAATTCTGGTGCACAATGCGCTGTGACGAAACACCAGATGACATACTGAAAAGAGCGTTATACGCGGATTTATCCTACGTGTGAAACTTAGGAACTTTCATGTTACTGGATAATGAGCAATATGCGCTCATGCTGTGGTTATATACCCGTCTGACCGATGGACTATATATCCTGAAAGCGTGGGTTATGCTTATTATAAGTAACAGGGCATCCTAAGGCCTCACCGTAGTAATAAGAACAACTGCACGCTTTTTCTGTGTCCAGAGGCAAAATATGTTAAACGTTTTTAATAGAGAGTGACCATGAGAACAAAAGAAGACATTAAGAAAGTTGCGATTTGTCTGGTGATGCTCATTTTTTCCACAATGAGCGTTTCAGCACAAACAGAATTTGCATGGAGCAGCAACGCAGATTGGACTCAGGAAGGTGACGGCATCACGCTGACCAAAACTGGCTGCACAGTATCGGTAGACCAAGCGGAAGGGACGACCACACCGGTCGTCAATGCAGCAAAGCTTGATTTGCGTGCTTACGCCAAGAATACCATGACCATCACAGCCACCGCAGGCATCCAATTTACGGAAATTGTATTCACAATCTCCGCTCAGGGGAAAAAGCGTCTCGGACAAGTGGCCGTGGATAAAGGTGCCGTGACTTATGCTGAGGATTATTCAACTGTGACATGGAGCGGCGAAGCCACCAATCAACTCACCATCACCATAGGCGACTACGCAAACTACGGAACTGACGGTGAAAGCAAGGCACAGCAATTCTGTGTAGACAGCCCTATTTTAATCTCCACGTCAATGGCTGACGGAACCATTCCGTTTGCCGACAGTGCCGTCAAAGCCCTTTGTGTGGCAAACTGGGATACGAACGGTGACGGCGAACTGAGTTATGCAGAGGCCGCTGCGGTAAAAAAGATTGGAACCGTATTCAGACTAAATACAGAAATCACCACGTTTGATGAATTGCAGTATTTTACGGGATTGAAATCAATTAATTATCAAATGTTCCTTCGCTGCACGAGCCTGACATCCGTCAAAATACCTGAAAGTGTGACTGAAATTGGTTCGCAGTCGTTCTACAACTGTTCTAACCTGACATTCGTAAACATTCCTGAGGGCGTAACCTCGATTTACCAAGAGGCGTTCGGAGGTTGTAGGAGTCTGACCTCCATCATCATTCCGAAAAGTGTGACTGAGATTGACAAAAGGGCATTCAGTGGCTGCACGAACCTGACATCTTTCGCTATTCCCGAGAACGTAACCTCGATAGGCGAGTCTGCATTTTATGGCTGCAAGAGTTTGATCTCTGTCAACATTCCTGAAAGTGTGACTGAGATTGGTATAAATCCGTTCGCTTCCTGCTCGGGCCTTAAACAAATAATGGTGGAAGGTGGCAATATGAAGTATGATTCTCGTGATAATTGTAATGCCATCATAGAAACAGCCTCCAATACACTAATCGCAGGATGTGATAATACAACCATCCCCAACAGTGTAATCACTATTGGTAAGAATGCCTTCGTGGGCTGTACACAAACCTCTGTTAGCATTCCCAATAGCGTGACTTATATAGGTTCATTTGCGTTCAATAATTGCATATACCTGACATCTGTCAACATTCCCAACAGACTAATCAGTATCGGTGAGAAAGCGTTTCAGAGCTGTATTTAGAGACCTCTAAACTACCATGAATAACGAAAACTAATCATACTTAAACTATTGTATTACAGCCACTTTTAGATTTTAACACTTCAGAAGCTGTTTTTGGTCGCTTCGGAAATTCCCTATAAATTTGCAACGTAT
>JAFTEX010000099.1 GCA_017453445.1 Bacteroidaceae bacterium
AGGGAGCAGATACTATATTCCTATTATATATATAGGTATCCTCGTATGGTGACCTCTCCCTCCCTACAAGGGAGGGCAGGGGGAGGGTCTGCTGGAGGGTCTGCTGGAGGGTCTGCTGGAGGGTTTGTGGGGATAGGGTCTCCTGCTCCCTTTCGGTGGTGTTCTCCTCCTGTTCATAGGCCAGTGTGGCATAGACCTGCATGCGCAGTTTAGGCGAGAACTCGACACGAGAGGCAAAGTCGAGCGGCGTGGATAGTTTATGCTGATGGGTGCGCTCCTCGGTGTTGGTCTCGGTGGGTAGCGTGCCGGACAGGAAGTTCTGTGTACGTTCCCAGCGCGAATGCGGTCGGTCGCTGTGGTTGGCCCCTGCGGTCACGGCCCAATGGCTGTCGCGATTGGTCTCGAAGCCGGGCCGCCAAGCATGTTTATAGGCCAGGCTACCCATTTGCTGCCGGATGGCATCGTCGGCCCCATAGGTCCAGAACTGGTCGGCGGTCTTCTTCGAGACAGCCCTGGGGTCATCGGCTGCGCGGAGGAAGAACATCACGGGGTCGGTGTCGCTCAACTTCATACCGTTGGCCTCGGTGGCATAGTTCTTACGGGAATAGGCCGTAGCCCTCAGTTCGCCGCTCCATCGGTCCATGAATCGAGGTTTGACGGTCACGTCCAGCACCTGTTCGCGCCGCCCGTCGTCCACGCCCGTATGTTCCTCCAGTTCGCTCCGGCGCTCATAGGCCTTGATGTTCTCCACGGCCTCCACGGGCAGTTGGCTCATCAGCATGCCCTCGCTCAGTGCCTCGCGCCCGTTCATCATCAGCCGCACGGGCTTGCCGTTCCAGAGCAGACGGCCGTCCTGGACCGACACACCGGGCAACTGGAGCACAAGGTCCTGCAGCCGCTGGCCCTCCTCGACGGGGAAGGCTTGGGGATTGAACACCACCGTGTCGCCGCGCATGTAGAAGCGCCGGGCGCGGCCCTTGACGGCCAGTTCGCGCATCAGCACCTCGCTGGGCTGCAGACGGATGTCGTCGATGAGCACCGTGTCGAGACTGGGGCCCGACATGAGTTGCACGGTCGTTGGTTTGTAGCCGAAGAACTCGGCACGGAGGGTGATGCGGCGCATGGCGTGGCTCTCGAACTGGAAGCGGCCGAGCGTGTCGGTCGTGAGCATCCAGATGGAAGTGCCGTCGCCCGAAGCCATCCGGGCCTCTACGCGAGCCCCGTCCAGCGGTTCGCCCGTCTGGGCATCCACGACGCGCCCTTTCAGGACGTCGGCGCGCAGCGTTGCGGCCGTCGCGAGCAGGGCGAGGAGGAGAAGAAGGAGATGTTTCATAGTTTCAATGGATTAAGGGTTTATTTCTTTAATTATTAGAGACATAGCGAGTGCCTACCCTTGTCGGGACAAGGGCTGAACGGGGTGGTGTCCGATGCGGACTAATAGTCGGGCTTCGGGACGACTACGGTCGAGCCAAATGCGCACTATTAGTCAAGCGAAATGCGCACTACTAGTCAGGCGAAATCACGACTACTAGTCAAGCTAAACCTCTACTATTAGTCAGGCGAAACCTCTACTATTAGTCAGGCGAAACCTCTACTATTAGTCAGGCGAAACCTCTACCGATAGTCGGGAAAGAGAAGGGACGCAGCAAGCCGATGAACGCTCTGGGGAAGGGGGCATCCGCGGCCCTCACGGGTGGCGGATGCGGGCACGTGCATTACCTATTATTTACTAACCTAAAATGTATGAGAAACAGTATGTGCTATTTCTTGTCATCGATGCGCTTCAGCTCGAAGTCGCAGGCCGAGAACCACTGGCCGAGCCACGTGTGGCCCGTGAGGGACGGGACGGTGGAGACGCCGTAGTGGATTAGGGTGGGCTTCTTGACGACGATGAGGGGCAGGGCGATGCGATTCCAACCAAAGCCACGCCCGTCGTTAGCCTCGGCGATGGCGCGGAGGTAGTCGTAGTCGGCGGGGCGGACAGACTCCGGATTGGGGGTGACGTAGGCATCTATGCTGTCGCACTTCAGTTTCGCCTCGCGCCACAGGCCGCCGCCCGTGTTGCCGTCGGCGGGGATTTCGGTCTGATAGACCGTACCGTTCTCGGCGAGCGTATCGGTAAAGGCATAGACGTAGGCCCCCTGCCCGTTGGCACGCACACAGGCCGTCAGACGGTAGGTGCCGGGCTGGAGCGGCTCGGTGCGCTCGATGGTGAAGAGCTGGCGGTGGCGCCCGTCGTAGGTGTCGATGTAGCGGGCATTGTGACCCGTGTAGTATTGCCCGCTGGCGGTGTAACGGTCGCAATGATCGGCCCGCAGGACGCGCCAGCCGCGCTCCGAGAGGAAGTCCCACTCGTCGGGCTCGTAGAAGATGCCGTCGTGGGTGTTCTCCTTGCGGTACTGTTCGTCGCGGATTTGCCAACTCTTGTCCTCGGCCTCCTTAATCTTGCCCACGAGACGCGTGCAGAAGACTGCGGCGGCGATGAACAGGCCAATCCAGACAATTAGGAAGGCGAGGCGCTGGCGGAAGCCCATGGGCTGCAGCATACGGATTTCGCTGAAGAAACTGTGGATGATGCAGTACGTCGGTATGAGCAGCACGCCCAGCGAGAGCATGGAGGCCGTGAGCAGGAGGCTCTGGTTGGCATCGAAGAACTGCCAGAAGGTGGGGTCGCTCTCGTGAATCATCGTGTGGGGCATGGTAATGACGGCTATCAGGGCCACAATGCACGCCAGCAGGGTGAAGGCCAGGGCGATACCCATGCCGTAGATGAACCAGCGGACGAGGGTGCCCACGATGAAGAAGAAGCCGCCCAAGCAACCCATGTGACCCTCGCCAGGACGCTGCGTGGGCTGCGGCTGGCTGACCTCGTCGGCCAGGTTCTGCGGGTTGACGGGCTTGCCCTTCATGCGCAGCCGGTCCTCGGGCGTCTCGGCCACGGGCATGAGTATGCCCAGGGCGACGTAGAGGATGATGAGCGTGAAGTTGAGGCTGATGCTCCACTGCCAACTCGACCAGTAGAACATGCGGGAGACGAGTCCGCCAGGCAGGAAGAACAGGGCGACATAACCCAGTCGCCACCAAAGGACGTCGCCGCCGAAGTAGGCGGCCAGGCCGGAGAGTACACCCATGAGCTTGCGGTCGGCAAGGTTGCGATAGAGGCGACGGTGACGACCCTCCCCCGCCCTTCCCGTGAGGGAGGGAGCTTCTCCGTCCTCTTCGCTTTGCCCCCTCTCCTCCCCTTCACGGGGAGGCCGGGAGGGGTCTTGGGAGGGGGCTTCTTCCTCCATATCTTCCGGTCTGCCCACGCGGTGGATGATGTCCTCCACGTGTTCGATGGTGATGGCCTGCAGGCCGCCCTGCTTCAGTTCGTCGAACAGTTCGGCGATGCGGGCCTCAATGTCGTCAGCTATCTCCTCGCCGCCCTCGCGCCGGGCGAAGTAGCTGTGCAGCGAGTCGGTGTAGCGCTTCAGCAGTTCGTAGGCGTCCTCGTCGATGGCGTAGAGTCGGCCCAGGAGGTTTATGGTGATGTTCTTTTTCATGATTCTTGATGGGTTAGGAGGTGGGTACTTTTAAGGTAGTTCACGGTCGTGGCCAGTTCGGTCCAGGCCTGGTCGAGGCCCCCGAGGAACTCTTCGCCTTCGGGGGTCAGGGCGTAGTACTTGCGGGGCGGCCCCTGCGTGCTCTCCTGCCATTCGTAGGAGAGCAGGCCGTCCTTCTTCAGTCGCGTCAGCAGTGGGTAGAGTGTGCCCTCCACCACCAAGAGTTCGGCTTCCTGCAGTTGGCGGATGATGTCGCTGGCGTAGGCCGGCGCGCGCCGCAGCAGGAGCAGGATGCAGTATTCGAGCATCCCCTTTCGCATCTGGGATTTGGCGTTGTTGATGTCCATGAGATAAAAGTTGAAAGTTGAGAGTTGAAAGTTGAAAGTCATCAGTGCTGATAGGTCCTCCGTGGAGCCAGGAGCCAGAGGACGATGTAGGCAAAAAGGCCACCGCCCACGCTGAAGATGGCAAACAGGAAAAGAACACGCACCAAGAGGGAGTCGACCTCGAAGTACTCGGCGATGCCGCCACACACTCCGGCAATCTTTCTGTCGGTATCCGAAAGGTAAAAACGCTTGTTGTCCATAATGATTATACGCTTTAAGTTTAACTTCACGATGCAAAGTTAAATAAAAATATAATACCTTGCAATACCTAGTACTATATTTTTTTGATAATTTTCTTGCATTCTCACGACAATATCCCACGTATCGCCCGACTCGGAGTTGGGTATTTCATTGAGTGTGCAGAACATTTTACAAATAATATTTCAGAGGGAAACAGGAATTTAGTATCTTTGCAATTGGAGGTATTAAAAGAATCTGAAAAATTGGCAGATTAAAAAATATTCAATCCAAGTTTAACCACAACAAAAGAATAAATTAACTATGAAAAGAACATTATCAACCATGCTTGCCTTCCTGCTCAGTTGCATTCTGACGGGTGCCCAGGCACAAGTGATGAAGGCCGCCGACCTGGAGAAGTATGCAAAGCAGCGCTACGGCGACAAATGGACTGAAGCTGCGGCCAACCTGGCACGCAACATGGAACTCGACAAGAACGAAAGTCTCACCTATCAGGAAATCATCGAAGCTCCTGGCAAAACCAAGGCGCAACTCTACATCAACCTTAACTATTGGGTCACGGCAACCTTCAAGGACCCCCAAGCCATCACACTCAACGACAAGGAGAGCGGTTGCATCATCATCTCCTCCACCATCAACGACATCGCCCAGCACATGGGTACGCTGAACAAGTATTCCGTCAGCATCACGCCCATTATCCGCCTTGACATCAAGGAGGGACGTGTGCGCGTGACCTACACCGTGCAGACCTACGATGTGCTCGCCGACATTACTGGTGGCTGGCTGAGTCCCACAGACAAGAACCACAAATCCTATGGTGACTCGAAGCGGAAAAAGGGAGACAATACCAACCCCAATCTCTACGACGAACAATGGGAGATTGCCCACCACTTCCCCTTCGTAGAGAAGGACCGCCAAAAGCGCACCAGCGCCAAGGCCCTGGTAATGACACACGCCTACTCCAACGTGGTCATGGACAAGATAGGGGAAGCCGTGAAAAACGGAGTCGTTGGCGGTGAGGACGACGACTGGTAACCGTGCATGGAATCCTTCACATATTATTATAGAGTAAAGACAAAATGTCAGAAATAGGCAAAAAGCACCACAGAGTCTGTGGTACTTTTTGTCAAATAGTATTTGTGCTCCTTTCTACTTAGTCTGCCAGTTTTGCCGAGATGAACTCGCGGTTGAGGCGGGCGATGTTGGCAATGCTCTCGTTCTTCGGGCAAACGGCCTCACAGGCTCATAACGATGGGTTTCGTATCATCAGAAATCACTTGCAGCAATGCCCCCTGACAATAAGTGGTTATCCCTATGGATTAGACATTAGGATGCAAAGGCAGAAAAAACAAACGAGTTTGTTTTGTTCTACACTCGCTTTTACGTAACTTTGCCGAACAAGAACCGAAAAATTAATGAGAACATACTGAATGGACACACAAAGAAAAGGGATTCCCTCCGATGAGGAACTGGAAGCTAGGGTGCAGCGAGCTGTGGACTACTTCATGGCCGGATATGGCTGCTGCCAAAGTGTGGTGGCTGCCTTTGCCGACCTGTACGGGCTGGACGACACGCTGGCCAAACGCATAGCCGCTGGATTTGGTGGTGGCGTGGGCAGGTTGCGCATGATGTGCGGAGCCGTGTCGGCCATCGTAATGCTTGTGGGACTCGACTGCGGACAGACCGAGGGCGGCGACCGCGAGGGCAAGTCGGCCTGCTACAAAGTGGTACAGGAACTATTAGCACAATCCGAGGCAGAGAACGGCAGCCTTATCTGCGCCGAGATCCTGGGACTGAAGGGATTCGAAAAGGCATGTTGCAGCTACGTAGCCTCTGCGCGCACCGCGGAATACTACAAAAGCCGCCCCTGTGCCGCCAAGGTGGAGAGTGCGGCCCACATCTTTGCCAACTACCTACGCTCGCGCCGAGGTTAATAGGTAAGAATATCTCGCCTCTTTACTCCTTGCGACCTGCGCGCTTGCGCTCCAGGTGGTCAAGGATTATCTTGCGGAGACGCATCGACTTGGGTGTCACCTCCACGTACTCGTCTTCCTTGATGTACTCCAAGGCTTCCTCCAGAGAGAAGACGATGGGCGGAATGATACGCACCTTCTCATCGGAGCCGGAAGCTCGCATGTTGGTGAGCTGCTTGGCCTTGCAGACGTTGACGACAAGGTCGTTCTCGTGAACATGCTCGCCGACAACCTGACCTGCATAGACTTGGTCCTGGGGGTCGATGAAGAAAGAACCGCGGTCCTGAAGGTTGTTGATGGCGTAAGCGTAGGCCGTGCCCCCTTCGAGGGCAATCATGGAACCATTGACGCGGCGCTGAATATCGCCCTTGTAGGGCTGATACTCCTTATAGCGATGAGCCATGATGGCCTCGCCCTGAGAGGCGGTGAGGACGTTGGTACGCAAGCCGATGATGCCGCGCGAAGGGATGTTGAACTCGATGTTGACACGTGAGCCTTGAGTCTCCATACTGGTCATCTCACCCTTACGGCGCGTGACCATGTCAATCATCTTCGAGGAGAATTCCTCGGGCACGTTGATGGTCAGTTCCTCAATGGCTTCGCAACGCACACCGTCGATTTCCTTATAAATGACCTGAGGCTGGCCGACCTGCAGTTCGTAGCCCTCGCGGCGCATAGTCTCAATGAGCACACTGAGGTGCAGCACACCTCGACCCGATACAATCCAACGGTCGTTGTAGCCCTCGGGCTGCTCAACACGCAGAGCCAGGTTCTTCTCCAACTCCTTCGTCAGGCGGTCACCGATGTGGCGGCTGGTGCAGTACTTGCCCTCCTTCCCGAAGAAGGGGGAGTCGTTGATGGTGAAGAGCATGGACATCGTAGGTTCGTCTATGCTGATGGGGGGCAATGGTTCGGGGTTTGCGAAGTCACAAATGGTGTCGCCGATTTCGAAGTTCTCCAACCCGATGATAGCACAGATGTCGCCGCTCGAGACCTCCGAAATGCGCGCCTGCCCCATGCCTGTGAAGGTGTGCAGTTCCTTAATCTTGGTCTTTTCCATGCGCCCGTCGCGGTGGGCGATGGTGATGTTCATGCCTTCACAGATGGTGCCACGGTGTACGCGTCCCACGGCTATGCGGCCAGTGTAAATTGAGTAGTCGAGCGACGTGATGAGCATCTGAGGTGTCCCCTCCAATTGTTTAGGCGCAGGGATGTGTTCCAAAATCTGGTCGAGCAAGTACTTGATGTCTTGGGTGGGGTTTGAATAATCTGGCCCCATCCATCCGTTCTTGGCCGAACCGTAGATGACGGGGAAGTCCAGTTGCTCCTCCGTGCCGCCGAGATCGAACATAAGGTCGAAGACCATCTCATAGACCTCCTCTGGGCGACAGTTCAGTTTGTCCACCTTGTTCACAACCACAATGGGTTTCAGTCCGATTTCCAGCGCCTTGCGGAGCACAAAGCGCGTCTGTGGCATAGGGCCCTCAAAGGCATCAACCAGCAGCAGGCAGCCATCGGCCATGTTCAGCACACGTTCAACCTCGCCACCGAAGTCGGAGTGCCCTGGGGTGTCGATGATGTTAATCTTCGTGCCCTTGTAGTTGATACTCACATTCTTGGACAAAATGGTAATACCGCGTTCGCGCTCCAACTCATTGTTATCCAGCATCAACTCACCTGTCTGCTGGTTATCGCGAAACAGGTTCCCCTCTAAAAGCATCTTGTCGACCAAGGTAGTCTTACCATGGTCGACATGAGCGATAATAGCAATATTACGAATATTTTGCATTCTTTATATTTAGGACTTCTTTTGATTTTTAGAATTTCCACATTGTACCAATAGAAAGGTCTGCCCTCATGCGCGCCATACGGGGTTTGATACCATAGCCTGGCAAGAAGCCTTTCTTGAAAATCAATTGCCCCATAGGCTCAGTTGTGATTGCCCAGTGCTTGTTCAAATTAAAGGCAATCAAGAAACCGAAAGCAGGCCCTGCGGCTACTTTCTTCTTCATGCCTGCAGGTACAGAACGGAGCGTAGACAATGCTATACCTCCTTCAAGATAAGCATCCACTTTGCGACGAGCCTCGCCTTGATAAAGATTGCTAAAGTTAAGCATGTAGAGCGCACGGTAATCCATCAAACCAAACTTTGATTTGCCAGTATTCCACTCTCTGACTTTTGCAGAGTACCAAGAGGGCTGGAAAGCCACCTTCACTCCATGCAAGGGAGAGATGAGGAAACCTAAACTGAAATTGGCAAAACCGCCCAAACGACCGCCTTTGTCATTAGCCTTATAAGCAGCAATAGCCTTGTAGCCACCACCCGTGACACCAATAAACATTGTCTGCTCAAAATTCAGACGCCGCTCAGACTCACGCTGTTCCTTTGTACCACGAGCCAACCGAAGACCTGCGCTCAAAGTCATGATATCGTCCTTGATTGCATGATTGAAACGCGCAGCATTTGAACGAGTATGGAAACTGTTCATACGCTCATAGCGAGGCTCAATGAAGATTGATGTCGTATTGGAAACTTTATACAAGGCCTGTAAGGCTACGGTTGCACCATACATCCCAAATCGATCCTGATTCATGCCAAGGGCGTACTTCTTACCCATGCCACCGATCTCAAGACCACCGGCCAAGTTCAAGTCGAACTTATAGTCATCAGGATGCTGGCGGCGATCTGAAATCAGATTCAAGAGATTAAGCATACCTTCTACACGGAACTTGACTATCATAGAATTAGCATAACCCGTAGAATTTTTTGCTGCGAGAGCCGCCTGTGTGTGATAATGCTTTGAATAAGTATAATTCTCTGCAACCAATGAACCACGAATTCCAAAAATCGGGTCAATCCAAACACCGGCACGAGCATCAAGCGACAAACCGGTTCCATGCATGCCTGCACCAGTGCCCAGAGGCATCATCCAACCATATGCTGCCTCAAAGAACGGACGATGGTTAGTGGGATTCTTGTCATTTCTATAGGGTTGGGAAAGGTCTTCAAGATTAACAACCAGACCTCCATTGATGCCCATAAAATAGTTGACAAAAGCAGTACTACTATTACTATGAACAGCTCCCACATAAGGCTCTACAAAAATGTTTACGTTACGTGTCAAACGATAAGCGATGTCCAGACCCGCATTGCCCATCAAACGCATCTTGGTATCTGAGAATGCCTTTACAGAAGGATTGGTGTCACGAAGCCCGAGACCAACGAAACCTATCAAGTTGATTGGGCGATTCGGTTTGTATCCACTGAGCATATTGGAGAGGTTGAACATGTAATCTACGCCACCAGTGAGATACTGACGACTCTTAGAGGCAATCTTAGTTCTATTGAACGAAGCCTTCAGTCTCAACGCATGAATCGGAGAGAAGCGATACCCTGCAAAGAGCGTCAAAGGAATTGTATTATGGTCACGCTGGAACTGCGTGCGCATCCAACCTGCACTTGCACCAAAGAAGAAATGATCTTTGGGTTTCTGATCCAGCCAATGGGTATCGGGATTGCCCCAATGAGGATTATAGGCATATACATCCTCAAAGTTAAGAGCCAAACCTAAGTTTGCTCCGTAGTACATTGTATAGAAGCCTTGTCCCTTTCCCTTTGCAACTGCCAAATAGGGTTCTGCAAACACACTCAATCCTCGCTTGATGCGCAGTGCCACATCTAAACCCATCGTGGCCATAGGAGAAAGTTTCCCATCACGGTCACCATCAAACGTATCCAAATATTTCGCACCAATACCCCAATAAGTGAAGACATTCAACAGGCGCTTGGGATTATAGTCAAGGAACATGTTCGTCACATTCAACATATAGTCAATCTCACCCTGCACATGGTGCTTACGGTCCACATTTTCCATCGTCCGAATATAAGAACCTTTCAAACGCAAGGCTTGGTTAGGCGTGAAACGGTATCCCACAAACATGTTCATTGGAGTGGTTATACGATTTTTCTCTTTTAAGGTATGTACACCCATAATTCCGCCGCTTCCACCGACAAACATGTGGCGCCAAAATTTACGACTCCAATCAGAGGGAAGATAACCGCGAGCTCGCTCGCCATAGACATTGATTTCATCAAGGTTCATGACAAGACCACCGTTAATTCCATAATCAAACACGTAATAGCGCTGCTTGCTTTGATACGAAAGTGCAGCATAGGGTTCGGCAAAAACGCTCAGCCCTTTATAAAAACGATAGCGGACGAGGGCACCCGTTGTGTACATCAATGCATTCTTACCTGTAGAGTTCTTGTAAACCAGATTCTTGGTACCAACACCGACATATCCACTCACATTCAAGCGTCGCTCATTCTTGTAATTATTGTCTGCATCGCCTTTATAGCCATAGAAGAGATTGGTGAAGTTCACCATATAATCCAGTTCCGCAGCGGTATGCTTACGGCGCAACAGATTCTCATAAGTCTTGATATAAGAAAACTGCAAACGCAGAGACTGCACAGGAGTAAAACGATAACCAAGGAAGAAGTTGAAGGGCATCGTACGATGGTTCTCCCCTACTTGAGTATGCACGCCACGGATGCCCAAACTGGTACCGTAGTAGAAATGTGTAATTGGACGGCTCTTCCATTGATAAGCGACATCCTGATCCTCGTCGGTTATCGCATAGTGAGGCATGTAAATGTGCGAAGGATAGAGATCTACTTGGAAACCACCTCTTGCACCATAGAAGACAGTGTTCTTAGTGCCCTTACCCACGGGGAATGCATTTCCAACATACGGTTCCAAGAAGAAGCTGATGTTGGGAGTCACATAATAATGGAAATCTAAACCACCAATAACCATTGGGGCAAGGCGCTCCTTTGTATAATGATTCCACGAAGCCCCAGTAGGCAAATAACGACCGCCGACACCCAAGAAACCAGCTACGCGGAAATGGCGATTGGGGTCAAAGCCACGCCACATGTTCGTAAAATTAATCTGATAATCTAACTCGCCCATTACATGGTGCTTACGCTCCAATGCTTCTGGGGTCTTGTAATAAGTTGCTTGGAAGCGTAATGAGTGAACTGGTGTAAAGCGATATCCCAAATACAAGTGAGAATCTACCATTTTGTTACCCAAACCAGGAATCTTGTAGGTATTCGACCACATACGTCCATAGCTGGAACCAAAATAGAAGTGTTGGAACCAGGGAGCCTTTTTGAAATTAGGATCGTCCATCAGGCGAGCCTCCTTCACATGATCCGCAAAGTCCTGCAAAGAAGTGGTACTAAGAGACAAACCTCCACGTACGCCACCGAGCCAATCATAGCGATGTGGCGTAAACACACGGTCATAGTCATCGGTTGAAAGTCCGAAATAAGGCTCTATAAATACAGAAATAGGCGTTTTGGGCAAGCGGTAGTCAAATAACAAGCCGACTTCGCCACGAGCACTCAGGCGGTTTCTTTTCGCACCATCCTCAACATGAGTCAAGAAGGCAGTTCCCGTCAGAGAGGTATGGAAACGCTTGTTAGGATTATATCCCTTAAAGTAGTTTGTCAGATTGAACATATAACCGACGCCAGCCTCATGGATTTTCAGATTCCCCACGGCTCGGTCGTTCGAGCGGAAGGTATTATGAACATACATCAAGCGAACGGAATGAAGGGCATGCCACTGATAACTGGCGCTTGCACCTATAGGGAGACCATAGTCAAAGGTATTAGCCTTAGACCCTACACTACTGGGACTCCCGTGCAATGTGGCACCAGAGAACACACTGAGATTAAAATGACGTGTCCACTTCTCCTGCTTGAAGAGTTCTGTTGAACCCAGATAACGTTTCTGCAGACGCGCATTGAAAGGATCCTCAGTATTTGTGCCTTTCGACATGTGGACACCTACAAGTTCCTTGGCCTTAGTGGTAGTTACGTTGGTAACCTTAGCCGAGTCTGCGGTCATTGCTCCCGTAGAAAGAGAATCGACGGCCACAGAATCAGCAACCAATCCACCTTCTTGCGACACTGCCCCTTGGGCATTCACAGCGAATGCCCCAACGAGCAGGGAAAGCACACAAGCATATCTTGTTCTTATTGTAAACATATCGCGTATATTTCTTATTCTATCTTTATACCTTAAATAACCACTACAAATTCTTCAATACCTTTTCCGTAGGCAGGATATAACTGAAAGATAAGCCCAGTTTGTAGGGCATAAAGACCCAGCCGTGTTCTTTAAAGCGCTTATCCGTCCACTCACTTTCATTAAACTCCGGAGCATAACGTACATGCTGATTATAACGGGCAAAGCCCAGACCAGCATGAGCCTCCATTGTCCAACGCTCCTTATGCCCCAGGCGCCATGAGTAACCAAAGGTCACTCCGAAACCACCGACATTACCTTTGAAAGTTTTGTGGTTATTGCGCATATTATAAGTTCCGCCCATGACACTCAGCCCGATGAATTCTCTCGTCATCGGACGTCCATGGAACCAATAGCGGACCTCGGGAATCAAGCCAAAAGCCTTCAGGTTTGTCCCAAAGGAATGGAAAGCTCCCACAGCCTCCAAACTTACACTCGTTTTACCGCTCGTAACCAATTCCGCACCGATGTTAGGGGCAAAAGCCGCGTAGTTCAGTGCATTGGTTTTCAACGCCAACATCTGAGCGTTGGCCACCTCGACCACCGACAGACTTATCATTATTGTCATGAACAGACGTCTCATCAAAACTTTCATACCTATTTGATTGTAATCGTAGTGTTATCTAAAGTAAAGTCACGGCTCTTCGTTGATTCCGAAGTACGCAGGTAGAACTTTTCAGGAAGCTTGTCCATTATAGGAAGAATGACTTTGGCCGTACGACGGACATCCCCCGAAGACAATGTCTCGGTGGTGAAGGAGAAGTTCACTTGCAAATTTCCGCTGCTGGCCGCTTCCCCCGTTTTCAGACTGAATGATGAAGGAAGATTACCCATTGTTCCTCCCTTCGGTTTTTTCTTAAGTGCGGTTTCTTGCTCGGCTGTTACAGTCCATTGCACTGTGTACTCCTGTGTCAACACACGGGGGATAACTATTACACGTCCCGCCCCCGGAACCGTTACGGTCTGATGGTCATATTCAACACTTCTCAAATCTGATGCATTCATCACATTACGCTTATAAGCGATACGAGCCTTTGAATAATCGAGCGAACCGTAGTCATACCCTGTAATAGAGCAAATGTCATCTTCTGATGCCACATAAATCAATTCATACGTTCCGTTAATTAACTCTATCGGCTGTTGAGTTACATTTATGACGGTCTGGTCACTATTTACCAACATATACTTCCCATTACCCAAGTTCGAAGTAGTCGAGACTATCAACTTCGAAGTGGGATAGACATCCACGTCTACACTGCATGACGTAAGCGACAGAGTCGCAACCATTCCTAAGAAATATCTTAAACGCATATCCTATTATCTGTTTTCAGTTCAATGTTTCAGTTTGTCTACCCACTTTATTCGCTCTTTTCAGCCTCTTTTTCAGCTTTTCTTGCAGCTTTTTCAGCCTCCTTGGCGGCTTTTGCCTCGGCTTTCTCACGTTCTCTCTGAGCTTTTGCCTCGGCCTTTTCACGCTCTCTTTGGGCTTTCTCGGCTGCTTTCTCAGCTGCTTTCTGAGCCTTTTCCTCATCCTTAGCACGTTTCTCCTCGTTTGCATCAGCAGTCTTATCTGCCTTTGCTGCAGCTTTCTCCTTCTCACGCTCTAAGGCTTCGGCTTTCTTTGCGGCCTCTTCAGCAACCTTTGCATCTTCCTCTTGTCGCTTCCTTTCAGCAGCCTCCCGGGCTTTTTCTTCCTTTTCGGCTTTCTCTGCAGCAGCCTTCTCCTCAGCAGCCTGACGTTTGTCAGCCTCTACTGCCTCTTTGGCCTGTTTCTTTTGTTCAGCCTCAGCGGCCTTACGTTGCTTTTCAGCCTCTTTGTTCTGCTGTTCAAGCTTTTTCCGTACTTCTTCAGCTTCCTTCTCGGCCTCGCGCTCTCTTTGTTTAGCAATCTTCTCAGCTTCTTTTCTCCGCGCCTCTTCCTTGCGTTCAGCTTCACGCTGGCTCTCTGCGACCTTGCGCTGAGCTTCAGCCTCCACTCGCCTATTCTTCTCCACAGTCTCTATAGAATCTTTCCGATGCTTTTCCTCAGCCTTTTGTTTGTCAATGATAGCCTGACGGGCTGCCTGAGCAGAATCTTCGCGTGCCTGCCTTGCACGTTGTGCAGCATTGCGCTTATCCTGTTCTGCCTTGCGAGCCGCATCTTTTGCATGTTGGATGCTGTCACGCACTCTGTTCTTCACGCCCTGAATACTATCGTTGATATGCTGAATGCTATCCTTACGGCGCTGATCGATACTGTCGTTAGCATGTTGGATGCTGTCCTTCACGAACTTCGAACGTTCTTCAAGACTATCCTTTCTTGCACGATCCTGTTTGTTCTTTTCAATTCGAGCCTTAGTCAGACTATCGCGTTCAAGACTCCTTCTGACGAACTCAAGAGAATCTTGCACTCTGCGATCCTCCAATTGCTGCAAGCGGTCTGCACGAGCCTTTTCACGTACATACTCCAATGTATCCTTGCCGAGGATAAGTCGGATGTAGTCCACTGAGTCACGTCCATGAAGCGTGGAATCGGGATAGATTTCCATCAATGCACGTAAGTAGTCGCGACGCTCGTCGTCGGCACGTGATGTGGAGTCTGCGGCACGTCTCTGAGAACGCTCCAACGAATCCTTAATTGCAGCCGCACGGGCTTCAATCTCTTGCTTTTCTCGTATCATACGTGCACGACGTTCTTTCCATTCGTCAATGTGCTTCTGGTAGTCATCCACAATCGCAAGAGAAACCTTACGACTGATGGAACGGAAGCGATACACGAGTGAAACATGTACATCACGCAGAATATACTTGGGATTGATGCTCCATCCGTCGTCCAGCGAACGGCCACGGTGAGCATAATACGAATTTCCTTCTTGATAAATATATTTATAGCCTTCATACTTCACGAAAGGCAGACCCGCATTAAGACCCAAGTCAAGGTCGAGTCCCCGTTCGCTGTTACGGGCGGCCATCAAAGGTATGCTCCAACCAAACGTGGCACCTACGGAGAGAATGTTGCCCTGTTCGCCCTTCTTTCCGAAGCACCAGGAATACTTGTCCCAACCAAGGAATGCACCGAGGTAGTAAGCACGCCAGTTTCGGGCATTTTCGATGGTGCGAGTAGAGATGAGACGACGAGAATTCTCATACACATTTGACAATCGGCCACGGTTGGGGTCACCCTCATATTCGTATGCCCCGACACCGCCTCTCTTAATCATCTCAGCAGAGTCTTTAGGACTGAAATAGAAGACATTCTGAGAAACGGAATCACCAAAATTGTTCACGACCATCTCTTTTCTCCAAAGAGTATCGGGTTTGTACAAATCCATCGTCTTATAGTCCTCATGATAATAGTCGTCCAAACCGACCTTACCCGTTCTCCAGTACTTACGGAACTCCATACGAACGGCCGCCACGTTGAATACGAACTTCGGGGTGATGGAATGTTTCGTGTTGCCATTGTACTTTCCAAAAAGCAGAACGGAACGATTGGTCTTGACTTTCTTTTTCACGTCGACCTTCTTGTTCAAGTCAAACTCCACACCCACACTGGGCATCGTCAAGAGCCAGTCAACAGCATTTACGTGGAAGGAGAACCGCTTAATCAGTTTGTCCTGGTACACGTCATCTGTATTGAGGGTATCTTTTGGGGGGAAGAGTGACTTAAAGAATTCCTCATCCTCAAAGCTTTGAGCCTTGGCAGTCCCCACAGACATCAGGCCACACAGGGCAGCCCACAGAAAGATGAATCTGTATCTCATTACCTTAATTATATATCAAATGTATTTCGTTTCTTTTACGCTCAAATTATTTTTTGCCCCAGAATGCAGCTTCTTCAGCCTGCTTGCGAGCAATTTCGGCCTGTCGCCGCTGGTAAGCCTCATACTGAGCCTTGTTCTTTCTATATTCGGCTTCACGAGCTTGAGCCTCAGCCAGTCTTGTTCTGGCATTTGCTATCTGCTCTGTCTCATAGTCGATACCGTTCTGATGGCTCTCGGCGTATGGAGCATAGGCCAAAGCCACATTGCGCAGGCACTCCTCAGCGTTATCCAGGTCACCACTTTCTCCGGCCTTTCTGTAGGCCGAAGCCATGCTATAGTAGATGGGAGCCCAGTACTGAGTGGGCTTGCCTGCCTCCTTCGCAAACATAAGACTTTCGTTCAGCACAGCCGCAGCGGCTCTCTGACGACCACGCCAAGCCAACACCAGGTCATTGTGCTCTGCGGTTGACATCTGTGCCCAACCGTCTACTGTCTTTTCAGAGGGTGCAGGTTCACTGGCCAATGCCATTCCGATATTGAACTTTGTAGCATATCGCTCTGCCGGGGTCTTGGCCAATTCGTCAGCCTTATTGAAATACTTTAAAGCTTCGGTTTTGTCTTCGAACTGATTTTTCTGCACCAATGCCATGCCAATGCAGTTCTCATAGTCTGGTTCCAAGTTGTATGACAACTGGCAGGCTCTTGCAAACACGTTTTCAGCCAGCAGGCTGTCCTTCTGTATCATCAAGTGAACCGCCTTCTTCAGGAACGCCTGATTTTCCTTGTTTTCATTCAGACGCGGCGTGTAATACTTCGTCAGGTTTTCGGCACTGCCTGCACCAGACTGCACGAAATAGAACTCAATATTGTTACGGCGCATGGCATACTGTGCATATTTAACGGAATCCACGCCATTGTACGTGGCCATCATCATATCACAAGTTTCCAAGAAGGTGGTATAGTCCGTCAAGAACTGCTCCATGTACTTATCCTTGTCCATAAGATAGAGGTCACGCCCGGTCAGGAAATATTCTTCCGTGTAGTATGGGTCTATCTCATTCTCGTCATCAGCGTCTTTGGTATTTGTGCTCTTAATACCCTTAGCGCGGATTGTATCGAACGCTGCCACAAAGTTCTGATAGGCTTTCACCTTATCATACGTCTTTCCGGGAGCATAGCCAGACTCCTGTCCCAGCTGGTGATAGGCATGTGCTCTCTGAATCATGGCTGCTCCCAAGTCCAGCGGCGGACGCTTGTCGCCATTGTCACGAGGAATGGCATTCAGTTGCTTCAAATGATTGATTCGGAAGTCATAGATCCACATCAGTTCCTTGAAATAGGCATACCGCTGTACGGGATCCTGCTCCATCGGCAACAATTTCTGCTCAAAGACCCATGCGCCGGAACCGAGGTTGGTCAAGTTGTGTGTAGCATAGGGGGCCACCTCCACCAACTTTTTCCATGCATAATGGAAATCCTTCCAATCGCTCAGACTATCCGTCTGACGAGCCTTGTTGAAGGTACGTACATATCTATTATAGTAGCGCTCAGCCGTGATGCTATCACGCATATTAGAACTGAACCGCTCCCTGTAGCTTGTGGTCTTAGCCAAATATTCGGGCGTAAACTCCTCCTGTGCTACAACCGCAGCAGAACCTGCTGCAAGAAGAGCCACAACAAAAATTTTCTTAAGTCCCATATTCCTTATTTAATCCTTAAATGAATCTTTTACCTCAAAACATTATTATCACGTATGCGCGCACATATGTACATTATTTCTTATCCGTTGCATATTTGGCACGCAGGGTGTCATACTCCTTGCAGATGTCTTCGATGGCAGCACCGTCCTTCAGTCTCTTGCGGAAGTACTTCACCATACGGCGGTAGGCATCGTTGAAGTAGCCATCCACCTCCAGGGTCTTCTCCATCTCCGGGGCTATGTTGAGGGCCACCAGCATGGGGGCAGCCCAGTCACGCTTTCCGGTTTCCTCATCACCCTCACGGTCATAGATGTTGTAAGCGGGGTAGGCCGGATGCTCGTAATCGGTATTAGGCTGGAGACGGAATCCGCAGATAGCCTTCAGGTAGTGGACCTTTGCATCCGAGTAGTCCACCTGGGTGGAGTCGTTCAGGATGTTCATGGCCTCCGTGAAGCCTGCCTTCGAATTCGTAGCCGCAGCCACTACGGCGGCGTTCATGGGCGACGTCGACCGAATGTACTCCTGGACCTCGGGATTCTCCTCGTCGCCATTCAGGCAGCGCACAAACATCGTCAAGTTATGGCAGGCCTCGTCAACCTCCGGATTGCCAGTGTGCTCAGGCAACCAGTTGAGGGCGTAGAACTCAGCGCGCTCAAAGTCGCGGGCATAGCAGTACATCAGGATGTGGTTGACCACGATGGAAGGTTCGTTCCATACGCCATAGCCCTGTCCCAAATCGGGATCCTTATCCTTGCGCTCACGATGGTCGTCAAGGAAATGGGCCAAGAGTGTGGTGTCGGCCTCTTCCTTTCTCAGCTTGCAGCAAGAGAGGTAGTAGGCGGCCAAGGCATAGGGACGGAAATAGGGATTGTTACGGTCCTCCTCTATAATATACTTGTCCACGGTGCCATCCTTCTCGGGTGTCCACTCGGGATTCAGTTTACGACGTCCTCTCGTAGCCTGTTCACCCGTAACCTCAATGTTATCAAAGGCGGCCTTGGAAATGGTCTCCAGTTCATCCCAGCGTTCCTCTTCGTAGAGGCGGTTCATCAGGTGGTAGTACTCATAGTCCTTCTCACCGATACCCTCATGATAGCCCTTGGGATCGTCAGCCACATACTTTTCGTAGATTTCTTCGGGGGTCAGGATACGTGTGGCCACGTATTCCACCGTGATGGTCACGCGGCGTACAATCTTCAGTGCGCCACTGTCCTTCAGATAATTGAAATAGTCAGAAGTCTGTATCTGCCGTGCCTGGGCATCGCGATCCTTGGTCGAAGCAGTCACCTGGCGGATGGCATGGGCGGCATCAATGGCCTCCTGGGTCTTGATGACCTGTTCCAGGCTGTCTGCCACCTCATCCCAGCTAACTACGTCGGAATCGTGATGCCAGCCTTTAACCTTCCTCACTCCGGGCTGGCTACGCAGGATGCCAGTCAGGTTCTGGGCGCGGCCGGCAGCCAGTGTCCGGTTGTTGGCATATCCGCCCTCCGGCGATGCGTAACCTTTCACATAAATGTCACGGACTTCGGCGTTCTCGTCATCATACCAACGCTGGAGCATCTTCTGCAGGCCCTCCAGCTCTGCCACCGTAGCCGAGTCGGTCATGTCCAGGCTGGTCTTGCCGACCTCGAACTCCAGTTTCACCGTACGATTGGCCTTGGAGACCTCTGACTTTTCCTCTTTCTTATAGGGAAGGGGGTCCATCACAAGCGAACTGCGTGCACTGCTCCAATCGAGGAACATCATGGGGTCTTGGAGGTTACCGTCCCAGAAAAGGTAATCAGGATTGTCGTTATATACCTTATTATAATCCTCATACCAACGATGGAGACGTGCGTTGTATTTCTTATTTCGGTCTATCGGGCCATATTCAGCCACATAGTCAAAGAGATACTGACCACGCTCCTTCATGAACATGGATGTCATGGTGTCAATCTCCACCTGAGCCTGCTTGCGGCGTCTTTCATCCTGAATGAGGCCGACACGCTCATTCATATAGATTTCGCTTCGGATAACCGACGTATCACGGTTTATCTTGTAGCCGTTCAGCTTATCGTGGCTGAGGTCGTATTGCATGCGGCGATATTGTGTACGCTCATAGGGAAGACCGTCGAAAACGAACGCATCGAAATAGTGAATAACGCTATCTTTCCCGTCGGCACCTCCTCGGACCATCATCAAACGAGGCACACCCACAAAACGGGCATCGTCACGAGTGTACATCGAGTCCAAGCGGATTTGCCCCATCACGGTCACACGGTTTCCATGGATACGGGCCGAAGCCTGCTTGTCGCCGCGTGCCTTCTGCTTACCCTTCGACTCCACGGTCTTCAGCACCTTGCCACCGTAATATTCACCGGAAAAGGTGACGGTGTTCGAACTTTCTTCGTAATATTTGGCTATCGGCACTATCACCGCCGTATCCGTCTGCTGAAGGGACATCGTCAACACAGCATAACCGCCACGGGCATCCGCCTTCACGTTGTTGGCCTCGCCTCTGGGGTTCACGCTCTTCATGTCCTGGCAGTCTCCCTCGGTGAGTTTCAATTCATAGCCCTGGTTAAAACGTGCCACTGCATCCTTCGCACGCTTCTCGGTGTTGTAGGTGAAGACCTTCATCTTCGAGGTCACAGCCTCTTTCTTTTCGATGGTTCTACCATTAGCCTGAGCCTCATCGTAGCGTTGGGTAATATTGAATTTGAAGTTGATTCTGCTCTGTGCCTGGGCCGAGACTGCCAGCACAACAAGCGCAGCCAATGCGAGCAAACGTGACTTCATCGTACTTCCAATGGGGGTTGTATTCATGATTCGCTTATTTTTGGTCATTTTATATTCACAATTTGGGCGCAAAGGTACAGAATTTTCTGGAACTGACAAAGATATTTAATTAATAATTAACGAAAAATTGCAATATCGACTTTACAAAGTGGAGAAATTACATTTTTGGGGCAAAAGGGCAGGCCGATTCGGAAAGGGCCAGATTTCGACAAAAACGCGAAGAAACAGGAAGAACACCCGGGTTCTTTATTTTTATGAAAAATATTTACAAAAGAAAGAAAGAGAAGAAAACAAGTGCCCGAAGGGTTGAGAAATTAAACATAAGACACTGACCATCAGACGACAAGAAAGGAAAAGCCACCCCAACAAACAGTCGCACGAAAATAAGATTACTATACTTAGGCGCATAAGCATAGTAAGGTTACGGCCATAAGCATAGTAAGGTTATGGCCATAAGCATAGTAAGGTTATTAAGGAAGCAACGCTATATAAAGTAATTTTTTATTACAAGTTCGTCACTCACGTAAAAATTCCGTGATAACGTTTGCACAAATTTATACAGAATATACAAAAAAGGGAGAAAAATGTAGTGCGAATGTGATGGAAATGTCGGGATTATTATCTATCTTTGCACACACAAATTGAATAAGAATCATGAAAGAACTACCACTGAAGTACGGATGCAACCCAAACCAAAAGGCCGCTCGGGTGTACATGGAAAATGAAGCAGAACTGCCTTTCGAAGTCTTGAACGGACGCCCCGGATACATCAACCTGTTAGACGCATTCAACTCGTGGCAGTTGGTAAGGGAATTACGCGCAGCCACAGGGCTACCCGCCGCCGCCAGTTTCAAACATGTGAGTCCGGCAGGGGCTGCCGTAGGGTTGCCGTTGAACGAGACCCTGCGGAAAGTCTATTTCGTGGACGACGCCCCCCTACCCCTCACCCCCATTGCATCGGCCTACGCCCGTGCCCGCGGTGCCGACCGCATGTCGAGCTACGGTGATTTCATCGCCCTCTCAGACACTTGCGACGAATCGACGGCACGCCTCGTCAACCGTGAAGTGTCAGACGGCATCATCGCCCCAGACTACACCCCAGAAGCATTGGAGGTTCTCCGGCAGAAACGCAAGGGAACGTACTGCGTACTGCGAATGGACCCCAGCTACCGGCCAGCCCCCGTGGAGCGTAAGCAGGTGTTCGGAATCACGTTTGAGCAAGAGCGTAACGAGATTGACCTCGCCCAGCCGTGCCTCTTTGAGAATATCCCCACGGAGAACAAGACATTCTCCCCCGAGGCAAGACTCGACTTGACAATTGCACTCATTACACTGAAGTACACACAGTCCAACTCCGTCTGCTACGCCAAGGACGGTCAGGCCATCGGCATCGGAGCAGGACAGCAAAGCCGCATCCATTGCACACGACTGGCTGGGCAAAAGGCCGACATCTGGTGGATGCGCCAGCACCCACGCGTAATGTCGCTACCCTTCGTCCAGAACATACGACGGGCAGACAGAGACAACACCATCGACATTTTCATTGGCCCGGAACATGACGACGTATTGCGCGACGGCGAATGGCAAAAGTTCTTTACGAAGCGCCCCGCACCGCTCTCGGACGAGGAACGCCGGGAATGGATGGGACGGCTGACGGATGTAAGTCTGGGGTCTGATGCATTCTTCCCCTTTGGCGACAATATCGAGCGAGCCTACAAGAGCGGTGTACGCTATGTGGCACAAGCCGGCGGTTCTGTACGGGACGACCACGTCATTCAGACGTGCGACAAATACGGCATTGCCATGGCATTCACAGGGGTGAGACTCTTCCATCATTGACGATTAGGACTTTATGAGCATAAAGGCATCAAAGTTCTCCTAAGGAACTATAAAGACAAGAACATGAACAATTTTGCAGGCGACGACATAGACGACGTAATCCTCAATGGAATTACATTTCGCAGCGGAGGACAAAAAAACGAAGCCTCCGAGACGAACGGTAAAGTTCGCTCGAAGGCCAAGAAAAAACAATATGTAACGGGAGCACACGGGAGCGGTTCGGCTAAGAAAAAAGCGGATATCCGGCGCAAGCGTGCCAACCGTCGCAAGTGATTCCCTTTATTTCTTTCAATAGGTTTTCTTAACTTCCCGGAGGCGTTTCGTTGCCTTCTGGATGAGGTCGTGAGTGCCAGAGCCGTCGTTGACGTACTGGACAACCATGTCGGCATACTGAATGGCCTCGCGCAGCTCCGTGGTCTTGTCACGGACGTTCTTGGCTTCGGTGAGCAGGGGAAGCAGTTCGGCAAGGTCTTCAGGCTCAGCAAGGTTGCCGGGGCGCATGGTGCTGATGGCTGTCTTCAGGGCCATCAAGTCCTCTGCTTCCATGGCCTTCAACATGCGCTGGAAACCGTAGGGAGCCCATGCTGACGGGTCGGCCTTGCGCTCGCGTGCCACCTGCATCAGTTGGGCCAGTTCGGCCTTGGCCTGTTGCTTCTCCGAGGTCTTATGCTTCGACTTGCCCACGTTCAGACGGAGATAGTGCGTAGAATGCCCCGTCTGCCAGTAGTCGGGCTGGAAAGACACTTTACCTATATATATATCTTGTCCCTTACCTCTTTTCACCTCGCGAAGGTCGGGGCTGAGGTTGAAGTCGGCCTCCTTCCAGGTCTCCACGTCGGGCGTGGCCATAACAAGGGGACCGAGCATCAGGGCACCCACCCACTGGGGTGTGAAGGGGGTGCGCGTCTCGTTCTTGCCCGTAGCGGCAAGGTCCATCTTGTCGGGCCCCCAGTTGACATGCTTCGTGAAGGGCATCACCACCTCGACGACATCTCCCTCCGTCCAATGGCGACGGGGAATCTCGAAGTACGTGGAGGTTTTGAGGCTATGAGGTTTAGAGGTGAGGGGGAGAGGTTTCCCGTTGAGGCGCACCTCGAAGCCCTGGGTGGCCCAATAGGGCACGCGAAGTTTCATGGCAAAGTCGGCCTGTCCCTTGAGGGTGATACGAGTTTGCTCCGCGGGCCACTCGCAGGTTTGCGTAAGGGCCACGCCCTTGTCGCGCCAGTAGGCCTCGGTGGGCAGGTAGAGTGCCACCCACAGCGTTTCGTCGCTGACGAAATAGGCAGCCTCCTGATACTTTACATGGTTTTCAGCACCCGTACCGCCACAGCAAGTGCTCTGCGGCGTTTCACTGCCGTATGGTTTCGTAGCGTTCATGCCCACGGCATACTGGTAGCAAACGCCGTACTTGGTGGGATGGACGGAACCGACTATCTGGTTGTAGAGCACACGCTCGTAGTAGTCCATCAGCGCGGCGTTGTCGGGGTCGTAGCAGTTGAGATCCTTGGTCAACTTGGCCAGGTTATAGGCGCAGCACGTCTCGTTGATGTCGGGGTTGGGATAGATGTCGCGGTGATAATCGGACATGACGTTGGTGTTCATGCTCAGAATCTGCGAATAGGGCTGGCGGAACATTTCGCCGTTGCCCACGCCGCCCATGGCGTATGCGTAGCGCCCCTGCACGAGGTTCCAGAAGTTGAGGGCCAGGTTGTAGTAGAAGGGATTGCCGTTGCCGCGATAGGAGCGCAGGGCACCCGTAATCATGGGGATGTGCTGATTGGCATGGCGGGTGCGGATGTCGTCGATGTTGCGGCTGACGGGGTCGAAGAAGGCCGGAGCATCGAAGAAAGAAGCAGCCTCCAAGAGTCGGGCACTTTCCGTCTTGTCCTTCACCATCTCCGAGAGGCGGCTGAGCGATTCGGCCATGCCGCCCACCTCGCCTGCGATGTACATGTTCCACATCTCGTAGCGGTTGCCGGGACGCTGGCGGCGCTCCTCACGGGTGCCGTCGGTCTTGACATAGGTACGATAGTGCAGGCGGTTCCAGACCCAAAGCCCCATGTCCTTGGCAATGAGCAGAGCCTTCTGGGCAATGTCCTTGTCGTCGATGTTCAGGGAGATGTCGATGAGACCCGCCAACTGCTTGTGTATGCTGTAGTAGGGAGCCCATACCCATTCCTCATTATTATACGCGCGATAGCACTCGATGAGGGCTGGATGTTGCGCAGGGATGGCATTCAGGTAGCCGTAGCCGTAGTGCTGCCAGTCCTTTTTGTATTCGTCAAAGGCCTTCCAGTTGCCCTTCAGCGTCACGAGTTCGGCCTCGGGGGCCAGGTCACGCGCCTCCCAGTAGCGCCCAAGAGAGTCGTTCCAGACGAAGGTTCGCTCCTGGCACAGACGCAGTTCGTCGACCATGAGGCGGATGCGTTGGCGCAGTTCGTCGCGGACGGCTGCATCCTGCGTGGAGGCAAAGGCAAAGGCCAGTGCCGACATGTAGTGACCCGAGCCGTGCCCCTTCAGTTTCGTCGTGGGGGAGTCCCATCCGTCGGCCTCGGGATAGCCCTCAGTGGGCAGCCCGTAGGTGTCGCGGTAGTTGTAGAGCTGCTGGCGGACATCCCACGAAAGGAGGGTGCGGATGTCGAGGTCGCGGTTGGAGGTCAACCGGTTCTGACCGATGAGTTGCACGTCCCCCAGGGGCAACGGATGTGCCTTCGGTTCGGGAGCGGGCACGGCAGCGGCCTCCGCCACCACGCGGACCTGTGCGGTGAGGGGATAACCCTGACTGGTGGTGTTGTCGCCAATGACGAAGCCCTCAATGGTGTATTCCGCCCCTACGGGTTTGGCAGCCTGTTCCTGTTCGGCAGAGAGTAGCGAATTGCTCCAGCGCGTCTGTCGCCACTCCTGGTAGCCGTCACTGTAGGTCACCCACACCTGCCAAGGCAGACGGGGCACGGTGCCCACCTGGGCTTCCACCACGATGGGGGCGACACTGCGGATGGTGCGAGACTTGGCAGCCGCCAGATGGAAAATGAAAGATTGAGAAATTGAAAGAATGAGAAGAAGCAGGGTGCGTTTCATAGCGTGAGGTTTAGAATTCGATTTTTCCAAATATGACATCGGAGGCACCAGCGTTGCTGGCAATATAGTCGCGACAGACGTTGCCACGAGTGGCGCGCAGACCATTGTCGACCGTCAAGCGGTCGACAACGGCATTGAAGAGGGTCTGCCCCGTTATCTCGAAACAACCGCCGAGGCGAAGCAAGTCCTGCGCCTCACGAAAGTTTTTGTTGTTGGGGCCGATGAGCACGGGCACACCATAGACGGCCGCCTCGGCCACATTGTGGATGCCCACGCCAAAGCCGCCTCCCACATAAGCCACCTGGCCGTAGCGGTAGATGCTGGAAAGCAGCCCGAAACAGTTGACAATAAGGCAATCAGCCTGGGCGACATTCTCCTCCGTGGCCTCGGTGTATCGCAGCGACGGGCGACGCAGTTTCTGCTCAATTTGGCGCAGATGCCCCTCGTCAATGACATGGGGTGCCAAGATGAGTTTCATATTGGGATGGTTGTTGAAATAGGGGATTATCAAGTCCTCGTCGGGGGGCCAGCTGCTGCCTGCCACGAAGACAAAGGGGGCCGTGGAGGGAGTATTCGTGGCGTTTGCCCTGCCCTGGCAGAAGCGCTCCACCAGAGGCAATTGTTTGGCCTGATTGGCAATGTCGATGACGCGGTCGAAACGGGTGTCGCCAACGATGGTCACATTGTCGACATAGCCGAGCATGCCGAGCAGACGGCGACTCTCCTCGTCCTGGACAAAGAAGTGGGTCACATACTTCAATGCGTGGGCATACGATTTTCCATACCAACGGAAAAATATCTTGTTGGGACGGAAAGTACTGCTGACGCTGTAGAAGGGAATGTGATAGTGGTGACATGCCCACATGTAGTGGCGCCAGAACTCATACTTGATGAAGATGGCCATCTCGGGCCGAATGAGACGGAAGAAAGCGTAGACATTGCCTGGCGTGTCGAAGGGCAGGTAACAAATGAGGTCTGCCCCTTCGTAGTTCTTACGCACCTCGTAGCCCGAGGGTGAGAAGAAGGTGAGCAGAATCTTGAACTCGGGGTGAAGGCGACGGAAGCGTTCCATCAGGGGACGCCCCTGTTCAAACTCTCCCAACGAAGCGGCATGGAACCAAACATAACGCGCTTGCTTGTCGACCTTTTTCCGAAGGGTTTTATAGGTTCGGTACTGCCCCTTCACCATCTTACGCACTTTCTTGTTGAAGGGATAGGCAAGCATCACCCCCAACATGTAGATGTAAATTGCCAGTGTGTACAGCATCAGTTCAGGGTGTTGATGGCAAACTCCATGCGGCGCAGTGTCTCTTTCTTGCCCAGGAAGGCGGCCAGTTCGTACATGTCAGGTCCTTGTCCGGCACCCACCAGACAAATGCGCCAGGCGTTCCAGGGACGGATGCCCGTCTGCTCGGTCCAGGGGTCCACGACGGCCTTCTGGCCTTCGATGGAGAAGTCGTCGATGCCCTTCAGCACGTCCATGAACTGGTGCATCTCGCCGGCTGTCCCCTCCTTCCAGTTCTTGCGAATGAACTTGTCCTCGCGGTCGAACTCCGTGGGAGCGACGAAGAAGAAACGGGTCAGGGGCCACAGGTCGCTGACGAAACTTACGTTGCGCTTCTTGTTGTTGCCCTCGCCGTCGACGTACTCGATGACCTTCAGTTTCATCATGCGGACCACCTCGGCCTCCTTCTCCTTCGTGCTTTCGATGCCCTCGGCCTTCAGCAACTTGTCAAACGCAGGTGTCCAAGCCTCGTCGGGCTGCTGGAGCAGGTACTGGTGGTTGAACCAGGCGGCCTTGACGTAGTCGAACTTGGCACCGTTCTTCGAGCACTTCGAGAGGTCGAAGAGGCGAATCATCTCGTCCATCGTCATCAGTTCCTGATCGTTGCCCGGGTTCCATCCCAACAGGGCCAGGAAGTTGCAGACGGCCTGTGGCAGGTAGCCCCGTTCGCGGTAGCCGCTGCTGACCTCGCCCGACTTCGGGTCGTGCCATTCCAGCGGGAAGACAGGGAAACCGAGCTTGTCGCCGTCGCGCTTCGAGAGTTTGCCGTTGCCCACGGGCTTCAACAGCAGGGGCAGATGGGCGAAGCGAGGCATCGTGTCCTCCCAGCCGAAAGCACGGTAGAGCAGGACATGAAGCGGTGCCGAGGGCAGCCACTCCTCGCCACGAATGACGTGGCTGACCTCCATCAGATGGTCATCGACAATGTTTGCCAAGTGATAGGTGGGCAGCTGGTCGGCACTCTTGAAGAGCACCTTGTCGTCGAGAATGCTGCTGTTGATGACCACGTCGCCACGGATAAGGTCGTCGACGTGTACGTCCTCGCCCGGTTCAATCTTGAAGCGGACTACGTACTGGTGGCCCTCCTCTATCAGGCGGTCCACCTCCTCACGGGGCAGGGTGAGCGAGTTGCGCATCATGCCACGCGTGCGAGCGTCGTACTGGAAGTTCTCAATTTCCTGCCGCTTCCGTTCCAGTTCCTCGGGCGTGTCAAAAGCGATGTATGCCCTGCCATTGTCCAGAAGTTGCTGCACGTATTTCTTGTAGATGTCCCGGCGCTCGCTTTGGCGATAAGGACCGTAGTTTCCGCCAAAGGAAACACCCTCGTCGAACTTGATGCCCAGCCACTGGAAGGCCTCGATGATGTATTCCTCGGCTCCAGGAACGAAGCGGGTGGAGTCGGTGTCCTCGATGCGGAAAATCATGTCGCCGCCGTGCTGGCGGGCAAAAAGGTAGTTGTACAGGGCAGTGCGCACACCGCCGATATGCAGAGGACCCGTGGGGCTGGGTGCGAAACGCACTCTCACTTTTCTTTCGTTCATAGTCTTTTCTATTTTTTTGTCTTTAACGTGCAAAGATACAAATTATAGTGAAAATCTGAAAGTGAAATGTGAAAAATCGACACGGCAGGCTCAATAATCTCTCAAAAGATTCATTTTTTCACTTTACACCTTTCTCTTTTCACTTTTGTTTTGTACTTTTGTACGAAACTACGCATAGTATGAGCCGATTCAACCACTACAACAAGATAACCACGCGAGGGTATGTCTACCGAGTGCTGGCGGCCATCGGAGCCATTGCCACACTCGTGTTCTTCATGCCGCGAGGCAACCAACTCAAATTTGAGTTCAAGGAGGGAAAGCCGTGGAACTATCCGGCGTTCATCGCCCGTGAGAACTTCCCCATCCTGAAGTCCGAGGAACTGCTGCAACACGAGCACGACAGCCTGATGCGCCTCTACCGCCCCATCTACGAGATGGACACCGAGACGGAAGAACGGCTAGTGATGAACTTCAAGAAGGCATTCGAGGACGAGATGCGTCCCGCCACGTCCTACTCCTACCGCAACCACATCGTGGAAAGGCTGAGACGCATCTATCAGGCCGGCATCCTGTCCACCGACGACTACGAGCAGTTGAAGGCCAACCAGACCAAGGGCATCGTCATTTCCGTCCAGAACATGGGTAGCACCCACTCGCTCAACGAACTGTTCACCCCAAAGACGGCCTACCGACTGCTCATGCACGAAGAGGACACCACGCGCTATCAGCGCGGCGTGCTCCAGCACTGCAACCTCAGCCGGTTCCTGGAGCCGAACCTCAAATACGACAAGGAACGTTCCCTGTCGCAACTGGAGAACCTGGAGAAACAACTCGTGCGCTACTCGGGCGAGGTGGTGGCCGGGCAGAAGATTATCGACCACGGCGACATCGTGGACGAAAAGGCCTACAACATTCTCCATTCCATGCAGGTGCACCAGGAGGGGCGCAAGCGTTCAGCCAGCGAGCAAATCAGCCAGCTCGGCGGGCAGATACTCTATGCCGCCATACTCGTCGTCTGCCTGCTCGTGTTCTTCAACCAGTTCCGCAGCGACTATCTGCAACGCCCACGCACGGTGATGTTGCTTCTGCTGCTCACGCTGGTCTTCCCCCTTCTCACCTACACTATGGTGAAGCACCACTTCCTCAGCGTCTACCTCATCCCCTACTGCATCCTGCCCATCTTCCTGCGCGTCTTCCTCGATTCGCGCACGGCCTTCATCACCCACCTCACGTCCGTCCTGCTTTCGGCCATGGCCCTCACCTCCATCTTTGAGTTCATCATCGTGCAGTGTGTGGCCGGACTGACGGCCATCTATGCGCTGAAGGAACTCTCCCAGCGCAGCGAACTCTTCCGCGCCGTGGTGCTCGTCACCCTAGCCTCGCTGCTCTGCCATTTCTGCTTCGAGCTCCTCCGCTTGAGTATGCTCACCAGCGGCGAGTACGACTACGGCACCTACATCTACATCATCGTCAACGGAGTGTTCCTGCTCATCTCCTACCTGCTGCTGTTCCCCTTCGAACGGCTGTTCCGATTCACCTCACTGGTGACCCTCGTGGAACTCTCCAATACGAACAACGAGATTCTGCGCCGCCTGTCCGAAGAAGCTCCCGGCACCTTCCAGCACTCCATGCAGGTGGCCAACCTGGCCGCTGAGGTGGCCAACGCCATCGGGGCCAAGAGCCAACTGGTGCGCACTGGTGCGCTCTATCACGACATCGGAAAACTTTCCGCCCCAGTCTTCTTCACGGAGAATCAGAACGGGGTCAATCCTCACGACAACCTCTCCTACGTGAAGAGTGCGCAGATTATCATCAGCCATGTCAAGAAGGGACTGGAACTGGCCGAGAAGCACCGTCTGCCCGATGTCATCCAGCAGTTCATCGCCACCCATCACGGTACGAGCAAAGCCAAGTACTTCTACATAAAATACAAGAACGAGAACCCACTCTTGCAGGTAGACGAAAGTTTCTTCACCTACCCCGGCCCCAACCCGAGCACCGTGGAACAGGCCATACTGATGATGGCCGACGCCGTGGAGGCCGCCAGCCGCAGCCTGCCCGAGTACACCGAGGAAAGCATCGGAGGACTGGTCGGAAAAATCGTCGATTCGCAGGTTGCCGAGGGCTACTTCGCCCAGTGCCCCATCACGTTCCACGACATCGACCTGGCCAAGCAGGTGCTCACCCAGAAACTCATGACCATCTACCACACCCGCATCAGCTATCCCACACTGGAAACAGCCAAACAATAAAACCATATAACGAACAAATCCAAAAACAATGAAAAAAACATTCACACGGGTCATCATGGCCCTGGGCATCCTCTGTTCGGGTGCCGTTGTCACCAGTTGCGACGAGGACACTATCACACAAATCATTAACATCATAGGCAACCTGATTAACACGGGGCAGACCTACACCTACACGGGCACGGCCACCAGCCTCGCACTGGACGGCTCCACCACCGCTCAGGGATGGATGGGGGACTACATCAACGGGAATAAGCCGAACACCTACAACATGCAGGTGGCGCTGAAGTCCGGCAACACGGGTGAAATCACCATTCCCGCCTATACCGACGGAAAGGTCACCGTAAACGGAATCACCATCTCCAATCTTGTTCTCAGTGCCAGTCAGGACCAGTCCTACACCGAGATTAGCCTCGACGAGAGCGGGAACAGCAGAATCGACGGCTCCATCACCTACAATGGTGTCACCTACACCACCGCCAACCTGTACATCGCCAATGCGCAGGCCACTTCGGCCCAAATCGTCCTGGAAATGACAATATACTTCCAAGGTGAGGAAGACGGAGACGACTATTCGAAGGCCATCAACTTCACCTACGAAGGGCAGACTGAAACGGCGCAGTAAGAACAGCCCTTCCGCCCCGCGTTTGTAAGGATTTCTTATTTTTGAGCAGAATCCAGCAAACGAGGCTCCATAGATAAGATTACTAAGGTTACGGGCATAAGATTACTAAGGTTATCCCCGTAACCTTAGTAATCTTATCGCCTTAGGCATACTATTCTTCTCCGTGAGCCATACGGCGAAGGAGGAGAATGTAAAGAAATTTCAATAGGGGTCGACGTCGTAGTAGACTTGAGCCGACTTGTACTGAGGCTGGGAGAGCAGATAGTGCTGCGTCTGACGCAGCAGACTGCGAACCTGAGCCATGGAGGCCGCGACCTCGACCTTCAGCACCAACTTACGGATATAAAGGAGCTGCACGCGAGAGACCGGGGGCGTGTCGGGGCCGAGCACCCGCTCGCCAAAACTGCGACGCAACAATGCCGCCGCGTCGTGGGCCAACTGCTCGACGACACGCACGTCGCGATGCTTCAGATAGACATAGACGAGGCGCGAGAAGGGCGGGTAACGGAAGAGGGCACGTTCCTCGGCCTGGTCGCGATAGAGGGCGGCATAGTCGTTGGCCACCACCTGACCGACCACGGGGAGCGTCGGATTCTTCGTCTGCAGGATGACGACTCCCTGACGACGGCGGCGACCGGCACGGCCTGCCACCTGCGAAAGCATCTGGAACGAGCGTTCGTAGCTGCGGAAGTCTGGCATGTTGAGCATGGTGTCGGCGTTCAGTATGCCGACGAGGCTGACCCGTTCGAAGTCAAGTCCCTTGGTGACCATCTGCGTGCCCACGAGGATGTCGGTGCGTCCGTGCTGGAAGTCACTGATGATGCGTTCGTAGGCCTGACGGCTGCGAGTGGTGTCGAGGTCCATGCGAGCCACGCGGGCCTGGGGGAAGAGACGCTGGATTTCGTCCTCGATGCGCTCCGTGCCGTAGCCGACGGTGTGGAGTTCCTGACTCTCGCAGTTCGGGCAACGTGCCGGGAGGGGATAAGTGGCACCGCAATAGTGACACGTCATGCGCTGGGCGTTGCGATGGAGCGTGAGCGTGACATCGCACTGGGTACAGCGCGGCGTCCAGCCGCAGACGTGGCAGTCAATCTGTGGCGCATAGCCCCGTCGGTTCTGGAAGAGGATGACCTGCTCGCGCCGTTCCAGTGCTTCGCGCATGGCCTGGAGCAGAGGCTGGGAAAAGGGCCCCGTCATCTCCTTCCGGTGGCGTTGCTGGCGGATGTCCACCACCTCGATGCGAGGCAAGCGGGCCTCGCCGTATCGTTCCGCAAGGGTGACCAACCCATAGCGCCCGTTCTGAGCGTTATAGTAGGATTCCAGTGACGGCGTGGCGGTGCCCAGCAGGGTCTTCGCATGGCAGTGGCGAGCCAGGACGAGTGCCACGTTCCGGGCATGGTATCGGGGAGCGGGTTCCTGCTGTTTGAAGGAGGTCTCATGCTCCTCGTCGACGATGACCAATCCCAGACGCTGGAAAGGCAGGAAAACCGAGGAACGGACACCGACTATGATGTCGTAAGGTTCCGTGGAGAGTTGTTTCTGCCACACCTCCACACGCTCGGCATCGGGATACTTCGAATGGTAGACACCCAGGCGGGAACCAAACACGCGCCGCAGACGTTCGACCAACTGTGCCGTGAGCACAATCTCAGGAAGGAGGTAGAGCACCTGCTGACCGCGTGCCAGGGCATCCTGTATGAGGCACGTATAGATTTCCGTCTTACCGCTGCCTGTGACTCCATGGAGCAGACAGATGTCGCGCTCGTCCAGTGCCGAGCGTATCTCGCCGTAGGCCCGTTGCTGGGCAGGCGAGAGAGTTGCTTGCAAGGAATGAAGCGCAGCATCGGGCTGTGTGCCAGACCCTTGAGCCGAAAGACCCATACCCTGAGCCGACGCAACCTGAAGCCTTGACACTTCCTTCTCATAGACTTCCAGCACACCTCGGTCCTTGAGTCCTTTCAATGCAGCCTCGGAATGTCCCTCCATGAGAAGCGGCTTCTCGATTTCGACAAGCAGGGTACGATTCTTCAGGGTCAGGGCGGCCCGTGCCTTGGAGAGCTCCAGATAGCGCTGTAGCAGATTGCGCTGTTTCTCGGCCCGTCGCAGTTCGTCCGAAAGCTGATTTAGGCGGGCCTCGTCGAAGTAGGCCTCCGAAAGACGCACACAGTTGACCGTCTTGGGGCGATAGTTGCGCTGTAATTCCTCGTGCATCACCAAGGCCCCCTTGTCGAGCAGTGACTTGATGACCGACAGCACATTGGGGGAACGTCCTTTGGCCCCCTTCCCGCCTTCTGGCTGAAGCGTGCCGTCGGCAAGAGCCTTCTGAAGCTCCGAGACCTTCTGTCGGCGCAAGTGCTCCATGAGGTCGAGCAAATATTGCTCAGCCCGTCCGAGAGGGGATTCCGCGTCGTAGTCGGGATTGAACTCCACGACACTCTCGCTCTCCAGTTTCATTCCTCCAGGCATGGAAGCCTTATAGACCTCGCCCAGGGTGCAGAGATAGTAATCGGCAATCCAGCGCCAGAGCCACAATTGGTCGGGCAACAAGACGGGAGCCTCATCGAGCAGGTCAACGGCTTCCTTCAGCGTATAGGGGGAGAGACGGGCCGGATGGGAGTCAGGCACGTCCGTTGCTTGATAAACCCTTACGACGACGGCTGAATAAATTTTCTTGCTCCCAAAAGGAACAATAATCCGACTGCCTACGGCGACTCTCCCTGCGAGTCGCTCAGGCAGCCGGTAAGTGTAGGTCTCGGCCAAAGGCAAGGGGAGCACTACATCGGCTAAAACCAGTACCCGAAGCGGAAGTTCCATGACCGGCCCTCTAAGTCGACGTTGTTCACCTCCCCCATCTTGCCAAGGGGTATGTTGTAATTAAAACCAATTTGCACGTGCCTCAGAATGTTGAATCCCCCACCGACGTTCCAGTCGAAGAAGGAATGACGCAGTCCGCCCATGCCTCCTATGTCGGAGTTGCCGATGAACCAGTTCCACTGCGGCCCCGTGGCGAGATAGATACCGAAGTTCTGCTGCAAGTCATAGTCGTAGCGCAGATTCAGGGGGATTACAAACATGTGGAGTTTCTTGTTGCGCTCCTTACCGCCCTTGGTATAGGTCATCTTGTTCTGATTGTAGAGCAAAGAGGCATCCACGGCAAGATTGGGCAAGGGGAGTTCTGCTTTGATTTTTCCTCCAAGGAACCACCCTACCCGATTCTCCTGAGACATCAGCCCCTTTGCGGCCTTGAAACGGCTCAGTTCGACACCGCCTTCCAGCCCCCAGTTCCATGACTGAGCCTGAGCAACCCCAGAAAGCGTCACGAGCAAGACTAACAGTAAAGATATGCGTTTCATCTTCATCAGAATCTCTTCTCCTTTCCAAAGGTCGGTTAGTTACCGTCTCGCGCGGCGAGCACTGAAGGCGGGTGCAGAACTGGCTTTCGACCTCTTCTCTTTACGGGTCTGTCCGCTGGCCGAGGAACGACGGGAGGTTGAGCCTTTTTTCACGGCCGTCTCCTTATCTTTCGCCGCAGAACTCTTCTGGCGGCGGGCAGACTTACCCTTTGCGAGTTCCTCTTCCGCCACACTGTCCACGGCAGTGGTGTCCTCTGGCTGACGTTGATGCCAGATGTTCTCTTCGAAGTCGACAAGTTGTTTCTCAATCTTCTGCTGTTCCTTGCGCATCTTGGCGGTGTCGGGTTCGTTGGCCAGCACCTTGCCCTGCATGTTGGCCGTTTTGTAGATTTTCCCGTCATAGCGGTTCATCGTGAAATAGTCGTCCGCCGTCATGTTGGTGACATTGTTGAGATTGCTCGACATGATGGGCAGACGGCTCAGATAGGGTGCTGCGTCGTCGTACTTAATCCAGAAGAGAGGCTTCGGGGCGGCAGCGGCCCCCGTGCCGTCGTCCTCAATGAGCACGGGACAGAGGGCTGTCACCTTGGCATGGTACGTACCTGTACGCTGGTCGAAATAGCTACTCTCCTTCACGTAGTAACGCGTCACCTGCGCCGAGGGCACATCGTTGTCGGCAACGACGTACCTTCCGTCTTTCTCCTCATAATATATATAGTATCTGTCGAGGATTTCCTTCACGTCTGTCACACGGTCCTTCTCGGCGAACGACTCGTTACCGTCCAATTTATAGGTATAGACGGGAATGCGCTTCGTCAGAAACAGGCGGAACAGATAGGTGAAAAGGTTCACCTGGCGGTCGGTGGGCTCCACGGGATAATACAAAGGGGCGTTCTTGTCGGCCATGAGGTCGAGCTGGCGATAGATGTCGCGGCGCCATACCACGTCCTCAGGCATCTCGTCGGCCGTGGGGAACATCAGCGAGGCACGGTCGGTCTGCTGTTCCCTGGCTGCATTGCCCGACTTCCCTTGCTGAGCAGCGGCATTGCTGCTCGTAACCCTGCGTCTGGCGGGCTGAGAGTGCGCTGTTCCGATAAGAAATGAACAAAGAATAAAGAACAAGGTTATGCGCTTCATATCATTTTTCATTTTTTAATTTTTCATTTTTAATTTACAATCACTTCCATCGCCCCGTTCAGGGTACGCTCAATGCCATCGGGACCTACGGCACGAATCTTCGAGATGTAGAATCGCTTCCCACGACTCAGTTGCCGAATCATGTTCTTCTGGCGCAGCGTGAACTCAGAGGTCTGCGCAATTTCCGGCACCGCATTACCCATGTTGTCGTAGAAGACCATCTCGAATCCCTTCACCGTGAAGGGGATGTTCAGCAGACCGTCGTCGATGGCTGCCCCAAGGTTGGTCATGGCCATCAGGCTCTGCTTTGCAATCTTTCCGCCCATCACATGGTCGTCTCCCACCGGGATGTAAGCCGTCGGGTCGGGCAACTTGCGCACGCGGAAGGTGAACTTGCCCATCTCCTGCACGCGGCCTTCGGTTTCTGCCGCAACAGTGATGACGGCCTCTCCACCCACGTTCGTGGGACGGGCGATGTACTTTCCGTCGCCTTTCTGAGTGAAGCCACCGCCCGTCATGCTGACACGCAAGCGGCTCGAAGGGATGCCTGGCACACTGACACTCATCGGGTTGTCGTAACCGGCATAGAGCACGTTCATGATGTCGGCGCTGACCGTTGCCGAGGGAGGGATGACCGTGTACTTCTGGGAGAATTCACGTTTCACCTTCTCGCCGCTACCGTTCAGGGTCTCTATCCAGCCCGTCAAGGTGAAGTCGCCCGTAGAGTTACAGATGGTCTCATAGACTCCGTGGTCGCTCTGTATTTCACGTCCTCCCACATAAATGGTGGGGCGATTGGTCGTATCGACTGCCGCCATGAAAATCTGAGCCGAGAAACGCCCGCCCTGCACAATGGTCATCGCATTAGGCACGACGTATGCATCGACCTTGTTCACACGAAGGTCCTTCACGTCGATGTTGCTCACCAGAGTGTGCAACACTTCACCTTCAGCCGTGCGCACATCACTCTGCAACTGAGTGAGTGACGTAACAGCTGCCGCCGTAGGCATACTCTCGAACATATACTCCTGCCAGTTCTTGCCCTCGGCCTTGCCTTTCGCGGGGACTTCTGTACTCAGGTTGCTCTTGATGATTTGGCGTTTTTCGTCGTCGGTCACCATCCGGATGATGCGTTCCCGATAACTATTGATGGCATCGTAGAGTTCCTTGCCACGTCCCTTTCCGGGGGCCAGCATAATGCTGGTGGCAGCCTCCAAGTCCTCTTGGTTGCGGATGTTGTGTACGTCGCCGTCCTTACCGTCGCTCTTCCGCACAATAGCCACTTTCAATTCTTCTGCCAAATTGTAGAGCGAGTCACTCATCTGCTTTACATACTGTGACTTTTCATACCACTCCTTCACCTTCGTGGGATTGGCTTTCATCTGCTCGTCGAAATTCTTGTAGATGCCCTCGTTGATGTGCATGGAATTCTGGGTTGAAAGATCCAGTTTGTCCGACACGAGAGTAAATCCCTTCAGCACGTCGCTGCTAACGTTGAGAGCCAACATGGCCATCAACACGACGTACATCAGATTGATCATCTTCTGACGTGGAGAGATTTTCTTTTTCTTTATCTGAGCCACAACGATATTTACGATTTGACGATTTACAAATTACAATTTACTTCTCATCTGCCTGTGGGGTGATGGGGCCGACGACATTCACCGTCAGAGCCTTTATCATGCGGGCATAGACGTTGTTCAGTTCCTCAATCTGCTGTGCCATGCGGCGTGTCTGTTCGTCGATTTGCTCAATCGTGGACACCTGTTTGCTGATATTACGCAGCTGCAACTCGTAGACCGTGGCAATCCCCGTCAGCGTACGGTTCAAGTTTTCCATTTCCTCGCTGTCGGTCGACATGCGCTCGGCCTGAACCTTCACGCGTCCAAGCACCTCGGTCAGTTCGGTCAATTGCTCTGCATAGTTCTTTACGGCCTCTTCTACTGCAGCAGGGTCTGTGGCCTGAATTTGCGCGGCCTCCGTGACTCCGCCGGACACTCCTCCGCCTACGAAGGCAGGACCACCGACGACACCACCGCCCAACACAACGGGCTGACCGCCGCCGACAACGCCTGAGCCACCCACAGCGCCGCCGCCAATGACCACGGGATGTTCTTCGCCGCCTTCGCTCTGTTCCGAGCCTCCAGTCGCAGGTATGCCACCGCCGCCGATGACTACCGTGCCACCGCCGGAAGGCATTCCACCCCCACCAATGACGACCGTACCGCCACCACCGACAACACCGCCACCGACAACACCGCCACCGACAATGCCACCGCCGCCAATAACCGTAGCACCGCCGCCACCGTTCTGTGCAGCAGCTGAGGCCACGGCTGCCAGTTCCTCGACGGTTTCACTGCTCAGTGCAGCTCCTCCGCCAGAGATTTCAGGCACTTTTTCGGTCACACGCTCGAAACCGGCAATGATGAACACAAACACCTCGGTTCCCATACCGATGAACAACATGAGATTGGCTCCCGGGATGTGAGTCAGTTTGAACAGTGTACCCAAGATAACGATGGCAGCACCCCATGAATAAGCATAGTTCATGAAGGTCTGTCCGGCCATGGTATCCATCCACTTTTGGATGACTTCTATCGGATTAAGTTTCTTTGCCATGATTCTATTTTAGCGTTTTGAGTGTATCTTTGTATGAATCTTCATTATTTTCGCTGACGCTTGGCAGATGCTTTCTGGCCGTCAGACGACTTGGTGGGTTTCAATTTCATGTTATCATTCACCATCGAGCGCACGCAGCGGAAGCCTACATAAGAACGGGGTTGGTTCTGGTACTCGTATGTACGCCATGCCGAACGAATCATGCTCTCAGGATCTTTCCACGAACCGCCACGGACACTCTTCTTCTTCAGTCGGTAGGGATCCTCCTTCGCCGCGTTATACTTCAGTTCGGGGTTCATGTCACTCATGCTTTCCACGCCAGCCTCCGTGTAGACAGTACTCGTCCACTCGGCCACATTTCCGGCCATGTCGTAGAGTCCGTTTGAGTTTCCGCTATAGGCTCCACACTTCGAGGTTATCAGGCTTCCGTCCTCGGTATAGTTTCCACGGTCGGGCTTAAAGTTGGCAAAGTAACAGTTCTTGTCGCTCTTCACTTCGCCGCTTTCCCAGGGGAAGGCACTTCCCGACTTTCCCCGGGCTGCAAACTCCCACTCGATTTCGGTCGGCAGGCGATAGCGCTGAATATGTTTGGCCATTCCGCCAAGTCCCTTGAGCAGGAAATTGGTGCGCCAGGCACAGAAAGCGTTAGCCTGTTCCCAAGTGACTCCCACTACAGGATAGTCGTCGTAGAGCGGATTACTGAAATAAAGCTTCATGTAGCGCTCATTGTCGGCATTCTGGAAATCGTTGACCCAGCAAGTGGTGTCGGGATAGATATTGACGATATACGTGTTCAGGAAATCCCATGGCCCCGAGAGAGGGCGGGTGATGGTCTGCCGCTGAATTTTCCCTTCGTCGTCAATCCATGCCGTGTCCTTGCTAATCATCACCACCTGATTGGGGTCGACGGTGTGGTCCGTATTCAGGTCACGTTCTTCGGCATTCAGACGGTATTTTCTCTGTGCGGCAGCCGCATAGTCATAGATTTCATAGCGGTAGTTCATCTGGCTGGCATCCAGCATCTTCGTACCATCGATGGGATGCGTCACGTAGACGCTCTCTATGGCTCGTTGCTCGTCCTCGTTTGCCTTTTTCCAAGGGATGCTCTTGTTCCAGTTGAGGTACGGTGTGATGGGGTTTCCCTCTTTGTCCTCTTCGATTTTGTAGGTTTCGTCGCCGCCGTAGGCAGGGTCTGCCAGACGCTCTCGGATAATGCTGTCACGCACCCAGTTGACAAACTGCCGGTACTTGGCATTGGAGACCTCGGTCTCGTCCATCCAGAAACCATCCACAGAGATGTCTCGTTTCGGGAACTCAGCCCCCCAAAGCGTATCGCTCTCCTCCATGCCAATCTTCAGCGAGCCTTTTCTGACGGGTACCATACCGAACGGAGTCGGCTCGCTGAAGGCACTACCCTTCACGCCCGTCACCTCTCCGCCCGTGGCATTTGCCGACGAACCGCCCATGCAAGCCGTCATGGCCAATCCCAGACCGACGACTGCCGCTAACACTAATATTGTCTTCTGTTTCATACGTTTCACGTTTCTCTTTTTCTCACAATATACGCACGCTCTTGTGCATGTTCTTTCCTTTTTTAAACAGGTTCAGGTCCGTTTTGTAGCCCAGTACCAGTTCGTGGGTTCCGTAGAGGGCGCCGATGCCTCCGGTGTACATCTCATAGGAGTATCCTATCTGAATGCCGTGGAACGTCGTTCCAAGCAGTATTGCCACGCTCACCGTAGGGCTGTAGGACAGGCCTCCGTAGAGGTGGAGTTTTTCTCCGTTATACGCCAACCGGGCCGTTATGTCTCCGCGCCAAGCCTGCATGTCTGTGCGCAGGATTGCCGTGGTGCTAAGGGCAAACTGAGGTTGCTTGAACGTCAGTGTGTAGCCACCTGTCAGATAGTAGAGGCGGTTGACCTTGACTTGGTACATCTTGTCGTCGCCCAGCTTCACGGCTGGTGCTGTCAGGTGCATTGTGCTCAGCCCCGCATACCACTTATCCTTGTAGGTGTATCGCAGTCCGAAGTCCACATCGAAGCCCGTTCCGTTCACCTCACTCGTGGCAAAGACAGGATCGTTGCCCTCCAAGGTCACCACTTTCGACCCGTCGAAGGTCTCGTTCAACATTCCTACGCGAGCACCGACACTCAGCCTTCCGCCCCACAGCGGTTGGTGGTAGGCATATTGCAGGTACAGTTTTTTGTTGGCGAAGAGACCTATCTTGTCATTCATGAACCCAAGGCCAGCTCCATGGCGAGGACTCAAGAAGAAGAGCGGCATGTCGGCCGTAGCCAGCATGGTGGACGGAGCGTGTTTGAATCCTGCCAGTTGCATGCTGTATGCACCCCGCACATTGATTTGTCCGTCCAGACCGCTTGCTGCCGGATTGAAGTAGCTTTGCAGCGCCCAATAGTTAGTGAACGCCGCATCGTACTGGGCACAGACTCGCGTCACCATCAGCACGCTCACAACCAGCAACAATAGTCTTTTCATCCTCTCATATAACGACCATCCACCCTCCAATATTGTATGGAATCGGCAAAAAACTATGCCGCCCCATCCGCAAAAGTTCAGTTTTTCTCCCAAATGTCGTCCCAGGAAGAGCCTCCTTCCTGGCGTTCTTCCTTGACAAGTCCCTCGTCTACCGTCTCGTCACTAATGATGAGGGTGGAGGGCACCAACATGGCACGGCGAAGGGAGAGGACGACCTCACACGTAGTTGGCTTTGTATATCTTACTTTCATAAATGCTGCGCTTTAGGTCATTTAAAGAACTATTTCACCAGGACTTTGCGTCCATCCAGAATATACACCCCCTTCTTCAGACCGTTTTGCCCATGCGGGAATCCATTCTTGCCCGGATTCTGCACCTTGCGCCCGCTCAGGTCGTAAATTGCAGTTTGAGAGCCCGAAGCACCTGGGTTCACTCCTTCTATTCCAACAGGCTGCCATTGGAGAACGAGCGTCTTCACCCCACTTGCCACGACGCTGGAGGGCAAATAGGCCCGGTTGGCAGCCAAAGAGCCCGTATCGCTCAACTTGTAGAATCCCGGTACACCAGACTTGATGTTCAGGACATAACCGTCCACATGCTGACGAACGGAATTTCCGACAAGCAGGTTGCCCGTCACGTCGACTGAAGCGACACTCCCATGAATGGCTTGGGCCGAAGTCACCCCGGTCTCCGAGCAAAGCATAACGGGGGTGGATGCGGGCACTCCCTGTCCCAGTTCCACGGGATGAGCGGCATCGCCGGCTACAATGATTTTGTAGGCCTTCACATCCTCGGTCAACTGATAGCCGTTAGGCAAGAAAAGCGTGGCATAGGAAAGTCCGTCTGCCGCCTGCGCAAGTGTGATGTTCGTGCAGGGGGTCAGGCTCACCACGAAGTTGGCCAGTGCCAACCATCGGGTGGCATCGGTTGCACGAACCGTAATGGCGGTGGATGCCGCGTTCAGTCCCGTCTGCGTCATGGTCTGATAGCCAGAGTTGTTGGTCGTGATGGTTGTGCCGTCTTCTGCCGTAATCGTATGGCTGCCGGCCGCATAGGTATATGCCTCGAAGGAATATCCCGTGATGACATAGCCGGCGGGAGCCGTCAGCGTGAACGTCTCGTCCGTGTTGGCGGAACTTGCCCTATATGCCAGATTGTAGCGGCTGTTAAGATTACTGAACTTGTCATGCGAACCGGCCGAAAGCGACAAGGTCAGCCCTGCCTGGCCACTTGCAGCGTTCGAAGTCCATGTCAAGCCATTCCATGAGCCGTACACAGCTTCACCTGTGCCGCCATACACGATCTTGACGTCTTTCGTGTATGCAGGCTCGTCGTTCAGTGACGGAATAAGGCTTTCAAGCTGCTCACGCGTAATCTCGACAAAGTTGAGCGGATAATGGTTATAGTCTGTGTAACCGCCGGCGGCATTGAGCGACTGGTCCTCAAAGAAGAGGTACAGGCTGCCCGGATTCTCCTCGGTTCCGCTCTTTTCCAGTGTGACGTAGCGAGTGCCTTTGGTCTGCACGTTGAGGTACTCCGTCCAGTTTGCCCCCTGGTCTGTACTATAATAAAGTTTCAGGTTGGCATGCTGTCCGGTGGTCATCGAGTGGAAGATGACATCCGTCTTCCCTGTAGCCGACTGACGCTGATAATAGAAGATGTCCTGATTATTGGCATAGCCGCCTGCATTGAGCTGCGGGTTGTTCCACTGCGTGCCCCACTGGAAGGAGAGGGTGCCGTCCTGGTTTTTCGTGTATGTAGCCGTGTTGAAGCCTCGGTTGTAACTCTGTCGCACGGAGCCGAGCAGAGTGCCATCGCCCGTCTGGATGATTTTGGCCTCGTCGCCGCCCGTGAACATGGGGGTGGGACTGAAGTACCACGTCTGGCCGTCGTCGGTGGAGTAGAAGATGTAGTCCTGCGAGTTGCCCGTGTGCTCCGTGGCGCTGGTCATGGTCTGCGCCGGGATGAGGTACATGAGGATGCCGTCACTGGTGTAGAGACCGCGTCCAGAGGTGACGAAGTAGTCATAGAGCCCATAGCCGGCATCCCCCACGGTGGATACGTTCTGGATGGCACCAGTGGCGTAGAGATCCACGGGAGCCACCTCCGTGTTGCTGCTCCATGTGACACCGTTGTCCTCGCTGACGGACATGCCGATGTGCTTCTGCCCGTAGAAGTAGCCGAGGTTGCCGGCCACGAAGAGGCAGTAGAGTTTGCCGTCCTTGCCCTTCACAAGACTGGGGTCGCCGTAGCCGCACTTGTCGTCGTCGCCGCCATTGGCGGTGGTGCCCAGTCCCTTGGCGATGGTGAGCGGTTCGCTCCAGGTCTTACCCCCGTCGGTGGAGCGACGCACGACGATGTCGATGACGTGGCCATTGCCAATATCCGTATGACTGTCGTAGCGCTTATCTGCGGCCACCACGATGCTGCCGTCATTGGCTACCACCATGGCCGGTATGCGATAGACGCGGCTGCCGTTGTCGCGAGGCAGGAAGGGATAGCTGTGCGAGTTGAAGACCATGGCACCGCGGTCGGCGGGGTCGCCCACGGCAGTGAGGTCGAGGGTGGTTACGTTGTCGTTACACGTATAGGTAATCCCCGCTACGGCAGCATCTATCACACTGCCCAACGCGGCATCGCTCTTTGCGGTGGCCCCTATCCAGTAGTAGTGCGTGCCAGCCGAGAGGTTGCCTATCTGAAGTGTGGCAGACGTGGCGCTGACGGTGGTGGTGGCAATGGTGGTCTTGGCGGGTGCGCCGGTACCTGTGGAATAGATTTCCGGCGAATTACTGTCGGCTTCATAGAGCGTCAGGCTGGCGATGTTGTTTTCAGCCCCGTCCTTCAATGCAATGTTCATCGTTACGCCCGTGGCAGCCTTGAAGGGCTTGGCCGTGACGCGCAGCAACATGACCTCGCCGTCGCGCCCGACGGTCTGCCAGCCCTGCTCCACCGTGACGTTGCCCTCCACCAGGGCCAGGTTGGGGTCGTACTGGAAGGTGACGCTTTGCGCAGAGGCATCCACCGTGGCACTGACAGAGCCGTCCATTGAGAAGTCGCTTGCCGAGGGTGTGACGCCCGTGGGCAGGAATATCCATCCTCCACGATAGACCGAAGCCGGCCCTGCTACATCGCTGCGCAGACAGGTGATGGCTTGCGACTCTGGCGCACCGTCGCACACCATCTGCCAGGCTGCGAGACCTGCCGAGGCAAGGTCGATGGGATAAACCGTATATGCCGTTCGCATGGAGGTTGTCTCTCCGATGAAGTAGCTTGCTCCCGAATTGTACGGGTCGGCATAGTAGTTATTATCTGTCTTGAAGTAGTTGCCATTGCTGTATCCGCAGACGACATTGCCAGCCGTGGCGGATGGTGTGGGGAACTTGTTGCTGCCGTTGTCCGTGAGATAGCGGCCGTCGGACATTTGCCAGCGGTTGCTGTCCCAGCTGGTGTGGTCGATGTGCATGAAATAGGTGGGGTCCGTGATGGCGGGTTGCACATCCACGTTGCCCGTAAAGGTCAGCGGATACAATCCGTTGTAGAGCGTGGTGGAGGGATAGAGGTAGCGTCCGGCATAGCTGGCCGCACCGCTTTTGCTCTTTATCTGTATGGCATACCAGCCCGTGGCGCTGGGGAAGGATGTCAGGGGTGACTGGTTTTTCACCAGTCGGCCCACGGCTGCCGTGACGGCGGCGCTGGCATCGGCTCCGCTTACCTGTGTGATGGTGAAGTCGCTGCCAGTATCTTCATAGTTGAAAACCTTCGGATTGATGTTGATGTTGACACCTATCACGGCGGCGTTTGTGCCGCTGACGGGGTCGGTGGCTGCCTTGATGCGATACGTGCCGTTGCTCTGGCTAAGCAGGGTCACGGCTACCGCATTGTCGCTGAATTTCCACACATTTTGGTTGCTCTGGGCCATTGCCGTGGGGATGGCAAACTTGCCAGCGCCCACGTTGAAGAGGTAGTACTGCCCCTCGGTGCCCGTGGGATAGAACACCCACTGATGGTTGGCATTCGAATTGCTCAGGTTGGCACTGGCCACAAGGTTGACATTCTCCGACGACCCGTCATAGACCAATGCACCACGATTGGAGTTGGTGTTGTTGATGGTATATACCTCGGAGGCCGTGGGAACCCATGCCTCCTCCAGTTCCACGGGATAGAATGCCCAGTCGTTGTTGCCGCCGGTACTGGTAGGGATGGTGGTGCCCCACCCCACCACCGTGGAGGGGTCGCCGAGAGTGAAGTCATTACCGTCCAGAACCACACTCGTCGAGCCACACTGCACGTAGTAGTGCTCATCGACATGGGCAATCTTCGCCACGGTGAACAGTTCTTCTCCCAAAGCCGTGGTCGGCACGTTCGTCGATTGTGTAATCCGTCCGAAATAGTTGCCAAGGCCATTCTGGAAATAATACTTCCCGTCGCTCCCGCTGAGCAGGCGCACCAGATACTGGGCTGTGGCCGTGGCCAGTCCGCTGGGCTTGGTCAGCGTGTGCTTCAGTGTATGCGTCGAAACATCCTCGAACACGTAGGACCCGCGCGAACGCTGCGACATGACATACCATCTGCCCGTAACCAACGTGGCGGCCGGAGTGGAGCCTACGTTTATGTTCATGTTCTGGAAGGCATCGAAACCGGCGGTCGTGGAATATTCCACTTCGTAGATATACACTTTGTGATTGTTGTTGGTTCCCGTTGTCCATCCCCACACCTTTCCGCTCGAACGGTCGATGCCGCGCACCGTGCCGCCGGCATCCGGACAGGAAGGATAGGCCACGCCGCCGGAGAAGTTCAGCGACCAGGCCCCAGCCGAAGCCTCATCCGCCGATGTCAATGCCGCGTTGTAGACCGGCACTCCCCAGCATTTTCCTGTAGCGTAATTCTTTATCGTCCACGTCCCGTCGCCGTTTGAAATCAGGTAATAGGCACTGGCCTCGGTTGCAGTGTTGGCGGCATTGGGGACATCATAGTTTGTCCCATTGTCAGTGATGTAACGGCTGGCACCGGTCATCAGCACATAGACCTTGCCGCTGGTGAGACCGCTCTCGCTCGTCACCTGACTGCCCACGTTCACGGCCTTCGTGCCGTCGGTCGTGTCGCCGCCGTCTTCCACGTCACTTCCGTCGAGGCTCACGCTCACTTCTTCAATGAGATACTGGCATCCGGTGTCTGTGATGTTGGTGCCACTGCCCCAGTTGAAGACTCTGTAGCCGCCGGAAAGTGCCGAGCTGCTATTGTTCGTCTGGTTAAACTGGCAGGTTCCCGAAGTGATGATGACGTAGCCCGGCGTGTTAGCCTTTCCTACGACCCAGCCGGCCGACGGGCGCGAAACCTGGGTGGACAGGGCTGAGTTGTTCGTGCCGTTGGGCGCGATGTAACTGTCATTGATGCCATTCACGATGTCCATCGTGCCGTCCCCCCTGTCCACGAACTTCCAGTACGAAAGTGTGGAGACCGAGGTTGCCCCGCCCAGTTCCGAGGCAGTCCCCGAAGCGGTGACGTAGCGTGTGCCACGCAGAGGGGTACAGAGCGTGTAGTAGTGTGTCGTGCTTCCCGCACTGGTCAGAGGCTGATTGACCGTCTGGCTACCAAGCCCGGACTTGAAGGAGTCGAAGAGTTGCTGCAACTCTGTCTCCTGTGTAGCACGTTGCGCTGCCGTGAGTGTCGTCTGAAGGGAGCCTTCGATTTCCTCCACCTTGGCCATAAGCGCAGAAGCGGTGCTCTGCGGATAATACCCGATGGCCGTTCCGCAGACGTTGTTGACGTACTGCTTCACCTCCCCTATCAGAGCCAGCACGCCATCGATGTTCTCATCCATGCTCTGGATGGGTGAATAGACCAGCCCGTCGAGGGCATTCCGGCCTGTGGCATCGGTCAGGACGAAGGTGAACATCCACTTGTTCAGCCGGACGTTGCTGGCCGCCACGTAGGGCAGTTTCAGGAACACCTTGTTCCAGCCAGCCTTCAGGGAAATGCTGAGGGGGCTTCGGGCCGGGAAGTTCTCGTTAGCCAAATCCACTTCGCTGTTGATGTTCCGCCCGCTGTTGGTCCACGTGGGAGGAGCCACCTCTTCGCCGTTCACCCAGATGCGCGAACCCTTGCGGTCCCAGTTGCCGGCATCGGGAGCCTTGTCGTTTTCCGACCGGCTGTAGTTGTGGAACTCTATGAGCGCCCCGGCCGTCTGTGCCGTGGGTGAATAGACGTAGGTCCAGGCGTAAGCCGTAGTATTCAGTGCCGGTGCAGAGACGAATGCCGGTACTTGTGTCCCCCAGACATGGCGCAGGTAAATTCCTGCCCCTGTGGCCATGCCGGTGGTATAGGTTTTGCCGTCGTAAGTGAATTCGTCGGGAAGGATTTCGTCGGTCGCCTGCTCTGGCGGGAACACGGCCGATGCCGTGCCGCCATTGGGGAACGGGTCTGTGATGCGCCACTTCACGTTGGTCTGCTTCACATAGGGGATGGGTTCGCCGGCCAGCCACGTACCCTTGTAGTGCAGGAAGCGACGCTCCCAGTCGGCAAACTCTTCAAATTCGCTGCCGTTGTTGGGCAGCACCACGCCTCCCTTCTCTATGTACTGGCTGCCACCGCCCATCCAGCCGCGTTCGGCAGTAGCCAGTGCGTTGGCGTATAGATTATTCTGGCTGATGATGTCTGTCTCCGTCGGTGTCTTGCGGTCGTTCCACAGTGCCGTGATGGCTCCGGCCACCTCGGCACTGCCCTGCTGGGCGTAATATACGTTGCTCTTGTAGATGCCCACGAGGTCGGCAAAGACGTCGAAGTGGTTGACGTAGTTGTAGCGGCAGTCGATGTTGGGCAGGCCGGAGACCAGTTTCCCACTCGTGCTCCACATCTCGGTCATGTCGATGTAGGGCAGGTTGGTGGTGTTGATGGTCACACCGCTGATGGGGTTCCAGACGATGCACTTGCGCCCGAGGGTTTCCTTGATGTATTGCGACATCTCGTTGACGAAGGCCGCCGTGGTGCCGGCTTCGTCGGCTCCCATGTGGATGTAGGGAGCCAGGGGGAAGGCGTTGGCCAACTCGCCCAATAGGACTTTCAGGGCGGCCTTGCCCTCGTCGCTGCTCATGGTGAAGCCCATGGCATTGGTGAAGGCCGTGGAGTGGCCGGGCATGTCTATCTCGGGAATGACGATGACACCGCGCTCTGCGGCGTAGGCTTCCAACTCCGTACACTGTGCCTGCGTGTAGTAGCTGCCGGCAAAGCGGGTCATGTTGGAGGCTTGGTTCAGTTGGGGATACTCCTTACTCTCGAAGCGGAAGCCTTGGTTGTCGGTCAGGTGCCAGTGGAAGACGTTCACCTTGAAGCGCGAGAGCAGGTCTATCTCCTTCTTGAGTTCGGCAAAAGAGATGAACGAGCGGCCCACGTCGTGCATGTAGCCGCGCAGTTTGAAGGCCGGATAGTCCGTAATCTCCACACCGGGGATGCTGGCTCCGCCCGTGGCGGCACTGAGTTGCATCAGGGTCTGCGCCGCGCGGATGACTCCGGTCTTCGTGGCGGCGGTGATGGTGATGTCGTTGTTCGTGACGCTGAGTTTGTAGCCCTCATTGTCGAAGCCTGCCAGGGTGTAGTCGAAGGTGCCGAGTGTCGTGCTGCTGACAATGCTCACCGTCACCGTGGCGGAACCGCTGCCCGTGGTGAATAATGAGGCCAACAGGGAGGAACCTGTCGGGTCGGTCAGAGTCACCGTGCGGTTGAGGTCAAAACTGGCTCCGGTCTCGGTCAGCTGGTGCGGCTTTGGCATCAGCAGAGAGGTGGCGGTGGAAGCACTGCTCACGCCCGTTCCCACAAGGAACAGCATGAGGCCCATTAGGAAGATTTGCTTGAAAGGTCTCATCGTTTCTTTGTTTTTGTATGGTATTCGGGGGCAAATATAATGAAAAGAGAGGAATTTACAAAAAAGCACGGACAGTTTTTTTGCCACATCCCGCAAAAGTCGCCCCCCCCTCGGGGGGGGCCATGCGCCACACAATACACCGACGGCACCGCATCCCGGCGAAGGGGTGCGGTGCCTACATTCCTTTTTGTCTACATTTTTGTGCCTACTCGCTGAACTCCATCAGGGCGCAGACATCACTGCCGACGGAGAGCGTGACGACGAGGCCGCCGTCGGCCGGATAGACAGTGGGCATCAGCACGTCGCCCAACTTGGCTGCCACACGGTACTCCACACGGAGTCCGCGCACCCGGAAACCTTCCGGCAGCAGCTCCATGGCCATGCGGACGTAGTTGGCATTGTTCACATGCTTGTTGTAGTCGATGTCGGCACGAAGCACCTTGATGGGCTCACGGGCTTCTCCGCCCTCTGCCTTGGGCAGAATGATGCGGCGGTCGCGGTAGTTCATTTCCAACTGAGGTTCCAGGGTCATCGAGGCAATCGTGGCCTCGTCCACTCGTTTCAGCTTGCCCGTAGCCCGGTCCACGAAGGCCCCCATGCTCCACGTCTTGTAGCACGGTTTGCCCTCGGCGTCGTAGATGAACGTGTTGCGGAATCCGTACATGGGCTTCATGCCGTACACGGTGCTCGTCACCGTCAGTTCCTCCTTGAACTCCGGCACCCTGACGACCTCCACTTGCCGGGCGGCCAGCAGTTGTGCCATGTTCTGCTCCGCGAAATAGCGTTTCACGCCAGGCTCGCAGTCAATCCACATTTCCGAGCAGTCCTGCATCATCTGCAGGGCCGAATAGAGCTTCAGCCGTCCCTCGCAGTCGCAGGTGCTCGTTGTCACCTTATACTTTAAACTATACATTTTCGCCTTCCACGGATTCGGAAACAGAGTGTCCAATCTGATGTTTCCCGTGCAAAAAGAGACAGGTCACACCAGATTGGACACTCTCTGCCGTCAAGATTTCTTATTTGATACGCTTGAACGTGGCATAGACATCATAGCCATCCTCCGAGTCGCTGCCGTGGATGACGAGCTCTGTGTCGGTCAGCCGTGTAATGGTGAAGCGGTCTTCATACTCACCGTCGGCAACGATGAGGTACTGTCCCTTGATGGAGTAGAGAGTCGTACCCTCCTCCCTAAAGCCGCCGTAGCTCCAGACATAGCTCTTGAAGGTGTTGTCCTTTCCGAACTCGTAGCGCACGAAGTCAATGAAGTCGGCATACTCCAGCCATGCAAGGTCTTCGGCCGAAGTGGTGACATCGCGGTCGAACTTGATGGGTTGGTCGTTCTCGTCCAGCGCTGTGCCCTTCACATGGCACAGTTCCCACAGGCCTGCCAGTTTCTCGACGGTCACATTGCCTCCACCGTTGTTGTCGTCGTCGTCATCATCGCCACACGAAGCGAAACCGAAACTCAGCATTGCGACCAGCATGACGGTCAGCAGTCTCCATAAATTCTTTTTTTCCATAAAACGTTTTTTTTATTAAAAAGGTTGTGCAATATTGCCTTGTATTCTCACTATGGAATCTGCCCAAAAAATGGCTATGCAGCAAGCGCAGACTTCGTTGTACGGCCGTAAAATTACAACTTTTCCACAAATTTGCGAAACATTGTGGCGAAAAAATTAAAAGAAACGACAAATTGGGATTGTCCACGCGTCGGAATCGCGGCACGCGCCATCCCTGAACGCCACATAAGGGCCGCCACAGAGCGACGGGTCGTTCGCTTCGGAACCTTACTTGCTTAGGCTTATTCCATGCGCATGGTTTAATCATTCCATGCGCATGGTTTAATTGAACGATGCGCATGGAATAACCATAAGCAAATAAGCCTCCCGCCATCACGTTACTTTCCTTATATAATAAAGAGGGGAGGTTCACAAAATCTTCGGCCGAACGTGCGACAATGCCGCACATTTTTTGTACCTTTGCCAGAAAGTACCAAAAAAACAGACAATGACAGACGTGAAAAAACTGCTGGCCCTGTGCTGCTTCATGACGACGCAGCCGGGAGTCATGGCCCAGAACGGCCCCACGATGGGCTGGAGTTCGTGGAACACCTACGGCGTGAACATCAACGACGCACTGATTCGCCGACAAGCCGACGCGATGGTGTCGACGGGACTGAAAGACGTGGGCTACGACCACATCAACATCGACGACGGATTCTTCGGCGGGCGAAACACGGAGACGGGCGAACTGCTCATCCATCCCACACGTTTCCCCCACGGACTGAAGCCCGTGGCCGACTACATCCACCAGAAGGGCCTCAAGGCCGGCATCTATAGCGACGCGGGATGCAACACCTGCGGCAACATGTACAACGGCGACGAACTGAGCGTCAACGTGGGCCTCTACAACTACGACCAGCGCGACGCCGACTTCTACTTCAAGGAGTGCGGCTTCGACTTCATCAAGGTGGACTTCTGCGGCGGCGACGCACCGCAGAACAAGCAGCACCTGGCCCTCGACCCGCAGGAGCGCTACACGGCCATCAGCCAGGCCATCAGGAAGACGGGACGCGACGACGTCCGGCTCAACGTCTGCCGCTGGAACTATCCCGGCACGTGGGTCCACGACGTGGCCTTCTCGTGGCGCACCACGGGCGACATCTGGGACGGATGGAAGTCGGTGAAGGGCATCCTGGCCGAGAATCTCTACATGAGCGCCTACGCCTTCGACGGGCACTTCAACGACATGGACATGCTGGAAGTGGGCCGCTCCATGTCGGCCGAGGAGGACAAGACCCACTTCGGCATGTGGTGCATCATGAACTCCCCCCTGCTCATCGGCTGCGACCTGACCAACATCAGAAGCACGGCACTCGCCCTGCTAAAGAACGAGGAACTGATAGCCCTCAATCAGGACCCTCTCTGCCAGCAGGCCTACATCGTCGCACTCTCGAACGGATGCTACGTGCTGGTGAGGGACATCGAGGAACGGAACGGCACGAAGCGTGCCTTTGCCATCTACAACCCCAACGACATTGCCAAGAAGGCCGCCGTGGACTTCTCCGACCTCTGCCTGGGCGGACGGGTGGCACTGCGCGACCTCTTTCTGAAGCGCAACGTGGGCGAGTACACGGAACGGATGGAAGTGACGGTCCCGGCCCACGGCACACGCATCTACCGGGCCGTGGGCGAGCAACGCCTGGAGCGCACCCGCTACGAAGCCGAGACGGCCTACATCAGCGACTATCAGGAACTGAAGAACAACGCGGCGGAGAAGACGGGCATCTACGAGTATGCCGACTACTGCAGCTGCGGGCTGAAGGCCGGCTGGCTGGGGCAGAGCGAACAGAACGACCTCGTCTGGCGCGACGTCTATAGCGACGACGGGGGGGAGTACACGCTCACCATCGCCTACATCTCGGGCGAGAACCGCAACATCGCCGTCGACGTGAACGGACGGCGCGTGAAGACGGTCTACGTGAATTCCGGCGGCTGGGACGTGGTGGGCAAGAAGGACATCACGGTGCAGCTGCAGAAGGGGCGCAACACGATTCGCCTCTCGAACCCCACAGGCTGGATGCCCGACATCGACTACATCGACCTCGTGCGTACCAAGCCCACTGCCATCCATGCCACACCGGCGGCGGACGTCGACGGTCGGGAGCCGGCCTTCGACCTTTCCGGGCGTCCCGCCCAACCCGGCACCCCGCTCGTCATCCGGCACGGGAAAAAGATTCTCCACACGAAATAAGCCCCACACATTTTGACATCCGAAAGGAAGCCACGCCGGGGAAAAACACCCGTTTGAACGTCGTTTTTCCTGCATTTAACAAGGATTTTCCTCCGTTGCGGAACGATTTTCATACCTTTGCAGGGAGAAAAACACCGCTTCACCTCCTCCGGAGGCATGGAGCGGAAGGACATGACGAACAGAAAATCTGCAAACCACGATGAAAGAGCGAATACCCTTCGTAGATTACATCCGCGTGGCGGCCTGCTTCCTGGTGATGCTGGTCCACGCCAGTGAAAACTTCTATGCAGCCGATGCCTCGGGACTGGCGGGCAACATGTCGATGCTGGCCTGCGAGCAGAACCGCCTGTGGGTGGCACTGTACGACGGCGGACTGGGGCGCATCTCGGTGCCCCTGTTCATGATTGTGTCGGCCTTCCTGCTCGTGCCCATGCCCCAGGGCACGACGATGGGCCAGTTCTACCGCCGCCGCTTCCTGCGCATCGGCCCACCGATGGTCACGTTCCTGCTGCTCTACACCTTCCTGCCCCTGCTCTGGGGAGGCATGACGTGGGAGCAGTCCATGGCCGACCTGCGGCGACTGCCCTTCAACTTCCCCTCGATGGCGGGCCACCTGTGGTTCATGTACCCCCTGATCAGCCTCTATCTCATCATCCCCGTCCTGTCGCCGTGGCTCCGCGAGGCCCCGGCCCGCGACGAGCGCATTTTCCTCCTCATCTTTACCCTCTCCACCTTCGTGCCTTGGGTGAAGCGGTTCGTAGCGCCCGAGGTATGGGGCGAATGCTTTTGGAACCAGTTCACGGCCCTGTGGTATTGCTCGGGCTACATCGGCTATCTCGTCTTGGCCCACTACATCCGCCGCCACCTGTCGTGGACGCGGAACCGCAGGCTCTGGGTGGGGACGGTGTGCCTCATTGCAGGGGCCGTCTTCACGGCCTGGAGTTTCTGGTGGAAGGGCGTGCCCGGCCAGCCCATCGAGACCCCGATGCTGGAGTGGGCCTGGGAATTCTGTATGCCCAACGTCCTGTGTGCCACGTTCGGAGCGTTTCTGCTCTTCTCGTGCATCGAGCCTGCGGAGGCTCCCCGCCGGGTCACGGGCGTTGCGAAACTGACCTTCGGCATGTACCTGATGCACCTCTTCTTCCTGGCTCCCATCGCCAACTGGATTATCGGGGGCGACGTTGTCCATCCCCACCTGCCCGTCTGGGCAGCCATCCCCGTGATTGCCGTGCTGACGTTTCTGTGCTGCCTCGCGACCACGAAACTCCTCTCGCTTCTCCCTGGCAGCAAGTACGTCATCGGGTGAGCCCCGAAACCGAAATACCGACCTAAAAACGAATCGGCACATGAAAAACAGACGACGCTTCCTCTTCAGCCTTCTCTTTGCTGGAGTCACGGCCTGTCTCCCCGCGAGCGGCAGTGCCCATTCCCTCCCCTCCCCTTGGGGAAAGCCCGCCACGACCCTGGACACTGCGGCATGGGCGACGTCCCGATGGATTTCCGCAGCCGACGCGCCCGTCGTGAAGGGACGCGTGGGCAACCAACCCGACAGCCGCGCAGCCGACGGGGCCAGTTGGTTCGTGAGCACGCTGAAGAACGAAGCCCGCATCGTCCAGGCCCGCTGGATGACGTCGGGGCTGGGTGTCTATGAACTATACGTCAATGGCCGTCTCATCGGCGAGGAGGTGCTGAAACCCGGTTTCACGCATCCCGAAAAGACCCGCCGCGCCTTCACCTACGACATCACCGACGCACTGAACCGTAAGGCGGACGGCACGAACCAGTTGGCCGTGCAGGTGACGCCGGGCTGGTGGGCCGACAAGATTGTGACTCCTGCGGGGCACGAGGGCATGGTGGGACGGAAGGTGGCCTTCCGCGGAGTCCTGGAGGTGACCTACGCCGACGGCAGACGCCGGCTTTACCCCACCGACACCGCCCACTGGCGGGCAGGCATCGCAGGCCCTGTGCGACATGCGGCCATCTTCGACGGTGAAGAATACGACGCTCGCGAGAGGATGGGATTCGAATGTGCCGAACGGCTGTCTGTCCCCGAAGTGAACACCGAGTTCCAAGGCGAAACGCTGCCCAGCCAAGGCGGCGAAGTCTACCAGCGCACCGACCTTTCGCTCTCCCCCGTGAGAGCCTACATCTGGCAGGGTGTGAGGGGGGCCAAGGCCGAGGAGTTCGGGACGGTCGTCATCAAGCGCGAATATGCGCCGGGCGAAGAAATCGCCCTCAGACCGGGCGAGACGCTGGTGGTGGACTTCGGACAGAACTGCGCCGCCGTGCCCTCGTTCGTGTTCCGCGCCCCTCGGGGGACGAGGCTCACCTGTCTGCCGGCCGAACTGCTGAACGACGGCAACGGTGCCCGCCGCCGCGGCATGGACGGCCCCGAAGGGAGTTGCCACCGCGAGAACCTGCGCATCCAGCACTGGGGCGTCCGCATGGACTACACCTTTGCAGGCAAGGACGATTTTGAGGCCTATCGCCCCCACTGCACCTTCTTTGGCTACCGCTTCGTCTCCATCACCGCCGACGACGAGGTGCAAATTCGTTCCATCCAGTCCGTGCCCGTGACCTCCCTCACGAAAGAGATGGAAACCGGCACGCTGACGACGGGCAACGAGCTCGTCAACCGACTCATACAGAACACGCTCTGGGGACAGCGGTCGAACTACCTCTCCATCCCCACCGACTGTCCGCAGCGCGACGAGCGGCTGGGGTGGACGGCTGACACGCAGGTCTTCGCGGAGACGGGCACCTTCTTTGCCGACACACGCACGTTCTTCCACAAGTGGATGCGCGACATGCGCGATTCGCAAAGCCCCACCGGCGGTTTCCCCGGCGTGGCCCCCACGGCGCAGTACGGCGGCGAGATGATGCGCCTGGGATGGGCCGACGCGGGCGTGATTGTCCCCTGGATTGTCTGGAAACAATTTGCCGACACGGACATCATCCACGAGAACTGGGAGGCGATGGAGCGCTTCATGCAACACGTGGCCGACACCCGCTACGACCACGAGACACTGCGCCCGGAAAACGGCAACTACCAATGGGCCGACTGGCTGAGTTACGAACCCTTGGAGAGTTGCGGAGGCAAGGCCTTCGGCCCTGGCGGCCCCTTGCCCGAGACCCTCATCTACTGGAACTACCTCAGCGCCAACTATTGGCTCACCGACGCCGAGATGATGCGCGACATGGCCCGGGCCACAGGGCGCGACGCTGCGAAATACGAACACATGGCCGAAGAGGCCCGAACCTACCTGCGCGACCGCTTTCTCAACGCCGACGGCACCTTCAAGACCGCCGTGCTCAACACCATGCAGACACCCGCCCTCTTTGCCCTGAAGAACCGCCTTGTCACGGGCACGGCACGGGACCGCATGACAGCACGCCTGCGCCGCAACTTTGAGGACCACGGCGGTTGCCTCCAGACGGGATTCCTCGGCACCAGCATCCTCATGGAGACGCTGACCGAAGCCGGACTGCCGGACCTCGCCTACGACCTGCTGCTACAGCGGAAGAATCCCAGTTGGCTCTACTCCATCGACAACGGAGCCACCACCATCTGGGAACGCTGGAACAGTTACATGGCCGACACGGGCATGGGGCCGCAGGGCATGAACTCGTTCAACCACTATGCCTACGGAGCCGTCTGTGCCTGGCTGTGGAAGACCGTGGCCGGCATTGCCGCTGACACGGAGCGACCGGGATTCCGCCACGTCGTCATGCGCCCCGTCCCCGACCGCCGGCTGGGCCACGTCAAGGCCGAATACCGTTCGGCAGCAGGCCTCATCCGCAGCGAATGGAAGTACGAGGACGACCAGTGGACGTGGCAGTTCACCCTGCCCCAAGGGGTTACCGCCAGCGTGACCCTGCCCGGAGAGGCCGAGACCGTGATCTACGGCAGCGGCAAACACGTCGTCAAGAAAACATTGAAATGAAGAAAAAACGAAATCGCATGAACACAAGGATTCTTACAACCGCCGCACTGTTTCTTTGCCTGCTCTCGGCCCCGGGCATGGCTGAAGTGGAAACCGGGAAGACCTACCGCATTGTGCCCGTCACGGCTCCCGGGTCGTCACTCTTCGTCAAGAACGCCTCGCTCGATGCTGGAGCCGACATTGTCTTGTGGACCGAGACCCACGTGCCGGCCCAGTTGTGGACCGTGGGCAAGACGAGCACCCACACGACCCTGCGAAACGCCTACACCCAGCAGTACATGGCCCTGAAATCCAACGCCAAGGGAAGCACCACGCGCACCTCCGCCTCCGCCATCACGGCCCGTTGGCGGCTGGAGCCCGTGGACGAGGCTGAGAACGTCTATCGCCTGCTGCCCAGCACGGGGACGCTATGCCTGGCGCTCACGGCCACCGAGGACGGCACCCTCCCCACCCTGGCCGAGCCGACAGACGCGCCCGCCCAGTTGTGGAAGTTCGTCGAGGAAGAAAGTCCCGTCACCGAGTTCTCGGCATCGGTGCGCGACGACATGATTGACAGCTACATCGCCCGATTTGCCCAGCGCAAGGGACTCGGGCTCCGCACCTTCAGCAACGGCGGATGGGGCGAGTGCGAACAGTTGGAGGTCATTCTCGATGCCTACGAGACCACGGGGCGAAAGGAATACCTGACCCTGGCCACCCAGGTCTACAACTGGTTCTACGACCGCGTGGGCGACACCTGGACAGGTGGTTCGCGCGGCAACTACGACTGGTTCGGCTACGACTTCAACGACGACGTCATGTGGCAGATTATCGCCGTGGCCCGACTCGCCCTGCTCACCGGCGAAGCAAAATACCGCACGGCGGCACAGAAGAATTTCGACCTCGTCTATCAGCGGGCCTACATGGAGGGTCCCGGCATGATGCGATGGGCCGAACAGACGGGAGAGCGAACCAGCACCAATTCGTGCATCATGGGCCCCACCGAAGTGGCGGCCTGCTACCTGGGCACGGCGGGATGCGGCGAGGAATACTTCGAGAAGGCACGCGACCTCTACGAAAAGCAACGCCAGTATCTCTACAACCCCGAAAACGGACAGGTCTACGACAACCGCGTGCTGGCCACGGGGAGCATGAACCAGTGGGCATCGACCTACAACCAAGGCACCATGCTCGGAGCCGCCACCTTGCTCTATGCCCACTACGGGACTCCCCAGTACCGCACCGATGCCGAGGCCATCGCCCGCTACACCCTCCGCGAACTGTGCGACGGTCACCGCATCATTAAGGTCTGTCAGGTCAACGACGGCGACCTCTGCGGCTTCAAAGGCATCCTGATGCGCTATGTGCGCCGATTTGCCGCAGAATTTGACCTCCCCGACTACAACCTGTGGATTCAGCAGAACGCCTTCCACGCCTACAACAACCGGGCCGAGAACGGAGTCACCGCTTCGGCCTGGCTCACCAAAAGCACCACCGAGACGGCCACCAACCCCTTCAGTTGCTCCACCGCCGCCTCGGCTGCGGCCAACGCCGTAGTCCCCGACACGGTCCCCACAAACATCGCTCTCCGCGAGAGTTCACAGACCGCCCCTCAGCCAGAGGCACTCTTCGACCTCAGCGGACGGCCACTCACACGTCGCCCCCAGGGGAAACCCTACATTCGGGACAGACGCGTCTACCTGTAGGAAGGGCTCATTCCAGTCCATCCATGCGGCAAATGGACAACATCCCCTACAGTTGACAGATAAAAAAAGGGCGAAGCGGCCGTTAAGCCGCTTCGCCCTTTTCATGAGACCCTTCCGTGGCAGGAATAGGCTAAAGTCTTAAGGCTTATGCCAAGAGTTTCTTCACGATTTCAGAGATGACGCGGCCATCGGCTTTCCCTGCCAGCAGTTTGCTGGCCGTGCCCATCACCTTGCCCATCTCCTTCATGCTGGTAGCCCCTACTTCGGCAATGATTTTCTTCACCTCTGCCTCTATTTCCTCTTGTGAGAGTTGCTTGGGCAGATAGCTCTCCAGCACTTCCACCTGTGCCAGTTCGTCGTCAGCCAGGTCCTGTCGTCCTGCCTGCACGTAGGTGGCGGCCGTCTCCTTGCCTTGTTTGGCCAGTTTGGCCACAATCTTCAGCGCATCGGCGTCAGCCAATGTGTCGTTGGCTCCCGGAGCTGTCTTAGCTTCCAGGAATACTTTCTTCAGGTTGCGAAGCGTCTCCAGACGCACTTTGTCGCGAGCCTTCATCGCAGACTTAATGTCTTCACTGATTTGGTCGAATAGTGTCATAATATTGTTTTTTTAATATACCCCCTGAGGGACTATGTTTGTCTCTGCTTTTGCTGATGCCATCCCGCCAATGCCGGAATGCAGATACAAAGATACTACTTTTTCTATATATAACGGCAAATCGGATTTGAAAATGTTAAAACTCTCTGCAGCGGGCTACATCGAGGTTGAGAAGACTTTCAAGGGCAAACGTCCCTGCACCCTCTGCCGTGATAGCTATTTGTACCTATTTAGCTAATAGAAAGACGAAAGTTAACGTTTTACAAATTCTTCACTGGGCAGTCGCAATGCTGATTGTATGTTCTACATACCCCAATAAAACACCAGCGAGACAAACAATCATTCCTGTTCGTCTAGCTGGTGTTAAGTTGTTCAGTCTTTAATGTAAGCCTTAATACTCGTCCTCGTTGAAAACTTGTTTTTAGGCGATTTTGTACTGATTATCAAATGCTTGTATCATCTTTAACTATTTTTAGCCAAACAAACCGCACCATCAGAGGCGATATAAGACGACTGTTAGGCATATTGGACAAACAAACTCATTAGACATCCGACCAAACAGCCACGTACCATATTTTAGTAACATACTCATCATGTATTATTCTATCAGCAAAAGTACAAAAGTATTCTCAAAATCACATCCAAATCGCACTAAATACCCTGTTGCGCGCGTAAATTTAATCAAATTTAGCTAAAATCCGAACAAATCGACTCTGAATTTGTTGAATTCGAGAATAAATGTGTAACTTTGCAACGCTTAGTGGCGATATGCCATCTTTGCTCGACATATTGATAATACGAAGCGTTATGCTCGACTTGCAAAAGGAAACGTGAGAAACTTCCAAGAAAGAACTGCAAGAACGGTGTACGGTTCGCGCTATATAGCGTGGGCTGGTTTCTCCTTCTCAGTTCAGGTAATTCTCACGACCTCCTTTTGAAGAAGTGGTATATCAGTGCCACGCTTCTAACGTTTAATAGCCCTTTTGGTCGCTGGAGGGCAAAATAGAAGAGACGACTATGAGTCAATTATCTAAAATCTTGGTTACTATAGGAGTGGTTGTCCTATTTGTTATTATCTTTGGTGCAATTGCTGGTTCTATGAGCGATGCTGGTCGGACACCTGGTATTTTGGGACTAATTGTTTTTGGCGCTTTGATAGGGGCATTGAGGGCTATTTGGAAGAAGCCTAAGAATGAAGAAAACAAAGACAACACATCCGTTCTTCAGAAGTAAAACAAACTCGGAATGTTTAAAGACTATTATCTGATATTGGATGTTTCTTTTTCTGCTTCCAAGGAGGAGATAAAGAAGGCATACAGAAAGAAGTCATTGCAATGGCATCCAGACAGGAATCCAGGAGCTGATGTTACAGAAATGATGCAAGACATCAATGAGGCCTATAAGATTCTGAATGATGATATTAGTCGGACAAGATATGACAAGGAGTATCTATTATTCACCCAACAACGCGAGAACAGCAAACTTAAACGTTCAAGCCCACAGCCAGAGTCTTGGAATTACGATTATGAAGTAAATGATGAAGATTTGAGGAATGACATTAACGAGGCAAGAGCTTACGCAAAAGATTTGGTTGACGAGTTCTTCAAGAGCCTAAAAGAGACATCAAAAGCCGCAGCGAAAGGAGCTTGGGATGGCGCTTATGGCTATATCATTGGCGGTATTATCGCCACAATAATATTTGCATTAATCAGAGCATGTCATTAAAAAACAAACAGAATCATGAGCATTAAATTTTTTATTGGATTAGTGGTTTCTTCCATGATATTCACATCATGTGGTCAGAAGAAAGAGGTAACTTATAATAAACATTCAAGCGTTGATAATACATATAGTGTTGAGCTTCCAACGAGCGCAACACCGGGAAAATGTGTTGGTGATTTAATGAGTTTTGAGGATGCTAATTCTCATCTAATAATCACCATACAGCACATTAACGAAGGAAGTATCGAAGAATATATCCGTAACAAGGATGTAACAAACGACACCTTTTCTTATAATCTCTTCCAGTCTTCTGATACAACATCCTTCTATAAAATCACAAGAGGAAACAATATGTGGTCGGCTTATGACCTTTATATGCTCAAATGTTTGGATGGAAAGAACTATCTTTTCAAGGTTAGTTCTGATGTGCTTGGCCAATCGGAGATGATAGAGATGATAAAGCATATCTACACTTCGATGAAACTAAATGGAATGGGAGAAAGTGCTGATGCAGATGCCGCAACAGAAGAAGCAGAAGCTGTTTCTCTTGAAAAGACGTATTCGACAAGATTCTATTCTGTAAAGTACCCTAAGGGATGGAAGATTACAGAGCATTTGGATGAAATGACGGAAGTATATATCGGTTGTCAACCAGAGAATTTTGGGTTTACCATTGTACGTTTTGAAACGGATTACACTCTTTCAGAAGTGAATGCAGAAGGAAATGAAAATGTTCGCCAAGCAGGTTTTAGAATCTTGGAAGAAAAACAGATGACAGTTGACAAGGCAAAATGCTATAGAGCAGTTCAAGAAATCTCCATTCAAGGACAAAAGGTGAAACACATTTCTTACACGTTCAAGAAAGGCGATATGCTGTACAATATCAAGTTTGGATCTGTGACGACAAAAGAACAGGAAAATATTGCTGCTGAGATAATTGATTCGTTCCGTTTTATGTAACCAAGATGAAAAGGGCTATCTCTGTATCTTTGTTTTTCCTGTTTTGCATTGCAGGATATTGTCAGAGGACTTTAAAGTTTACTGACGTTATGCTATATTGTGGTGACACGAAACTTACCGTTTCTGAAAACTGGGACTCTTCAGATGCAGAAAAACTTGGCATTATACATGTGACAGAAAAAAGGTTCTACGAGCTATTAGGTCAGAGAAGAAGCATTGACATTAACTATTGGACATGGAGAAATGAACGATTTGGGAATGGCGTTTCTGGGACTTATTCTTATTTAAGGGAACTGAATGATGGTTTGTCAGTCAGCGTGTTCTATAACAATGAAGAATTGGCTCTCTTGCTGGAAAACAACACCAATATACATATCTTCATAGACCTCAGCAGTCTAATGTTATTCTATTGTGACAATGCCGATGAAGGTGTAAAATCTGTGAGTCCTATAGGCAACACTTTGCGGAACAAAGAATTCCACAGATTTGACTACGTCCTGATTCCACCAAAGAAAAAGGCTAAAACATCTTTCCGTAGTTTGGAAAACCTTTCCATTTTCCCAGCATCGCTTCCCAAAGGCACAATCATCCAATATGATGTTTTTTCTTATGCCTTCTCAACTGACCCTTGGGATACCATTGAAGATATGATTCCAGAAAAAGGAAGGAACGGAAAGAAACTATTTGAAGAGAAAGATGGTGTATATTATTTCTCGCTCCAAAACGATTTTCTAACAGCAAGTTCCTTTGGCTATAAAAAAGCGTTCGGCTTTGAATCAAGATACCACTGCAAATTATATTGAGACCATTAGCCACGACGATTATATCGCCGTGGCTAATTTCAAGTTACTGTTCTCCTTTACAATCGCTTCTGTTGCTCCTAATGTAAGCCTTCACATGAATGGTTTTACCATTCTGTTTTCTGACATACTCAGAGATGCGATTGAACTTCCGTCCTTTGCTATCTTTAGCCATAACTTTCAGCACCTGTCCTTTACAGGGGTCTTAAACATTGCCGTCAATATTAACGGTAGTACAAAGGTAATCGTTGACCGATAAACCTGCAAGTGAGTTATTTTTTTACTTATACTTTCTTACGATTTTGCTTAGTGTGACACAGCAATCTATATATCAGCCTATTCCCCAGCCAGTCTTTTTCTTCGTGCCATCCCAGTTGGTTAGTTCACCATTGGAACCGCCACCACCTATATTGATACCGCCTCTACCACCAGCAGCGAGGAGGAAGTTTGCCATCAAATCCTTGGAAACCGTCATGGCGTCACAAAGTTGCCGAGTGCGAGATGCTGTAAGACCAGCTTTGAACTCGGACATACCAGTCCATGACACCCTCTCTAATAGATAGGCAGTAGCCATCCTGCGTTACTTGCCATCGGATGAGTGAAGTCCACATTTTAATGCTTCAGCAATGATATCCTCAATTCTTTCATTTTATTACGTCCACCTTTATCAGGGGTAATACGTTTAGTTATTCCGTTCTCTCTGAGTTTACGAATGTTATACTTAATTCCGTCAGCAGTAACACCACACACCTCAGCAAGTTTTCTCGTTAGACATATGGATTCGATTTTATCTGTTCCTGTATTTTCTGCGTAGTTTTCAATGTACTTTTCTGGTCCACTTTCTGGTCCACTTTTCTTTCCACTTCCGCCCTCCGTGGACTGTAAAGAGGGAACATAAGGGATTTCTATGCGATAAACGTCCTGCTCCTCAATGACGGGCTCCTTGCCATTAGCGTATAGAGGAATGTACTTGATTTCACGACAGAAATAAAAACACCAGCGAGACAAACAAACGACTGTTGTTCGTCTCGCTGGTGTTAAGTTGTTCAGACTTTAATGTAAGCCTTAATACTCATCCTCGTTGAAGAGGAAGTCCTCTTTCGTGGGATAATCGGGCCATACGTCTTCGATGGTTTCGTAGATTTCGCCCTCGTCTTCGATTTCGTTCAAGTTCTCAATAACTTCCAGAGGAGCACCGCTGCGCACGGCGTAGTCGATGAGTTCCTCTTTGGTCGCAGGCCAGGGAGCATCCTCAAGCTTCGAGGCCAATTCATGTGTCCAATACATAATTATCTGGCAATTTACAATTTGACAATTTTACGATTTGACAATTTCACATTTCCTCACTTCTCGTTTCGGCGTGCAAAAATATAACACATTTATGACATTAGCAACGATTTTTCCAAATATTTTCCTCTACCCCCTGCAAAAAGTTGATTTTCTTTGCCAAAAGGAAGAAATAGTCACTTAACCTGTTGATATATTGAAGCAAAACGGGTGCTGTCTCCACTCCGTCGTCGATGGCATAGACGCGCCGTTCGAGCCGACGGCAGACGGTGCGGCAGACGTGAGCCACGGCGGCCCCACGCGAGCCTCCGGGCAGGATGAAGCCTTTCCAGCCCCCGCAGAGTTCGTCGAGGCGGTCGATGGCCTGTTCCAGTCCGCTGACGTCGTCCTCCGCCACGGCGTGGCGGGCGGGGCGGTCGATGGTGGCCAGTTCGCAGCCCACGGAGAAGAGGGCATTCTGTATGCCGAGCACGGTCTGTCGGTCCTCGTCCTCCGTGAGATAGGTGAGCAGCAGGCCGACGAAGCTGTTCAGCTCGTCCATGGTGCCGTAAGCCTCCAGCCGGGAATGGGACTTCGGGATTCGCTGTCCGCCGACGAGGCCTGTCGTGCCGTCGTCGCCCCGGCGGGTGTATACGTTGGATTTTTTCATGAGTTTGTGCAGTTTTAAGGTTGTATGCTTTCTAGGTCTTTGCTCCGCATGCGCCCTTGGGGGCCGAGCGGTGAGGTTACCAGTTGATAATATAGTGTTGTCGGTTCAGTTTCGGGTTGCAAACGGCGATGCCCATGTCCCAGAGGTCGAAGGTGACGGTCGTCTGGCGGTCGTTCTTCACCTGATGCCAAAGGGTGCGATGACGTTGCAAATCGTATATCACAAACATCGTGCCAGAGTGGCCTGTCAGGGTGATGATGTCATTGTGGCAGGCTTCGATTTTTGCCTTGCGGCATCCGGCGTGGAGGTAGGCCAGTTGCGACAGGAGCCGGGCCGGAGCCTTGACGACGTCGGGCTGCCAGTGGTTGGCCAGGCGGAACAGGAGCCGGTGGCAGGCCAGCCGACGCACGTGGAGGAGGCGTTGCCAGCGAGGGAACATCTGTTCGAGCCACTGGTCGGCATAGTAGCGGCCCGGCGTGTAGAGCACCTGCGTCACCAGGTTGTAGGCAAAGGGCGAGTGTATGCCGTAGCCCTTGCGGTGGCGGAAGCGGGCGAGCCAGACCAGAGGATTGCGCATGAGATTCATTTTCCGTGTCTTTAGTATAATAAAATAACGGGCATTACGTTATAATATTGTGAAAAAATTTTGGAAAGATTGAAGAATTGAAAGATTATGGAATATCGCAAACTTACCGCAGAAGAAATCGGTCAGTTGGAGCAGCAGGGCTGCACGGCTGAGGACTGGGAACTGGTTTCTGTCCACCCCGAAGTGAACGTGAAGTACATCCGCGCCACCCGCCTGTCGGGCCAATGCCGCATCGGGCGCTTCGAGAAGGCCTTCACGCTGGCCGGGGGAATGCACAAGCACTCGGGGCTGTTCCACGTCACGCTCCACAACGTCACGGTGGGCGACGACTGCTGCATCGAGAACATCAAGAACTACATTGCCAACTACGACATCGAGGCCGACTCGTTCATCGAGAACGTGGACATCATCCTGGTGGACGGGGAGACGAGCTTCGGCAACGGAGTGGAGGTCAGCGTGCTGAACGAGACCGGGGGGCGCGAGGTGACCATCCACGACCAGATGACAGCCCAAGAGGCCTACATGCAGGCCATGTACCGCCACCGCCCCGTGCTGACACAGCAGCTGAAGCACTTTGCCGACAAAATCGCCAAGAGCCGTGTTTCGGACCGCGGCCGCATCGGCCACCACTCGACCATCGTGGACACGGGCTACATCAAGAACCTCTACGTGGGGCCGTGGAGCAAGATTGAGGGAGCCGGGAAACTGAAAAACGGTTCGCTCATGTCGCGTCAGGAGTCGCCCGTACACATCGGCTACGGCGTGATTGCCGAGGACTTCATTGTCCAGGATGGCAGCCAGATTGAGGACTGCACGACGCTCAGCCGCGTCTACGTAGGCCAGTCGTGCACGTTGGGACACAGCTATTCGGCCTCCGACTCGCTCTTCTTCTGCAACTGCCAGGAGGAGAACGGCGAGGCCTGCGCCATCTTTGCAGGCCCCTTCACGGTGACCCACCACAAGTCCACCCTGCTCATCGCCGGCATGTTCTCGTTCATGAACGCCGGATCGGGGTCGAACCAGTCGAACCACATGTACAAGCTGGGCCCCATCCACCAGGGCGCCCTGGAGCGCGGAGCCAAGACGGCCTCTGACTCCTACATCCTGTGGCCGGCCCGCATCGGTGCCTTCTCGCTTGTCATGGGACGTCACTCCTCGAACCCCGACACCTCTGCCCTGCCCTTCAGCTACCTCATCGAGAAAAACGGCGAGACGTGGCTGGCCCCAGCCGTCAACCTGCGCTCCGTGGGCACCATCCGCGATGCACAGAAGTGGCCCAAGCGCGACAAGCGCGCTCCCGAAGGCCGGCTAGACCTGGTGAACTTCAACCTGCTCTCGCCCTACACCATCGACAAGATGGTGCGCGGGCTGGACGTGCTGCTGCGCCTGCGCGAGCTCTCCGGTGCCACAAGCGACACCTACACCTACCAGAGTGCCAAAATCACCCACTCCAGCCTGGAGCGCGGCATCAAGCTCTATCGCATGGCCATCACAAAGTTCCTCGGCAACTCGCTCATATCCCGACTGGAAAAGACAAGGCAGCTGCGCCCCGAAACGTCCGTCGGCGAAGGCGACTGGCTCGACCTCTCAGGCCTCATCGCCCCCCACACGGTCATCACGCAACTGATGAACGACATCGAAGCCGGCACGGTGAACTGCTATAAAGAAATGAACGCGCGCCTGCGCGAGACTCACCGCCTGTACTACGACTACGAGTGGGCATGGGCCTACCGCCTGACGCTGCGCTTCTACGGCCTCACGGAGGAGCAACTGGCACAGCACGAAACCCTCGTGCGCATCATCCGCGACTGGAAGGCCGCTGTGGTGGGCATCGACGAGATGCTCTATCAGGACGCCCGCAAGGAGTTCTCGCTGACCACGAAGACGGGATTCGGCTTCGACGGCAACAACAGCACGGCAGAGGCTGACTTTGCCGAAGTGCGCGGCCAGTTCCAGAACAACCCCTTCGTCACGGCCGTCCAGGAACACATCCGCGTGAAGTCGGCCCTGGGCGACAAATGGATTGCCCGACTGGGAGAAGAACAGAAATAGCGAAAAATCCTGACACCCGGTTTTCAGCCCGCAGAAGATTACTATGCTTCGGGGCATAAGATTACTAAGGTTACGACGATAAGATTACTAAGGTTATGCCCGTAACCTTAGTAATCTTATCTTTTTTGCCTAAAATAGCCGTCAGGGCGAAAAATAAAGACTATTTACAACTCCCTCGACATTCCGTCCTACCCCGCCCACCCCACGCCCCCCAAGCCAGAAAACCGTCCCTGAGAATAAAGGGGAAAAAGGAACCGAAAAAACGTGCCAAAATTTTGCAGATTTAAAAAATCTGCGTATCTTTGCCCCGAGAGACTATTGGACTATTGGAAAGCATTACGAAAAGAATTGAGAAACCTAACCTATTTACTAACTTAAAACCTAACGATTATGAGCAAAAAGATTACTTCTTTTCTCACCATGTTGGTCGCTCTGTTCATGAGCGTCAGTGCCATGGCTCAGTTGGACGAGTTGCAACTGAAGACCATCACCATAGGCGAAGGCGTGGCAGCGTTTGAGCCCGACACATGGTACTTCCTGCACCAAGGTCGCGACGGCACCGGCGTGGGCACATACGCCCCCGTGCTTGCCGGCGAACTGCCCACCTACGGCGGCTTCATAGCCGACCAGGGCGTCGGCAACGACCTGATGAAGAAGAGCATCGACGACGTGCCCGAAGGTGCCAGCGCCACGGGCAAGGCCGCCTATCTGGTGCGCTTCGTCCCCACCGACCACGAGGGTGCCTACAACATCCAGTTCGGTACGGGCAACTGGCTTACGGGTCCTGCCGGCTCGGGCAACAGCCAGAAGTTCTCGACCACGTCCAACTACTACGACGCCGGCGAGTTCAACCTCTACGCCATCGACCCCGAAGGTGCCCCCGGTGCCTTTGGCTTCAATGTCTATGACATGGGCCAGCGCGTCGACAACAACGGCACGGGCTACACCGTGGTGACCTGGGAATCGGGTGCCCACGAGACAGCCCTGAACGAGGAGGGCATGATCACCGCAAACAGCATCTGGAGCATCATCGATGTCGTCTGGGGCGAAGAGGACCAGCGCGACGCACTGCTGGCCGAATTCAGCGACCTGATGGAGCAGTATCGCCAGTACGAGGACAGTTTCACCCCCGGCACCGACCCCGGCCAGTACGACCCCGAGAAGGTGGCTGCCTTCAAGGCCGCACTGGAGGCTGCCTATCAGGCTGACGGACCGGACATTGACAACTACACCGACGACCAGATTCGCCAACTCATGCAGGCCATCAAGGACACCTACGAGGCCGTACTGGCCAGCAAGGTCGGCATGAAACTGCCCGACGGCTACTACTTCATCCAGACGGCCATGCCCTACCAGACCACCGTCACCGACGGAGAGACCGGCGAACAGACCACCATCGAGGTGCCCAAGTTCATGTACAGTGCCGTCAACGGCAGCAGCTTCGCCGGACGCTGGGGCACCCCCGACTACGACTGCCCCAAACTCTGGTACGTGAAGGGACTGGAAGAGGGCCGCTTCGACATCGAGAACATGGCCACCCACACCCGCTTCGACGAAGTGATGCGCAGCACCGACGTCACCATGTCCACCACCAGCACGGCTGAGATGGTTGTCACTCCCGTCACTACCAAGGACGGCGTCACCTTCGTCAACATCAACGTCTATCCGCAGAACGCCGGTGAAGGACGCTACCTCCACCAGAACGGCCACGGGGCCGCCAACGGCGTCGGCACCGGCACCGGCAGCACCCTCGTCGGCTGGTACAGCACCTACAACTTCGACGAAGACTACCCACAGGCTTCCGAGTGGCGGTTCGTGCAGGTCAGCGAGGAAGAGGCCCTGCAGATGATTGCCGACTACGAGCCCATCGCCAACCGCGAGGTGATGCTTGCCCAGTACGACAGCATCATGACCAATGCCAAGCAGAACCTTGACATTGCCAAGGACCTGAAGCTCGTCACCTCCGTCAGCCAACTCAGTTCGCCCTACACCGAATCCAGCGAAGGCAGCATCGCCGGACTGCTGGACGGCAACACCAGCACCTTCTGGCACTCGGCATGGTCGGCCGGAAACGTCGAGGGCGGCACACACTATCTGCAAGTGGACATGGTGAACCCCGTGGATGAGGAAATCTACCTCGTCTTCACCCGCCGCGCCGTGACCAACGACCACATCACGGAATGGGGCGTCTACGGCACCAACGAGTTCAGCGCCGAGAAGGATGCCTGCGAGGAAATCACCACGCTGGACACCCCCTACGGCAGCAACACCGAGACCATCACCACCGACCCGTTTGAGACGAAGGGCTATCGCTACCTCCGCTTCTACATCAACAACACCACCGGCACCGGCAACGGCACCCGCGGCTTCGGCCACATGAGCGAGTTCCAACTCTATCGCCTGAAGGCCGGCGACAACGCTCAGGTCAACTTCATGGGTGACCTGGCCACCACGCTGGAGAGCGTCATCGAGGAGCAGGAAGGCCTGGAGCGTGACGACATCACCATCGACGAGTTCAACGCACTGAAGGCCGCCTACGACGCCTTCATGACCAAATTCGTCGACCCCACCGAACTGCGCAACACCCTGAACAACCTGGCCGAGACGGCCGACGTGGTCGTAGTGGGCACACAGCCCGGCTTCTGGAGCGCAGACAACGGGGCAGGTGCCTTCAAGACCCTCTACGAAGAGGCCAAGGCATACGACGCCACGGGCAACTACACACCCGAGCAGAGCCGCAACTACGTAGACCAACTGACCGCTCAGAGCCAGGACATCTTCAGCAGCGCCATCGGCATCCAGACGGGCAAGTGGTATCGCATCCGCTTCGCCACCGAGGAGGAGTTTGAGGAGTACGAATGGGACAAGGTGGCCGGCAACGGCACAGCCCAGATACCCGAACTCTTCGGCAAGTACATCAGCGTAGCCAACTACTTTGAGGAGGACGGCACACAGTACATCGAGCCCGTCAACGCCGGAGAAGTCGGTCTGGGTCACCAGATTTACTTCCTCGCCGAGGGCGACATCCAGGACGAAGACGCTGCCAAGTTCCGCTTCATCGCAGTGGGCGACTCGGCCTACATGCTTCAGAACAAGGCCACGGGCATGTTCCTGAAAGCAGCCGGCACCAGCGGTGCAGTCACCTTCAGCGCACATCCCTCACTGTTCAACGTGCGTGCCATCGGCTACGGCGAGAACGTGATTTCCGCCAAGAGCATCACGGGTGACTACCAGAGCAACCTGCACGCTCAGGTGAGCCACAACGTACTGGTAACCTGGGATGTCGACTATCCCGGCAGCCGCAGCGGTCTCTATATCGAGGAGGCTGAGGACGTAGCCGGCGACTTCGACGGAAGCGTATTCAACATACCTCTGGCACTGGGTGCCGTGAAGGGCTTCTGCTTCCCCGTGGAGGTGAGCGTGCCCGAAGGCAGCCAAGCCACCATGTGGGGCGTTTCCAGCATAGAAGGCACCACCGTGAAGCTGTCCAAGATTGAGGGTGCAGCCGCAGGCGGCCGTCCCTTCATCCTTGTCAACGGCAAGACCGAGGACTACGATCCCGAACTCGTGGACGAAGAGGAAATGGTAACGCTGAAGCACGGATACGAAATCACCGCCACCGAACCCGGCACCGCCAAGGGCATGAAGGGTTCATACTACGGTGAGCCCGTAGGCGCAGGCGTCATCGTGACGGAGGGCAACACGCTCGTCATCAGCAAGCGCAGCAACACCACCGTCGGAGCCAACTCGGCCTACATCGCAACCGAAGAACCCTACACCGACCTCAGCGCCACGCTGGAAGTCATCTGGGACGAGACAGGCCGCGACGGCATCCAGACCGCCCTGCAGAACGTTACGAAGTCGGGTGCCGTCTACACCCTCGATGGCCGACTCGTCAGCCGCAAGGCCACTCTGAACGACCTCGCCGGCTTTGGCAAGGGCATTTACATCCTCAACGGCACGAAGGTCGTTGTGAAGTAAGACTCTCCAAGTATTCTGAGTCTTCCGAGGACTCCGAACACTCTGAGAATCCCAACTCAGACAAGAGCCGCGAAAATTTCGCGGCTCTTTATTTTACACTTTGTCATTTTATTCCTATCTTTGTACCCAAACATCTTTATTTGAACTAACTTTTATTAACTCAAACCATTCATCTATGAAGAAACTCTACTCACTCTTCATTTTGTTGTTCTCCCTGTTGTTGGGGACTACGACAGCGTTTGCCCAGAATGAAAAGACCATTCAGGTGAACATCGACAAGGGACAGTGGACCGTCTGCAACGCCGGAAAGACGTGGGCGACGCAATGGTCCACCTACGACCAAGACCCGCTCGTCACGGTCACCAGCCACCCCGCCAGCGGAGGCGGCACCGCTGCCACCGACGCACGTGGAGTCAGTTTCTACGGAAACAACAACATGAACTACTATGACGGCAGCAACATCAAGTTCTTCAACAGCCCCTACAACGACGGAGGTGGCCATAAGTACGAAGTGACCGTTGCCGCAGGGTGGTACATCCAGTCGCTCAGTTTCAACTTCAAGAGCGAGAGCGCCAACGGCATCTCTGTCATCCTGAACGACCAGGAGGAAGTCTACAGTGCCGGCCCCGACGACGTGCAGAGCATCTCCTTCGAGAATGCGGACAACGACGAGGACATCTTCACAGTGCCTTTCATCGTGCTCCGCGCCGAGGAAAACACCTTTGCACAGACCAGCGAGTTCACCGTTGTGGTTCGCAAACTGAGTGAAGCCACCACGGCACTGCAAGAGTTGCAAAACACTCTCGCGCAGTACGAAGGCTACGCAGGCTCCTTCATCGTAGGCACCCAGCCTGGACAATACGGAGAAGCAGAGGTTAACGCCTTCGAGAGTGCCATCATTGAAGCCCACGAGTCGGAGAACAATCCCGACCTCGATGCCATGGAAGATGCCGAAAAGGCTGCTTTCTATCGCACACTGGCCGAGAACATCAAGAGCACCTATGCAGCCGTAGTGGCCAGCAAGGTGCCCATGACGCTGACCGACGGCTACTACCGCATCAAGAGTGCCATGGCCTTCTACACGACCGAAACGGTGACCGACCCCGAGACTCTTGAAGAGACCACCACCACGGTCTACCATGACAAGTACCTGAGCACATCGCAGAACGGCGAGACCACCAGTGCCGTATGGAACACTCCCGACGACGTGACGACCTACTGCCCCGCCCTGTTCTATGTGACCAACAAGGACGGATTCTTCGACATCCGCAGCATGGCCACCGACGGACGCTTCAACAACGACAAGCCCGTCACACTCACCGTCAACGGCACCAACCTGATGGCACTCGACCCCGTCGTGACCACCGAGGAAGGCGAGACCTACGTCAACATCCGCCAGTCCACCGTCGAGGCCAACAGCGGACAGATTTACCTGCACTGTGGCGGTCACGGCAGCGGCACCGGCGTATCGGGCACCCTCACGCTGTGGTACCCTACTTATGAAAACGGCACTCCCGCCGCCTCGGAATGGGTGTTCGTCCCCGTCAGCGAGGAAGAGGCAAACGCCATCATCGAAGCCTACGGTCCCATCAAGGAGCAGGAAATGCTCATCTACAACTTCAAGACCACCATGGCCGACGCCAAGGAAAAGATGGCCATCGCACGCGACATCGTCATCAATGTAGAAAGCGAGAAACCGCTTGTTACGGACAACAGCCAGTTCAGTTCTCCCTGGACAGAGAGCAGCGAAGGTTCAATCGAAAATCTGATTGACGATAATGCCTCCACATATTGGCACTCTGCATGGTCGGGTGGCAGTGTTCCCAACGGCACCCACTATCTGCAAGTGGAGATTAACGATGCTGACATCTCGACTGTGGCCAATGCTGCCATCAAGATTACACGTCGCCCCGTAGCCAACGACCACGTGACGGTCTGGGGTGTATTCGGAACCAACGAGGCAGAGGCTGAGAAGGATGCATGTGAAGACCTGGGACAAATCAACACGCCCTTCGGCACTAACACCGAAACCATCGTCAGCGACGTATTCCCCACAAAGGGCTACAAGTATCTGCGCTTCTACATCGACGGGACGACCACAGGACGCGGCTACGGCCACGTCAGCGAGTTCCAGATTTATCCCGCAGAAGTCTACCAGTCGCCCACGGCTCAGAGCATCGTCATGGGCAGCGTGTTCACAAACCTGGAAAACGTCGTCAACGACCTCAATGGTGTGGAACCCGAAGACGCTGAACTGGAGCAATATCGCACACTGAAAGCAGCCTACGATGCCTTCATGGCCCTGTTTGTCGACCCGACTGACCTGCGCAACACGCTGGCTGACCTGGAAGGCATGGCTTCGGCCGTCGTAGTCGGCACGAATCCCGGTTTCTGGAGTGCCACTGACGGTGCCGGTGCTTTCCGCACACTCTACGACGAGGCAGTAGCCTACGACGCAGCAGGTGCGTACAACGCAGAAAAGAGCCAGAGCTACATCGACAATCTGAACACTCAGGTTGAGAACATCTACGCCTCGGCCAACAAGATTCAGACCGGCAAGTGGTATCGCATCCGCTTCGGTTCTGAGGAGGAATTTGAGGAATACGGATGGGACAAAGTGGCTGGCAACGGCACCACCTCCACCGACTCCGAGACTGGCAATGTGACGGTTGTCAACGAGCCTCTCTTCGGCAAATACCTGACGGTAAGCTATCTCGACGGTGCAGTAGACAATGCCAACGTCGTAGTAGACCAGGTTGAGGCTGAAGAATTTGGCCTGAACAGCAATCTCTTCTTCGATGCCAAGGAGGACATTTACGAAAGTCAGGACCTCGACCTGTTCCGCTTCATCGCCGTGGGCGACAGCGCCTACATGTTGCAGAACAAGGGCACGAACCTCTTCCTGAAGGCTGCCGGCACCAGCGGAGCCGTGAGACTGAGCGTTCACCCCACCCTCTTCAACGTCCGCGCCATTGGCTATGGCCAGAACCTGATTGCCTCGGAAAGCCTCACGGGCAGAGAGAACAGCTATCTGCACGCTCAGGTGAGCGGCAACATGCTCGTGACCTGGAACGTCGCCAACGAAGGCAACGACAAGGCCGGATGGCGCAGCAGTTTCTACATCGAAGAGGCTGAGGACGTGGCCAGCGACTTCGAAGGCACCGAATTCCAAGTGCCCATAGTCTATGGTTCGCTCAACTCGTTCTGCTTCCCCATGGAGGTGACCGCCGAGGAAGGCCAGATGTGGAGCGTAAGCGGTGTGGACGTAGCTAACAACAGCGTCACACTGGTGAAGATAGAGAAGGCCATTGCCGGTCGTCCGTTCATCTTCATCAATGGCGAGACCGCAGACTACAATGCCGAGGAAGAAGCCGAGATGCTCAAGTTCAAGCACAATTGCTCCATCGACGTTCTTGAGCCTCAGACCAGCGGTCTGCTGAAGGGTACGTTCGCCAATACGGCCATCGACCGTGGCGACCTCTACATCAGCGGCAACGGTTTCGTAGCCAGCAAGGTTTCCAAGACCGACGTCATGACGGGTCCCGTCACCATCTCCCCCAACCGTGCCTACATCGCTGCCGGCGAGGCATTCAGCACGAGCGAGGAAATCGAAATCGTATGGGATGCTGAAAGCGTGGATGGCATACAGACCGCCCTGCAGAACGTTTCGAAGTCGGGTGCCGTCTACACCATCGACGGCCGCCTCGTCAGCCGCAAGGCCACTCTGAACGATCTCTCTGGCTTCGGCAAGGGTCTCTACATCATCAATGGCGTGAAGGTCATTGTGAAGTAAAACTCTCAGAGTACTCCGAGTATTCTGAATATTCTGAGTATTCCGAGCACTCTGAAAAACCAAACTCTGACAAGAGCCGCGAAATTTCGCGGCTCTTTTTTTTGTTATGTGGGGATTTATGATTATCTTTGTCCCCGTGCTATGTACCTCAACCATGAATCGCAAGGAACATAAATTATCCATAAATCTATACATTATGAAGAAGCTTTACTTTTTCTTCGCATTGCTGCTCTCCCTGTTCGGAGGCAACCGTGCCTTAGCCCTCGACCTCCCGACGGGCATCTTGAATCTGGGGGATGCCGCCACGACACTGGAAACAGGCAAGTGGTACTTCCTCTACAACCAGGGGACTGGAAAGTATATCCAAGAAAGTGCCAGCGGAGCCCTGAATCAGGTGGGTTCCCCCTCGGGCAAAGACGCTTCTGCCGGAGCGGGTTATCTGGTGACCCTGGAAGAAGCCACAGACGGCAAGTACTACATCAAGACCGGACTGGGCAACTACTATAAGGGACCGGGCAGCAGCGCACGCGGCACAGGAGCCACAGCCACCGGCAGCTGGGCCATGACCATCAGTCCCATCACCGGCACCACCAGCCACTTCACGCTGCAAGGCACCACCTACAACATGATTGCCCCCTCGGACGGCAGCGACATCAAGGGCGGAACAGCCAAGACCGCCGGCAGCATCGGCGACTGGGTGTTCTACAATGTGGCTATCAGCAACGCCGACGAACTGACGGGACGCGACCTCTACAACTACCAGATGAGCCGTATGGGTCTCATACGCCTCCACAACAAGCGCACCGCCACGTCGTACCTGACCACCAACACCAGCGGCAGTGCCGTGGGAGCCGGGAAGGTGTCGTCCGGACTGAGCCAAGTGTGGATTCTGGAAAAGGAGGGCAGCGGCTACACCGTGCGCAGTGCCAACACAGGCCAGTACCTGCAAAGCACCTTCGGCACGCCCGCAGGCGGTGCCACCACGCTCTACATCCAGTTCAGCCCCAACAACACAGGCACCATGGCCTACATCAACATATCCTCGGCCAGTGACTTCAGTGGTATGACCTGCATGAATCTGGGCAACAACGGAACCACCGTCACCAAGTGGTCGTACAGCAACGATGCCGGCAGCGACTGGGCCATCGAACTGGTGGACGACGTGACGGAAGATGAAGTGCGCGCCCACATGAATGCCGAACGGGGCTATGCCAGCGAACTGAACAGTGGAAGCTACTATCGTCTCGTGAGCACCAACTACGGCCGCATAGCCACAGAGTCCGATGGCATCGTCCGCTCCATTGCACAGGACAACACCAACTATTCGCAGTACTGGAAACTGGTGAAGAGCGGTAATGGCTATACCTTCCAGAATGTGGTCTCCGAGAAGTACATCCAGCGTCAGGGAAGCACGAGCAGTGCCTACCAGATGGGCAACAGCGCCCAGGTGCTCTATCCCCGCCGCACCAGCGACAAGTGGGAGTACAAGTGGGTCATCTCCAACACCAGCGGAGGAACTCAGGGTATGCACACCGCCAGCTCGCAGAACTACAACGTGGTGCTCTGGAGCACGGATGCCGATGCCAGCGTATGGGCATTCCAGGAAGTGACCCTGACCGACGAGGAAATTGAGGCCGCACGGGGTGCAAAGAAGGAGTTTGACGAACTGGTGAAGAACCTGAGCAACTATCAGGCTCACCTCGACAACCTGTTTGCAGACAAGGCCTGCACCACACTGAAGGACGACATCCAGGCACTCACCGACGCGCAACTGGCCGCCAACGAAGACTTCGCTGCCCTGAACGCCGACATCCAAGCCATGATTCTGAAGGTAAAGAACAACACCTGGCAGCAGTTCACCAACACCAAGACAGGCTACACGGCCGACTACGAACGCTTCTTCCGCATTGCCGACTACCAGATATACAGCAACTACATCGACATGGCCAACGGAAGCAACTTCACCATGAGCAACAACTTCGGTCGTCTGTCCGGTCCCACCGGCATCGTGGCCAACCCTGGCGACATCGTCTACATCTACGTTGATGCCGACCCGAAGGCCGAGTGCCAACTGAAACTGGAGGCCGTGGGCACCGACGGGGTGGCAGGTAACCACTCGACGGGAACCCAGTCGGACCTGCACAAGGGTCTGAACGTCTACAGCCCAGCCCAGCAGATGATGCTCTATATCTTCCACCAGCTCGACAACACGAAGAAGTATCTGGCCGACTATCCCGACATCAAGATTCACATCGAAGGCGGACAACTCAATGGCTACTGGGATGCCACACGCGGCATGACCAATGCCGACTGGGCTCTCTTGCAGCAAGACCTTCTGAAGGCTCCCTTCGTGAACCTGAAGACCAAGCACCTCGTCTTCCAGATGGACACCGAACTGGTTACCGCAGCCGAACCCACTGAAATGGAAGGCCTGATGCGCATCTGGGAGATGATTCCCACGACCGAGGACAGCTACATGGGTGTCGAGGACTTTGAGGGCCGCTACAACAACATCTGGAACGTCTTCAGCGGCGCCAGCTCCTACATGCACTCTTCGACTTTCGGCACCTGGTACACCGAATCGACCATCCCCACCGTGATGAACTACCACAACATGCGCCAGCCCGGCAACATCTGGGGTCCCAGCCACGAAATCGGGCACAACCACCAAGGCAGCATCAACATCGTGGGCACAACCGAGAGTTCCAACAACCTGTTCTCCAACATCAACCGCTTCGAACAGGGCATACAGACCTCGCGCCGCCAGCTGCCGTGCGACGTATTCTCCGACCAGGCCAAGAACATCCCCTGGCCGCAGCGCAACATCTGGCAGACCACGGGCATGTTCTTCCAGCTCTACCTCTACTTCCACGCCATGCACCACGATGACCAGTTCTATCCCAACCTGTTCCGTGCCATGCGCAAGGATCCGTTCAACAAGTGGTCGTCATGGGACAGCACCACGCAGTTTGAGGACGGAGGCGAAATGAAGACCGGTGCCTACACGACACTCGGCTCGAAGGACTACCTGCATCTGGCCAAGAAGATATGCGACGTGGCACAGGCCGACCTCTCGGAATTCTTCGAGGCCTACGGCATGTTCATCCCCGTCAACAAGTACCACATCAACGACTACAGCAACTATCTCGTGACCACCACGCAGGCCGACATCGACGAGGCCAAGAAGTACATGCAGAAGTATCCCAAGAAGCTGGGCAACATCATGTTCATCGACGACCACATTGCCCCCATGAAGGCTGCCGACCCCAACAACAAGTTTGAAGGGCAGCCCAACTCCAGCGGCAAGCGTGTCAACGACACGGCTCAGCACGACGAACTCGGCAACGGCTACCCCGTGGGCGATGCCGGCGACTATGAAGACTACGACGGCCGCACCAACTATGAGGTATCGGGCGACTACTTCAGCATATCGGGCAGCACCATCTCGTTTAAGGGCTCGGGCTACATGGGCCACAAGTTCTACGACAAGGACGGGAACCTCATCTGGGCCACCAACGCCAAGAGCTGCACCCTGCCCACTGCCATTCGTCAGCTGGGTGTGGACAACTACACCGTAGTGGCCGCCGAGGCCAACATGAAGGACGTGCCCTGCCCCTACTACAAGAGCGGCACAAGCCCCGTCTATCGCGTCACTGTCAACTTCGGCAACGAAGAGGAGAACAAGGTATGGTGGGCCGGCACAAAGACGGAACTTGCCAGCTACATGCCTGAGAATGCCATCGGCGTGGTGGGCTCGAACAACCCCTCCGACAACGTCATCACCACCCCGAACGTCATCAACGAAGGCACTGCCACAAGCATTGTCCTCAACGGCGACCTGCCAGCCTACATCCCCGCTGAGGCCCAGGCCAAGAGCATCAGCTTCAAGAAGACCATCGACGGCATGGCTGCCCTCAACCTGCCCTTCGACGTGACGAGCAGCGACATCGCCGGACTGAAGACGGCCAGCTACGAAAACGACGTGCTCAGTGTGGCAGCGGCCGAAAGCGTAGCCGCCGGAAAGCCCGTGGTGGTCAGCGGCAACGTCAACATCACGCTCTCCGATGCCACTCTCCACAGCGGAGACTTCCAGGAACTCTCTCTCGTCAAGGTGCTCGCCGCCGACGGACAGAGCGTAGTGGAAGTGGCCACGGCCAGCCCCTTCACCTATAACATGGGCGAAGCCACGGCCATTCGCCTCATCGAGAACGGGCAGTCGGCAACCAGCGACACGAACAACGTCTTCGACCTCCAGGGCCGCCGCATCCAGCAGCCCACGAAGGCCGGCATCTACATCGTGAACGGAAAGAAGACCATTATTAAATAACCCCCTAAAAACTCCCCAAATTATGAAAAAGTATGTTTGCGACGTTTGTGGCTATGAGTACGACCCCGCAGTAGGCGACCCCGACAACGGCATCCAGCCCGGCACGGCCTTCGAAGACCTTCCCGAAGACTGGGTTTGCCCCCTCTGCGGCGTAGGCAAGGACGAGTTCAGCGAGGCTGAATAATCCGTCGGCCTCTTACAACCCAAGGCTTCAATCCCCCGGTTCCGATTGTCGGAGCCGGGGGATTGTCGTATATGGCAGTTGCCTCGGAAATAGATGGGGGCTTTAGTCCATGAGACAAGAAAAGCAGTTTCGGCTCTCTTAAAGTATTCAAGAAGCGGCTTGATTTGGAGATTTTTTAGTATTTTTGTAGTCAAATAACGAAACAGACAAATCGGAATTTATGGAAGAAAGCAAGATAGTTATATATCAGACTGACGACGGACGGACACAGATTGACGTTCGTCTGGAAAGCGATACGGTGTGGCTGACTCAGGCCCAGATGGTTGAATTATTTCAAACAACAAAGCAGAATGTCAGTCTCCATGTGGGCAATGTGTTTAAGGAAGGTGAACTTGAACAAGAGTCAACAGTCAAGGAATACTTGACAGTTCAAAAAGAAGGCCAGCGTGAGGTTGCCAGAAAGGTGAAATATTACAATCTCGATGTCATCATCTCCGTTGGATACCGTGTAAAGAGCAAACGTGGAACGGCTTTTCGTATTTGGGCCCGCAATATCTTGAAAGATTTCCTCGTCAAGGGCTACGCCATCAACGAGCGTATGCGCAAGGAGCAGATTGGCGAGTTGCGCCAACTGGTAGGTGTGCTTGGACGTACCATTCAAAACCAACCGCTATTGTCTAATGACGAGACTAATGCCCTGTTCGACGTGGTGACGGACTACACCTATGCCCTGGACACGCTTGACGACTACGACTACCAACGTATTACGGTGAAGGACACCACGCAGGAAGAGAGATTCCACGCTACCTATGAGAACGCAATGGAGACCATCCATGCACTGCGCAGTAAGTTTGGCGGCAGCAGCCTCTTTGGCAACGAGAAAGACGATTCCTTCAAAAGCAGTATCGGACAGATATACCAGACCTTCGGAGGCACGGAACTCTATCCCAGCGTGGAGGAGAAGGCCGCCATGCTGCTCTATCTCGTTACAAAGAACCATTCCTTCAGCGACGGCAACAAGCGCATTGCAGCCACACTGTTCCTATGGTTCCTCAACAACAACGGCATTCTCTACCGCTCCGACGGCAGCAAACGATTGTCGGACAATACCCTCGTAGCCCTCACGCTGATGATTGCCGAGAGTCGGACAGAAGAAAAGGACGTGATGGTGAAGGTGGTAGTGAATCTTATCAATCAAAACAACTAAATCGGAATTTAGCAATATGAAAAAGTTTCTGAAATTTGTCTGGGGCTTATTCGCCATTATCGGTATCCTGACCACAGCAGTCTTGGTCTATTCGTACTTTGCTGACTATTATATCTCTATTTATAAGACACTGGAGAAACAGCATGATGATTATGTCCAGCTACTCCGCACGTCGGGGGCACTAGAGAAAGATATGGTTGCGTATGAGATGAGGATCAACCAGGATTCGGTACGGGCAAAAGAGATTATGGATTATTTCTGTCTTGATACGTTGTATGATGCGGATGCGGACACCTGGACGAAGGCGCTTGCCATCGCACAGATGGTGGCAGCCAACATCCCGCACGACAATCAGAAGATACAGCCTGAGCATCGTAACGCCATCGACTTGTGGAAATACACCAAGGAGGTGGCGCCAGCATTCAATTGCCGACTGCATAGTATCCTCACCTTCGAACTCTTGCTTGCCGCCGGTATGGACGCAAGGTTTGTGACCTGTCTTCCTGAAGACAAGGACGATAATGATTGTCATGTCGTCAACGAAGTATGGCTTCCCGAACAGGGGAAGTGGGCGATGATTGATTCAGATATGAGGCATTATATCTGCGACGATAAGGGTGTACGGCTTTCGCTCCGAGAGATCAGGGAGCATTACATCACGGGCGAAAATATGGTTATCTGTGATCTCTTGGGGGACAGGCCCATGAAGGATCCCGACTATGCTACGTATATGGCCAAGAACACGTACTGGTTCAGGTGCCATGAGACGCTCTCTTACTACCAGGAGGATCCGGAGAACAGGAAGCGTGAGGCCGGCCGGCATGTCTCTCTTCTACCAGCGGGCTTTAAATCATTTATCGAGGATGACGCTAATGTGAACACTTCAAACGCTGACATTTTCTGGGCTACTCCGAGTAAGTGAATCTTATAAATTCCAATTTATCGGACTGCTATCATTCAACAACTACCTATGTCGACATCCCTTGCTGGCATTCCTGTATTCGCCCTTCGTGTCTGCCCTCGGCTATGTCGTGTACTTCTTGGGCGGCACGTCTGTGTTCATTAGCATTGAAACGGCCAAGGGTCAAGGTCGAGGCGGTCAAACATTATACAATATTGAATCTTTGACAGCGGTGTCAAAAAGTTTTGACAGCGGTGTCAAAGACTTCGTCTCCGTAAACTCGCAACGAATACGCTTAGGAGGGAAGTCCCAAACATCTGGGTGAAAAGTCCCCTACATAGGGGGACATGGGGCCTCCATTTCGGAGGGAGGCGAATAGCGGGCTACAGGGGCATCATCCTTGCCTCGTGGCAAAGAACTTCCATAGCGGGGCCACCATGAGTGCCTGCTTGATGCCGTCGCGCTCCAGAATCTGGCGCACCTCGTCGACGGGCAACAGGTGGACCGCAATGTCCTCCGTGGACTCCTGGTGGGACTCCCCCACCCTCTCCACGCCTTCGGCCAGGAAGGAGTGGGAAAGGTTGGCACAGGCACCGGCATTGGGCGACAGGACGGTCAGTTCCGTCCAGCGTCCGCCGCCGAATCCCGTTTCTTCCATGAGTTCGCGGCGACCGGCCTCTTCGGGCGTTTCGCCCTGCTCCACCACTCCGGCCGGAATCTCCCATTCCGTGCTCCCCAGCCCATGGCGGAACTGCCGCTCCATGACCATGCGCCCGTCCGTCGTCAGGGCGATGACGTTGACCCACGTCGGGTACTCCAGCACCCAGTATTCGTCACACTCCACCCCGCTGGGCAGGCGCACGTGGTCCTTGCGTGCCGTCAGCCAGGGGCGCTTTATCAGATATTCGCTGCGCAACAGTTCCCACGGCTGCGGGTCGTTGGCCAGTCCGGTTTCGGTCGTTTTTTTCTTTTCTGTCATTGTATCATCGTTCTTATTATTCCTTATTATAACGTCCGCCTCCCTCGCTTTATTGTCCCGTGCCCAGTTTCCCGCACGAAGCGCTGTGCCCCATGTCAGGGAAGGTAAAGAATCCTTACATCACGCATCCCTCAAAAATAAGCATACTATGCCTCCGGGCATAAGAATACTAATCTTCCGGGGATAAGATTACTAAGCTTATGCCCCTAAGATTAGTAATCTTCCCTATAGGGCCATTAGGACGGAAAATAAAGAATGTTTACATTCCGGCGGAGGGAGTAAAGATAACTTTGGCTTTGCCGAGGTTACTTCATCTCGGAAAAGCACAAATAGATTTGGCTTTTCGCTCGACTTTTCGTAACTTTAGATAAGTTACTTGCACTCGGCATAAGAAATAAATAGATTTATTTCATTCTGCGCTCTTTTTTTCGTAACTTTGCTGCGCTATGGCAAAACAATACAAACCCAATAAACCTGCGGCGACGAAGAACACGCCTCCGCAGACTACGAAACGCCAAGGGGAGCAGAAGAAGGCACGGAAGCCTCTGCTGCTGCCCACGGCTGTGGTGTTCTTCCTGCTCGTGTGGCTATGGGCATGGCTGTGGTACGGCGATGTGTTCCGCATTGCCCGCGAGTACTCGTTCTGGGCTCCCGACTCCACCCTGATGCGCTATCTGGAGGGACGTCCCTGGGGGGCCCTGTGGTGGGTGGGACTCGCCCTGCTGCAAGCCTATCGCTGGCTCGTCGTGGGCGGTGCCTTGATTGCACTGTTCGTGAGCGGAAGCACCTATCTCGTCGGCTACTGTCTGCGACTGCGCGGCTGGTGGCGACTGCTCCAATACCTGCCGGCGGCCGTCTACCTCTTCGTGGTGGCCTACGTCGCATTCGACCTCTATTTCGAGACCGAGACTGGCATGATTATGGGCATCCCCCTGCTGTGCTTCTCCGTCCTGCTCATCATGGCGTTCATCATCCGTTCGTTCAGCCACACCCACCGTTTTCCCGACATTGTCAGCCCACCCAAGGACGAGACTCCGCGGCAAAACCGGGCTCAGCTGTTATGCGCGGTTGCGGCTGTGGCCGTATCGATGGGCGTGACACAATGGTTGCGTCCCTACATGCGCATCGTACCCACCATGCAGTGCCAGATGATGGAACAAAAATGGAAGGACATGGCCGAGACGGCCCGGTCGCGCGACGAACTTTCGTACCGGCAGATTGCGGCCTACTATGCCATCGCACTGGTGCAGACGGGCGAACAGGGAGCACGCCTTTTCGACATCCACCTGGACTACGACGAGCCTTACCTTCACAACTTCGAGGGAGGCGACAAGGTGAACGTGGCGAACTATTACGTGATGGACTGCGACTTCTATGCCGGACTCGTCCAGACGGCCATACACCATGCGATGGAAGTCATGACTATGAACGGCCCCTCGCTGCGCACACTGAAAATGCTGACGAAGTGTGCCCTGCTGAAAGGGGAATGGGAGGTGGCCGAGAAGTATCTGCGCATCCTGGAGCACGCTCCCTTCGAGGGCGACTTCATTGCCCGCTACAAGCCCATGCTGCGACAGCCCGAACGGGTCAACGCCGACCCTGAATTTAAGATGGTGCGGCTGACGGAACCCATCCACGACACGTTCGAGAATTTCTACATCCAGCCCTCGTTCCTCGGCTACAACGCTGCCTTGAGCGAAGGGCGCTCCATCAATGCCCTGTGGAACAGCCTGATGGTCCACATCTACACGAAGACCATGCCGCAGTTCCTCATGCGGTGCCAGCCCTTGCAGGGCACCACGCCCCCTCAGAGCATTGCCGAGGCCCTGATGCTGATGTCGTCGAAACAACCTGAACTGTTGCAGGCTTTCCCTGCACTGGAGTACAACCGTCCCCGGCTCATGAACTTCCTGCAGGAGGTGAAGCCCTACATGAAGAACTACGACACACGAAAAGCCCATGCCGAGGAGCTCTACCCGAAGTGGAAAGGCTACTACCCCTACTACTACTTCTTCGGCAACCTGAAAGCGACCCGCGGACACACCAACAACAACGAAGGCAGCAGCAATCAGGGTGTGAACTAAGGCTAACGTGACGCGTGAAGCATAAAAGATAAGATTATGAAATTAGGATTCAACATAACAGCCATCGCACTATTGTGCGGACTACTTTTCCTCTCATGCGGCCGCCACAGCTACAACGTCCCCAACCAGTTCACGGAGGTCGACAGCGTGGCTCCGCTCTATCCCGATTACACCGACATCGTCGTACCGCCCAACATCGCGCCGCTGAACTTCGCCCTGCTGACGGGTGAGGCCACGGAGGTCGTGGCAGAGTTCCAGGGAAGCCGCGAAGGGCGGCTTGTGGCGGGCGGCGGCAAAGACCTGAAAGTGGACATCGACTCCACCGAATGGCGCACGCTGCTCACCCAAAACCGAGGAACCGACATACAGGTCGCCGTCTATGCCCTTCTCGGCAACGGGTGGGTGAAGTTCAAGCCCCACACGCTCACCGTGGCCGAAGAGGAGATTGACCCCTATCTCTCTTACCGTCTCATCGAACCCGGCTACGAACTCTATCGCCAGGTGGGGCTCTACCAGCGCAACCTGACCAACTTCGACGAACGGCCCATCTACGAGAACAACCGCGTCTTCGAGGACAAGCACAACCACTGCGTCAACTGCCACAACTATCAGAACTATTCCGCCCGGAACATGCTCTTCCACGTCCGGGCCAACCACGGCGGAACCGTCATTGTACGAGACGGGCAGGCACGGAAGGTGCAAATCAAGGGCGACAGCATCCTGACCGCCGGGGTCTACCCCTCGTGGCACCCGACCCTGCCGCTCGTGGCCTTCTCCACGAACAAGACCGGGCAGGCCTTCCACCTCTACCACAGCGAGAAAATCGAAGTCCAGGACCAAGCCAGCGACCTGCTGCTCTACGACGCGGACCGCAACGAGGTGAGCCTCATCCTGAACGATTCCACCGAATACGAGACCTTCCCCTGTTGGTCGCCCGACGGCCGGTGGCTTTACTATTGCACGGCTCTCGAACCCGAAATCCCCGACGGCACCATCGTGCCCGACAGCATGAAGGCCAGCCAGCGCGTGGTGTTCTTTGAACGCTTCTACTACGACATTCGTCGCCTGCCCTACGACCCTAAGGCGAAACGCTTCGGCCCGTCGGAACTGGTGGTGGACTGTGCCGGACGTGAGCGCAGCGCCTCCTTCCCGCGCGTCAGTCCCGACGGCCGCTATCTGCTCTATGCCGAGGGATACTACGGTCAGTTCCACATCTGGCACAATTCAAGCGACCTCTATGTCAAGGACCTCCAGACCGACAGCATCTATGCCCTTGCCGAGGCCAACAGCCGCAAGGCCGACTCCTACCACACATGGAGCAGCAACGGACGATGGATTGTCTTTGCCAGCCGCCGCATGGACGGCAACTACAGTCGTGCCTTCATCACCTACTTCGACCGCGACGGACAGGCGCACAAGGCCTTCTGCATGCCGCAGCGCGACCCCGAGCACAACATCCTCCTGCTGAAGAGCTACAACGTGCCGGAACTGACCCGCGACGCAGTGAGCATCAGCGAGAAAGACCTGCGCCAATGCATCTATGAAACGGAAGGAGAACTTGCAAAATTCAAGCCTCGCAGGCAATAAAAAGATGTGGGTTGACGTTTTATCAGAGAACTCATAAAACTCAAGAATCAAAACAATTGTAAACTGAAACATTATGAGAGTTATCATCGAACCCGACTACGCGAACATGTCGCGTTGGGCCGCAGACTACGTAGCAGCCCGCATCAACGAAGCAAAACCTACCGCTGAAAAGCCCTTCAAGCTGGGTTGCCCCACAGGCAGTTCCCCTCTGGGCCTGTACAAGCACCTCATCGAACTGAACAAGGCCGGAAAGGTCTCGTTCCAGCACGTCGTCACGTTCAACATGGACGAATACGTCGGACTGCCCGAAGAGCACCCCGAAAGCTACCACAGCTTCATGTGGACCAACTTCTTCTCTCACATCGACATCAAGAAGGAGAACATACACATTCTGAACGGCAACGCTGCCGACCTGGCTGCCGAGTGCGCTGCATACGAGAAGGCCATCCAGGAAGCAGGCGGCATTGACCTCTTCATGGGCGGCATTGGCCCCGACGGGCACATTGCCTTCAACGAACCCTTCAGCAGCCTGCAAAGCCGCACTCGCGTGAAGAGCCTCACCACCGACACCATCATCGCCAACAGCCGTTTCTTCGACAACGACGTGAACAAGGTGCCCAAGACGGCACTGACCGTAGGCGTCGGCACCGTGATGGATGCCAAGGAAGTGCTGATTGTGGTCAACGGCCACGGCAAGGCTCGCGCCCTGCACCACGCCATCGAGTGCGCCGTCAGCCACGAATGGACCATCAGCGCCCTGCAGCAGCACCCACACGCCATCATCGTCTGTGACGAGGCAGCCACCGACGAACTGAAGCATGGCACCTACAAGTACTTCAAGGACATCGAGAAGAACAATCTGTAATCGACAGATTCATCCAATAACCACAAAGAGAGAGTGTGTGTCAAAAGACATTTATATGTTTTAAACTACGAATTTCACGAATTAAACGAATTCTCAATTAATTGTAAATGAGACGATAAATAATTCGTAAAATTCGTAGTCGTCACATCAAGAGGGACTGTGTCGTTCATTTCGACACAGTCCCTTTGTGATTTGAGCATAAACGGGTTCACGGCCGCAGCATGATGCCGTTGAGATTGCGGCCCGTCTGGATGCCCTCACGACGGGCACTATAGAAGCGGGCAGGAAGTTGCATGGTGCAAAGTCCGGCCACGTGGATGTCGCGGACACCCGCCTCCTCCAGCAACCATCGGTTGGCATCCCACAGGTTAATGTGCCACTTGGCCTCCCGCACGGCAATGCGCGACATGGGGAATCCGGCATCACAAAAGGCGGCGTACACCTCGTCCCCCACCTCGAAAGCCTTTTGCGAAATGCCCGGACCGATGATGGCATGAAGGTCGGCAGGACTGCTGCCCATCTCGCAAAGGGTCTTCGGGACAATACGCGCCACTGTGCCACGCCATCCGGCATGGGCCGCCGCCACGATGCGGCGTCGGGTGTCGTAAAGAAGTACGGGAATGCAGTCGGCGGTTTTCACGCAGACGCACAGTCCCGGCACGTCCGTAATGACGGCATCGGTGTCCTCGGGGCGCCCGGCCTCACGCATCCACCGGACATGGTCGGAATGGGTCTGCCGGGGAAGGGCCAGGTCCTCCAGGTGCAGCCCCATGGCCTCTACACCACAATCGCGACCCGTAGTGAAGGCCGCGATTCCGTGGGGCGTATCGTATTGAAGCAGATTAGGCACGAGGGCGGATTGGGGATTAGAGATTAGTATTTACTCAACCTCTTCGTATTCAAAGTCGTCAAGGTCATCAATATCCTCGATGTACTCGTCGTCGATGATTTCGATATCCTCGTCCTCACCCATAGCCTCCAGTTCCTCTTGCAAGTGGCTGAGATCTTTATTGCGGTGGACGATGCGTTCCTCGTGGGTGATGGCGGCGAGTTTGTTGCTCTCGCTGTTCAGTGCGGCCCAGAGGATGTCCTTCAGTTCCGTCAGTCCGCGGTTGGCTACGGCTGAGATGAAGACGTGAGGAAGGTCGTCGGGAAGGTCGTGGCTGAGCATCTCCATGAGTTCGTCGTCCAGGAGGTCACACTTCGTGATGGCCAGCACGCGCTGCTTGTCCAGCATGTCGGGGTTGAAGGTGCGCACCTCGTTGAGCAGGATTTCGTACTCCTTCCTGATGTCGTCGGTGTCGCCCGGCACCATGAACAGGAGCAACGAGTTGCGCTCGATGTGGCGCAGGAAGCGCAGTCCCAGTCCGCGTCCCTCCGAGGCTCCCTCGATGATGCCCGGTATGTCGGCCATGACGAACGACTGCCCGTTGCGATAGCTGACAATGCCCAACGAGGGTTCCATCGTGGTGAAGGGATAATTGGCAATCTTTGGGCGGGCCGAGGATAGGCTGCTTAGCAAGGTGCTCTTGCCGGCATTGGGGAAACCTACCAGACCGACGTCGGCCAGCAGTTTCAGCTCCAGGATGACCGTGCGCTCCTGCATGGGTTCGCCAGGCTGGGCAAACCGGGGCGCCTGGTTGGTGGAGGTGCGGAAGTTCCAGTTGCCCAGACCGCCGCGACCGCCCTTGAGCAGCCTCACGACCTGTCCGTCCTCGCTGACGTCGCACAGGAACTCGCCCGTCTCGGCATCGTAGACCACCGTGCCGCAGGGCACGTCGATGTAGCGGTCCTCGCCATCGGCTCCCGTGCTGCGGCTCTTGCCCCCGTTGCCGCCGTGTCCGGCAAACACATGCCGCTCATAGCGCAGGTGGAGCAGTGTCCAATAGTTGTGGTTGCCACGCAGGTAGATGTGGCCACCGCGACCGCCATCGCCTCCGTCTGGCCCCCCATTGGGCACGTACTTGGCACGGTGCATGTGGGCCGAACCACGACCGCCCTTGCCCGAGCGGCACACTATCTTCACATAGTCTACGAAATTACTTTCCATCTTCTAACTTATAACCACGATTTCTATCTGAACCACGAATTACACAAATCCGGTCTTTCATTAACCACAGATTACGCAGATTACACAAATTATTGTTCACAATAACAATTCGTGGTCGTAAAATAATCTGTGAAATCGGTGTAATCTGTGACTGAAGTATTATTTCAGTGTGTCGAGGAAGGCGAAGATGTTTGCCAGCATCTTCTCCTTGCTGCCTTCCCAGGTGAAGGTATGGCGAATGCCCTCCTTCTCAAACCATGCGGCAAGGGGTTCCGTCTGGCTGTGATAAACTTCGAAGCGCTTCTTTATCGTCTCTGCATTATCGTCCGCACGGCCTTCAATCTGCGCACGGCGCAGGAGGCGTTCCATAAGCGTCTCTTCGTCCACAATCAGTTCCACCATCACGCCCATATCGTGACCGCGTTCCTGGAGCATCTGCTTCAGGGCCTCAGCCTGGGCAATGGTGCGGGGGAAACCGTCGAAAATGACACCGCGTCCCTGGGGCAGCGCGTCGTAAGTCTTGGCCAGGATCTGTACCATCAGGTCGTCGGGGATGAGTTGTCCCTTGTCAATAAGTTCTTTGGCAATCTTGCCAATCTCCGACCCCTGCTTGATTTCGCCACGCAGTACGTCGCCCGTAGAGATATGCCCCATGCCGTAGCGGTTCACGATTTCGTCACTGTACGTGCCCTTGCCACTGCCCGGGGCACCAAAGATGATAATGTTTTTCATACTATTTCTGAAATTTGAATTTGCCAATATTAAATTAAGGTATAGATATCCTTCGTATTCCGCCCGAATCCGTCGTAGTCCAACCCGTAGCCGACCACGAAGTCATCAGGAATCTGCTTGCAGCAGTAGCGCACATCGAGGTCCACTTGCAGTTTCCCGGGCTTCAGGAGCAGCGTACAGATGTCAATGCTGCTGGGGTTGTGGGGCTTCAGGGTCTCCAGCATGTGCGCCATGGTCAGCCCCGTGTCCACGATGTCCTCCACGATGATGACGGGGCGTCCGGTGATGTCCGTGCTGAGTCCCATGATTTCACGAATCTCGCCTGTCGTCGACACTCCCTGGTAGGAGGCCAGGCGCACGAAGGAAATTTCACACGGCAGCGTCACCTCGCGCAGCAAATCGGCTGCAAAGATGAACGACCCGTTCAGCACCGCCAGAAAGATGGGATTCTGTCCTGCGTAGTCACGATTGATTTCGTCTGCCACACGCTTCACCTCTGCCCGAATCTCGGCTTCGGAAATGGAGACCGCAAATCGTTTGTCCTTAACTTGGATAGTATTTGACATGAGAAACTATAAAATAAGTAAAGATTTCGCTTAAAATTGCCACAAAGGTAGTGAATATTTATCTCTTTATCAATTTTTAAATTTTAATTTTTAGTTTTTAATTTATTTATCCGTAACTTTGCATCGTGAAAACGACGCTTTGCAACATTGGCAGGGAGGATTTGCGCAAGATACTGCACCCACGACCAGCCGACGGGCACAAAGGAACCTTTGGGCACGCATTGCTCGTGGCGGGCTGTGCGGGAATGGGCGGTGCCGCCATCTTAGCTGCCGAGGCATGTCTGCGCAGCGGGGTGGGAAAATTGAGCGTCCGCACCGCCGAGGCCAACCACCTTCTCCTGCAAATGGCGGTGCCGGAAGCCATACTCGCCCCCTCGCCCGATGCCACTGAATACGATGCGAGGGGCATCGGCCCCGGACTGGGGGGGCACAGCAGTTCCGTCCTGAACGAGTTTCTCCAGACAGTCTCCCGTCCCTCCGTGTTCGATGCCGACGCACTCAACATCTTAAGCCAGCAGCCTGACTGGTTGCCCCGCTTACCACGCAACAGCATCCTCACCCCCCATCCCGGCGAGGCCAAACGGCTCATCGGCAGCAGCAGTGTGGAAGACGCGTCGGCCTTTGCACAGACCTACGGCGTCATCGTGGTGCTGAAGGGGCATCCCAGCCACGTTTGCGCCCCCGACGGCGACGTCTACCGCCTCGACGTGGGCAATTCGGGCATGGCCACGGCTGGCAGTGGCGACGTACTGACGGGCCTTGTCACCGGGCTGTTGGCCCAAGGGCAATCGCCGATGGAGTCGGCCCTTTTGGGCGTGTGGCTGCACGGCACAGCAGGCGACTTTGCGGCTAAGGTGATGGGCAAGCACTGTATGCTGGCCCGCGACATCATCCGCCATCTGCCGGAAGCCTTCAGGGAAATGAAACGTTAAAAACTAACAAACATAAAAAGAAAAATACATGAAACGTTTGGTTCTATTCTTCATTCAATGTGTGCTCGTCATTGCTTCGAGCCATGCCCAAACCGAAGTGGAAACCTTCAAGCCCGGGTCTACGCTTGAAGGGGTCAGCTATTATCTGCCTAAGACGGCATTCCGCGTCACGATTGAGGCCGAAAAGACCATCGTCACCCCCGGCGAACTGAGCAAGTACGCCTTTCGCTACCTGAGACTGCAGAACGTCCCCACGGAACCCTCCACCACCTGGCGCATCAAGCGCATCATGCTGGATCCATACGGAGTGCCCGACCCGACGAAGGCCTACAGCATCAAGGTGAAGAGCAAGACCTCCGCCCCGCTGGTGTCACTGACCCACGACGGCCTGATTCTCTCCATCAACACCCCTGCTGAAGAGACCATGCTGCCCCCCCTGCCTCAGAGTGTCCCGGCACAAGAGCCGATTGACCCCAAGCAGTTCCTCAACCACGAAATGATGACAGCCGGCAGCCGGGCTAAGCTGGCCGAACTCTGTGCACAGGAAATCTACGACCTGCGCGAAAGCCGCAACGCCCTGATTCGCGGCGAGGCCGAAAACACACCGCAGGACGGACAACAGTTGCAGCTGATGCTCGACAGGTTGGAAACGCAGGATCAGGCACTGACCCAGTTGTTCCGAGGCAGCAAGCAGACCAGCACCGAGGTCTTCAGCTTTAACTACCTGCCCACCCACGAGACCGAAAAAGACGTGCTCTTCCGCTTCTCGCAGTACGAAGGAGTCGTTGATGCCAACGACCTGTCAGGCCAGCCCGTCTTCATCAGCATCCAAAATACCGGAAATCTTCCCCAGAAGCAGACAAACCCAGAGATTGAGAAGAAGAAGTCAAAAATGGAACGGAGCGTCTACTACAACACGCCCGCACGTGAGGCCATCAAAGTCTTCGACCTCTCAACGACCTACGTCAAGGGCGAATGCAGCATGGGGCAGTTTGGCTACACCGAAATACTGAGCGACGCCCTCTTCGACAAGAAGATGACCACGAAAGTCACCTTCTACCAGGACAATGGGGCCGTAAAGAAACTGGAACAATAAGAAAATTTTTCACTCCGTAAATTTTCTATTTCTAATTTATTGTTGTATCTTTGCACCCGCTTAACGCAAGTGTTGCTGCTTTAGCTCAGTGGTAGAGCGCATCCTTGGTAAGGATGAGGTCCCGAGTTCAACTCTCGGAAGCAGCTCAGTTCAAAAGTGGGGTTATGTTCCGAAAACATAGCCCCACTTTTGGTATATCGTCAAGTCATTACGCCTTTCGTGCAGTCTCGGTCAGGCTCGTTCAATTTTCCTCGTAACAATAGCCAAAGCCCTGCCGCGAAACGATGTGGTCGGCATAGCGCCCCAGTTTCTTGCGCAAACGAGCCACACAGACATCCACCGAACGGTCCGTAACCACCACATCCTGCGGCCAGGCCCCCTCGATAAGCTGCTGGCGTGAGTATGCCTGTCCCGCATGGTCGTAGAGCATCTTCAGCAGGTCGAACTCAGTGCGTGTCAGGCTCACCTGCTCGCCATCGACAGACACACTGCGGCGGCTGGGGTCGATGGAGAGCCCAGAGGAAGCCAAGCGCGCCTCCACCACATTGACCACATAGTCACCCAATCGCTCACACTCGTTCACGATTTCCAGATACATCGTGCTGGAAGCATAGTCGAAGTCTGTATCATCGGTCTTCCGAGCCTCCGCACGCAAGTGGTCGCGCAAGGAATTCAGTTCGCCTTCGATGCGCAGGGATTCCTTCATGGTATAATCTTCGCGGCGGCCATTGACGATGAGACACATCTGCATCAGCGACTCGCCCGTCAGCTTCATCATGTCGCGCACACCGCGTTCCTGAGCCTCAGCAAAGCGAATGTGCTGCGTGGAACGGCGATGGAACACGCGTCCCAACTTGAAACAAGAGTCACCGATGCTTTCCAATTCGCCCACCATGCGAAGCATACTGCGAATTTTCGCCTTCGTGTCGTCCGAAAGGTGGCCGTCGCTCACAAGCTCCAGATAGTGGGCAATCTCCGTTTCCATGTTGTCCGCGATATCTTCGTATTTCTCAATGCGTTCATAGAGTTTCTCCACCTCGCTTTTCTTCTTCTCGTCAAGGAGCATCCTCACCATGCCGAACATGCGTTGCATGCGGTCGGCAAACAGGGCCACCTCCTTCTGTGCCTGCAAGACAAGAATCTCAGGCATACGCAAAAGGCCGCCCTCGATGTAGCGCAGACGCACCGGTTCGTCGTCGCCCCCAGTCTTCTTTTCACGAATAACCCAGCAGACAATCTTTTCTATCTGAGGGATAAATCCGATGAGAATGGCCGTATTGGCCAGATTGAAACATGTATGGAAAGTGGCCAGCACCAGCGAGAGTCGCTCGGGGTTCGTACCGTCGTAGCCTGCCATGCCGCAGACCATGTCCACGAACGGATGGAACACCACCAGCATCCAGCACACGCCGAAGAGGTTGAAGAACATGTGTGCGAAAGCGGCCCGGCGGGCCTGCGTGGTGGCGGAAAGGGCTGCCAGATTGCTGGTGACCGTGGTACCGATGTTCTCACCCATCACCAGGGCGATGCCTTGATAAATGGGCAGTGCTCCACTGGAGCAGAGAATCATGGTGATGGCCATGACGGCAGCCGACGACTGTACGCACATGGTCAGGATGCTGCCAATAAGCAGGAAGAGGAAGGTCGTCAGGTAGCTATTGGGGTCGAAGCTGGCAAAGAAGTTGAGCACGGCTTCGTTCTGCCCCAGTTGCATGTCCACGCCCGTCTGGCGCAGCGTGCCCAGTCCGAGGAAGAGGAATGAGAGGCCAAACAAGAGGTCGCCCACCGTTTCGTGTTGCTTCTTATAGATAAGAAACATGGCCACCACGAAGGTGGGCCACACCACGTCGGTGAAGTTGAAGGCAAAGCCCGCCGACATAATCCAGGCCGTCAGCGTAGTGCCAATGTTTGCCCCCATGATGACGGAGATGGCCTGTGCCAGCGTCAGCAACCCAGCCGAAACGAACGAGACGGTCATCACCGTCGTGGCCGTCGACGACTGCACAGCGGCAGTCACCACCGTTCCCGTCAACATGCCCGTAAATCGGTTCGTAGTCATGCGCCCCAGAATGTGGCGCAACCCAGGCCCTGCCAGTTTCTGCAGTGCCTCACTCATTCGCTTCATTCCAAAAATGAGCAGGGCCAACGACCCCAGCACGCGGAATGCAATCATTAGATAGTCTTGTGAGTCTTCCATAATCTTGCTGCAAAGATACAAATACTCACTGAAATTACGAAATTTTTCCTATTACAATTATGTTACCAAAGGCAATAAGGCAACAGACAACAGACTTTTGGCCATAGCCTTCCGTCCGTCGTCCGTTGCCTCAATGCTAAGGAAACGCTGTTGCTATTCCACCTCCTCGGGAATGTATTTGGGCGAGGGGCCGTACTGGTTCTCTCCCGGTTTGCCATCGGGGATGGCCAGGATCAATGGAATGAGGCCACCCACGCCACAAGCAAAGATACAGAGAATCAGCCAACCACTCTTGCCTACATCGTGCAGACGACGTGCCCATGCGGCAAGTGTGGGCAGAAGCAGGATGAGGGTTAATACGCCTATGACACACATGATGGGGAAGAACTTGTCGTCACATGCTTTAGCCTGAGCCATGAGGGCATCCATCTTCTCCTGATCAAAGAAGGCTTCCCCAAGCTGGGCCTCTACAGCAGCCCTGACAGACATTTTCCACTGTAACACGGCCGTAGTGCATGCGCCGAGAATGACATTCAGCAAGTAGAACCACCAAAACTCAGAGCGACGGGCACGTCCACTGAAGGTTACATACTTTGAGAAACATGTCTTCACGGCCTCGCCGAAAGACATCATAGGAAGAGTTTTCATTGTTCTTAGATTTTTGTTAAATGGTTAATAATACATTATTGATTGTGCAACAAGCCCAACATCACTGACAAATATAGCCATAAAACTTCATAAGAGCCAAAGCATTAGTGGATCTATTTCAGTTCTACCCCCAATATTGTCCGTTTTTTGCTATCGATGTCCGAATAATACACCCTCTAACACCTACTTTATCTTATCCTTAAAAAAGAAATAGTAAGCTACGGCAGCCGCCACTGGGCGGTCGCCCGAGAAGTGTACTAGTAACTTGCCCGAAGCATCGGTAATCTTCCCGTCTGCAGCCACATGGGCCACCTTCTTTCCCGAGATGTTCAGTATGTCTCCGTTCTCCTTCACCTGACCTATCTTGTTGCCGTTGTTGTCGTTTACCGTGCCGTCATACTGCAAGGCACCCACACGGTAATTGGCATCGGCAATCACCGTCTCATCATCGTCGTAATGCAGATTGCCTTGTCTAGGATAGAGGCGGTTGTTATTGATTATCTGTCCGCCCTTGATGTAGCCGATACGAGAACCTGCGGCATTCAGGAAGGTGCCGTCCATAAACTGCGTGCGCTTCATGTTGGCGCGAGCCTCGGGTGTTCCGTAGGGAGTCTGGGTGAGGAAGAAGAAGGTCACCATCTCACGGGGTGCCTCACAGGAAATATAGCCATAGCGACGCCCATAGAGATAGAGATCCTGACGCGTAGCCTTTCCACAAGACTCACCGTTTATCGTCACGCCACCACTGGCGTTCAGTTTTATCCTGGCATCAATGCTTGGAATGCTCATTTCGCCGTTATTGATTGTGGCTACGGTCTTTCCGCTCTCAGTACGAATCACACCGGCTGCCGAGTCGAAGATGTAACTCTCACCATCCACGGTGCTCACCATCTTGTTCTCACTGCTGTGCCACGAGCCGATCTGATTGTCCCGGCGGCTCTCCACAATCTTGCACCCTGCGGCCTTGCGGGCTGCGCGCTCTTCATCCTGCTTGGCAGAGGCTTCGCGCTTGCGTTGCATCAACTTCTCCACTTGATTGCCGCCATACGGGTCTTCCTCTGCCGCCGTCTTGGACTCCGACTCTTTGGTCTCCTCAGCTTTGGCCTCCGTATTCGTGTTACCTTGTGCTTGTTTCTTCTTAAAGAAGTCTGGGGCACCGCTGCTGGACGACTTGGTTTCCTCCTTTGCAACATTCTTGGCAGTGGACTTCACAGCCTTCTTCAGTCCGCCGAATTGGGCGCTGGCTGCGCTGGGCATGGCAAATGCGATGAACACCAACAGCATCCAACGCATCACTTGGTTCGCATTTTGTTTCATTGCTTTCATGTTTTAAGATTAGTAAAAATGTTATTTATTATAATACAGGTTGTAGCTTAGTTTTCATTCGGACTCTGAAAGACAGAGACGAATGCCATACATTGCACCATTCACATCAGAAGATGAGGAGAGATAGTCACGATAGGTATTACGATGGTAGGTTTCCACATTCCACCAACTCCCTCCACGACGCACATGACCAGGTCCTGACGTGGGACCTTGAGGGTTGGTTACAGCCTCTTCACTATAGGGGCCATACCAATCGCTGCACCACTCATTCACATTGCCGTTCATGTCATAGAAACCCAATTCGTTAGGCAACTTCGTAGCCACATCATGCGTTTCTTCGCCACTATTGGTCTTATGCCAGGCAACCTCGTCGATATTGTTCGACCCACTATATTTATAATATCTATGATTATTATAGCCTGCTGAAAGTCGGCCGCCCTTGGCCGCATACTCCCATTCTGCCTCAGTCGGCAGGCGGAAGTTCTTACCCGTAAGCGCGTTTAATTTAACAATGAACGCACAAGCTAAATCCCAGGAACAGTAATCCACAGGGCGCTTGTTGCCACTAAAGTAACTTTGGGTGGTTCCCATCACAGCTTTATAGAGTTCTTGTGTCACCTCCGTCTCGCTGATATAATAGTCAGAAAGGGTTACAAGGTGCCAAGGTGCCTCGTCTGTATAACCCATATTGCTACCCATCCCGAAAGTACCACCATCTACTTTCATCATATTGAACGTAATTCCTTTCACGGTGTAAGGCACTTTTTTTATGGTATATGCAGGAGGCGTATCATCTCCGTCGTCCAGTGGCTCAGGAGTTTCGTCATCACCGCACGAAACAAGGCACATACTCAACATGACCATCAATGCGACAGGTAACGTCCAAAAGTTTTTCATGAATCGGCACATTTCGGGTTAGTCATTTGTCGCAAAATTAATTATTTTGATGCATACGCCTACGAAAGTATTCGCCCAATCAATGACATTATTAACCCTATTTTAAGCCTCGGAATGATAATATTCGCACATCATCTGATTACAACGCATTGAAATCCAACATACAGAATTTATCATCGCACAAGCCATCCCATAAAGCCGTTTTTGACTCGCTTTTCTGCTCGGCAGGGCAACAAATCCAACTTTTATACCTATCTTTGCAGTACAAAACAGATCAAATATGAAAAGGTTAGGTGCTTTTCTTATCATTTCACTCGCCATTGCCGAAATAGCCCTGGCAGACATCACGGACTCGCTCTACCGCAAGGCAATGTCGGGACGCAATGTGGACTACCGTGTTGCCAATCAACTTTTTGTGGCATTGGATGCCGAGGGCGTGACAGACTCCCTCATCACGGTGGACCGTCATGACAAGAGCGACGTGGTACGCCAAAAAGTGTGCTACAACATGGGATTGCTTTACAACAACACCTACCGCCACCGCCAGGCAGCCGAGGCCTTTACGCAGGCCGCACACTATGCCGCACGATTAAGCGACGAACGCGGACGCGCAGAAGCTCTGTCGGCTGCCGCCGTGCAGCATCATTTGTTGGGCGACTTCGAACGTGCCATCTCCCAGTGTACGGAAGCTTTGACCATAGACAGTGCCCTACACGATGCCGAAGCACTGAGTTGCGACCTGAACATTCTCTCGGGCAGCAGTTTGTCGGCCGGGCATACCGACGACGCTGTGCGCTATATCCTGAAGGCTATTGAATGGGAAAAGAGCCGCCCCCACCCTACGAAACTCTCCATCCGATATGGGTCGGCGGCAGAGATTCTGAACAAGAACGGGGACACGGACAAGGCACTTCACTATGCTTCGATGGCATACGAACTGGACAAAAAAGCAGGCAACGCCATCGGCGTGGCACGACGCATGTCACAGATGGCGGACATCTATGTCAACCGCAAGGAGTACCCGGCAGCAGAACGATACTATCGCCGGGCCATCGACACCCTGGAGGCACACGGCGAACTCCACTCCTTAGGCATTGACTACCGTCTGCTGGGCAATGTGCTGCAACTGGAAGGGCAACATGCCAAGGCCATCGAGTGCTACGAAAAGGCGGAGCGACTGGCACGCCAGATGGGCAATCGTTTTTTCCTTTCTCTTGTAGCCCGTTCCATGGCAGAGAGCCACAATGCCTTGGGACATCACGACAAAGCGGCCACATACCTGCAACTGGCACTCTCGCTCAGCGACAGCCTACACAGCGAAAAGACGGAGCAAATGGCTGCGGACTTCCGCACGCAGTTTGAACTGCAGGAGGCACAAAAGAACTCAGAACAACAAGAGGGGCGAGTGCTGGTGCAACGGTGGATTATCGTAGCACTTCTTGTATTGCTCCTAATATTACTTATTGTATATAACAGGAGACGTCGCAGGCAATCTGCCACCCCAACATCTCCCATCGAGGAAGCGGCCCAGAATCAGGAAGGCGGTCACAGCATTCCCGCAGAACCCACGGAGGGAGAGTCTGCCATGTCGGCGGCAGACCGCCAGTTCCTCGTGGCAGTGAGCGACTTCGTACATGCCAACATGAAGTCCAGAAAGATTACCATCGACCTCTTGGCTGACGAGATGTGCATGAGCCGCAACCAGTTCACGCGCCGTCTGTCAGCCGTTTCAGGCGAAACACCCAACAACTACATTACGCGCATCAAAATGGAAAAGGCTGTACGCCTCCTGCTCGACACCACCATGCCCGTGAAGGAGGTGGCATACGAGTGCGGTTTTGACGAGTCGAACTACTTCATCCACGTCTTCCGCCAGATGTACGGCACCACCCCACAGCAGTTCCGGCAAACCCCGGGCCTGAAGAAGAATCATGCAAGCCACCAATAACACCCACCCCCAAAAACGTCTATACTTTCCTTGTGCCTGAAGAAAGTTTTCTTACGGCCATAAGAAAGTATTCTTCTGAAACGAGGGTCATATTGCTGAAACTGGCGGTAAACAAGACGATGGCGCAAACCTGTGTTTGCGCCATCGCTACTGAATGTCCGAAAGGCTATTGCCCGTCGTGAGTCCGAGCCCTACCTCTATATAAGAAAAGGTATTCGGACAGAGTTTAGGAACATTAAAGCTTGTCGTTAGAGCCGAGCACATTCACAATCTTGTGGATGTACATCTTCTTCATGTTCTCGCGTGCGGGCTTCAGGTACTGGCGAGGGTCGAAGTGGCTGGGGTTCTCGGCCAGGTGCTTGCGGATGGCGGCTGTCATGGCCAGACGCGAGTCGCTGTCGATGTTAATCTTGCAGACGGCGCTCTTGGAGGCCTCACGCAACTGCTCTTCGGGGATACCTACAGCATCGGGGAGTTTGCCACCGAAGGCGTTGATGGTGTCCACCTCGTCCTGAGGCACGGAACTGGAGCCGTGGAGCACGATGGGGAAGCCGGGGATGCGCTTCTCAATCTCGTGCAGGATGTCGAAGGCGAGGGGAGGGGGAACGAGTTTGCCGGTCTTCGGGTCGCGGGTGCACTGCTCGGGCGTGAACTTGTAGGCGCCGTGGCTGGTGCCGATGGAGATGGCGAGGCTGTCGCAGCCGCTGCGCTTCGAGAAGTCCTCAACTTCCTCGGGGCGGGTGTAGTGGCTTTCAGCGGCGCTTACTTCGTCCTCTACGCCGGCCAGCACGCCGAGTTCGGCTTCAACGGTAACGTCGAACTTATGGGCATACTCTACGACCTTCTTCGTGATGGCGATGTTCTCTTCGTAGGGGAGAGCCGAGCCGTCGAACATGACGCTGGAGAAACCATTGTCGATGCATTCCTTACAGATTTCGAAACTGTCTCCATGGTCGAGGTGGAGGGCAATCTGCGGATTGGGGCAACCGAGTTCCTTGGCGTACTCTACAGCGCCCTGTGCCATGTAGCGCAGGATGGTGCCGTTGGCGTAGTTGCGTGCGCCCTTGCTGACCTGCATGATGACGGGAGACTTAGTCTCCACGGCTGCCTGAACGATGGCCTGCATCTGCTCCATCGTGTTGAAGTTGAAGGCGGGGATTGCATAGCCGCCCTTTACTGCCTTGGCGAACATTTCACGGGTGTTCACCAGTCCCAGTTCTTTGTAACTTACCATAATATATAAAATTAAAAAGGTTGATTATTCCACTTCCTTAATCAGATAGGTAATGGTGGGCAGGTGGTCGCTGAAACCGTTAATCCATGTACCGGAAGAGTGGGTGCGCTTGGGTGAACCCTTGTAGCGGCCCTCCTGTTGGATGAGGTAGTCGCGGCGAAAGATATGCCAAGCGTAGAGTGTCAGATGTTTGTAGTTCTTCTTGCCTTTCACGTCTAGGAGGTTCTTGGAGAGCACAATCTGGTCGAAGAGGTTCCATCCGCCCTGGAAGGTGAGAGTGCCCTGACCCTTGCCGCGCAGGAGTTCCCACCAGGGGTTGAAGAAGTCGCCGTCGCCGACCTCCGTCATCTTGCGCTTGCCTCCCAGGTTCTTCAGCGACTGGTTGTCCGGGTCGTCGTTCAGGTCGCCCATGACGATGATGTGCTGCTCGTGGTCGGCCACGAGGATGCTGTCGGTGAGTTGGCGCACCTGCTTACCGGCTATCTCGCGGAAGTAACTGGTGGCACCGCGGCTGGGCCAGTGGCAGACGATGACCGTCAGTTTGTCGCCGCCCATCGTGCCTTGTACAGTAAGGTATCCGCGCGTGGCGCGCGTGTTGTCGCCGTTCTCGTAGATGTAGGGCTGGAGGAACCACTTCTTGGGCGTGAAGGCCTTGGGATTGTAGATGAACGCACAATCCACGCCGCGCTTGTCGGGGCCTTCGATGTGAATGTAGCGGAAGCCGCGCTCCTTCATCTTGGGCTGGGCCATGAGGTCGTCCAGCACGTGGGCATTCTCCACCTCCGACACACCGATGATGGCGGCGCCGGTGGGCACTTTGTCGGTGCCGAGTTCATAGAGCACGCGGGACATGTTCTTCAACTTGTTTTCGTATTTGTTCTGGTCCCAGTGGTACGAGCCCGAGGGGAGGAACTCATAGTCGTTCTTACCCTCGTCGTGCTGCGTGTCGAAGAGATTTTCCAGATTGTAGAAAGCTACGGGATAGAGAGCCTTCTTTTTCTCGGCCCTGACGCAAGATGTCGTCATAAGCAAGACGAGCAACAGAAATAAGGATTTGCGCATCTTCATATATACATTAATTTGATTATTCACGGCAAAGATACGAAAAAAAACGGAACGCGAATGCCATTAAGCACATTTTTTATGCGAAAAGCCTTGCGAAGCACTTTTTTTTACTTATCTTTGCATCAATAAACAATCATTAACATCAAACAAACCCTATGACAAAGAAGCTAAAACTGGTGGCGTTTCTCCTCGGGATGGCGCCACTTGCCTTCGCCCAGACAGAGAAGGAAACGACTTCGGATGCCGAAGAGGCACTGAAACAGGACAATGCCGCCTTCGTGTTCACCGAGTCGCAGTTGGGCGAGGATGACGACGTCACGCAGAACGTCATCATGGTGAACTCCAACAACAACGTGTACACCAGCAACGTGGGGTACCAATGGAGCCAGACGCGGTTCAAGTTCCGTGCCTACAATTCGCGGTACAACGACATCTACTTCAACGGTGTACAAGTGAACAATGCCGAGAACGGGCAGTTCAACTATTCCACCATCGGCGGCATGAACCGCGCCGTCAACGGGCATATCGATGCCAGCGGAGCCTTCGAGTCCAACGCTTTTGCCATGAGTAGCATAGGCGGCTCGTCGAACTACAATTTCCGCGCCAACAGTTACGCCGCCGGCCACAACATCACCCTTTCGGCCTGCAACCGCAACTATACGGCCCGCGCCATGTATAGTTACGGTACGGGAGTGACGAAGAAAGGGTGGGCCTTTTTCGGCACCGTCGGCTACCGCTGGGCCAACATGAACACAGCCGCTGTGGAGGGTACGTTCTACAACTCGCTTTCCTACTTCCTGGCCGTGCAGAAAATCTTTAATGAGCGCCACTCGCTGAATCTCTCCACCTGGGGCAACCCGACGGAGCGTGCCCAACAGGGTGCCTCCACTGACGAAGCCTATTGGCTGGCCAACGACCGCCAGTACAACCCTTATTGGGGCTATCAGGACGGAAAGAAACGTTCGAGCCGCGTCGTCAACAACTATGAGCCCACGGCCATGCTGACCTGGGATTTCAAAATCAACGACCGCATGAAACTGACTACGAGTCTGCTGGGCAAGTATGCCATGTACAGCAGTTCGAAACTGAACTATTCGGGTACCAACCCTCACCCCGACTATTGGAAGAACTTCCCTTCCTATAACTATGACGTATGGGGCGACGGAGGTGGCGACGTGGATGCTTGGCAGGAATCCTACAACTTCTGGACAGCCTCGAAGCACAACCGCCAGATTAACTTCGACGAACTCTATTTTGCCAACCAGCAACTGAACGCCAGCGGCCACGATGCCATCTACTACATCGAGCGCCGCCACAACGACCACCTCAACCTGGGGCTTGGCTCAACCTTCGACTGGAACGTGGCGAAGGACTCCAAGTTGCAGTTTGGCCTGCAACTGAACTCGAACAAAGGTATGCATTATGAGACCATGGACGACCTGCTGGGCGGCCAGTATTTCCACAACCGCAACACCTACGCTGAAGGCACCTACGCCAACGGAGCCGACCAAATCTACTACGACCTGAACAACAAGGACGGGCTGGTGCGTAAGGGCGACCGCTTCCGCTATGACTACAACCTCCTCGTGGAGTCGGCCAAACTTTGGGCCACATGGACTAAGGACAAGGGCATCAGTCACAACTTCGTCTCGGCTCGCGTTGGCGGCACTGAGATGTGGCGCGATGGCAAGATGAACAACGGAATTTTTGCCAACTACACCGACGCGAATGGCAAACTCATAAACCTTTCCTACGGCAAGAGCAAGAAAGCCCGCTTCTTGGACGGTGGTTTCAAGATGGGCACCAACCTGAATCTGGGTCACGGCAACGCCATCACGATGGGTGTAGGCTACGAAGCCCGTGCACCATACGCCAACGTGGCTTTCGTTAGCCCCGAGATGAATAACAACTTCGTGAAGGATCTTGTCAATGAGAAGATATTCACTTCCGAACTGGGCTATGCGTTGAACAACAAATGGGTTCAGTTGAACCTGACCGCTTACTTTACCCATACCTACGACGGCACCGAGTGGCAGCAGTTCTACAACGACAACGAGAACTCCTTCACTTACAATAGCCTCACGGGCGTCGAGAAGAACTACTATGGTGCCGAACTGGGTGTGAAGGTCAAAGTGACCAGTAACTTCAACATCAACCTGCTGGGTACCATCGCCGAGGCTAAGTACGCCAGCCACACCAATGTCACCTATATGCTCTCCAATAGCGGAACCGAATACACCGACCTCTGCCTGAACAAAGGTATGCGCGAGAGCGGAACGCCACTGGCAGCAGCCAGCCTGGGACTGAACTACAACATCAAGGGATGGTGGTTCAACCTGAGCGGCAACTACTACGACCGCATCTATCTCTCCTACTCGCCCAACATGCGCTATAGGGGCCTCATGACTGCCAACAACGACGGTAGTTACAGCCCCATGAAGCAAGCCAAGAGCGACGGCGGTTTCATGCTCGACGGCAGCATCGGCAAAGGCTTCCGAATGAGCCACGGACGTTATCTGAGCATCAACCTCATGGTCAACAACATCACCAACAACCGCAAATTGTGTACCGGCGGTTACGAGCAGAGTCGTTCCACCACGTACACCACACGTGAGAATCAAGAGGTCAGCCGCACCTACAACTTCCAGAAGAACCCCAAGAAGTTCTATGCCCAAGGCATCAACGGTATGCTGAACCTGAGTTTCCGATTCTAAGTTGAAAATTGAAAATTAATAAAGGATAATATTATGGAAAAGTACATAAAATACCTCTGTGGCCTCTGCCTGCTCTGTGTGCTCTGTGCTTCTTGTCAGGACGGCGATTGGGATGCGCCCGACTTTTCGGACGGCGTGCCCTACGGCAATAACGAACTGACAGAGACCAACGTCATCACGATTGCACAACTGAAGGCCCAGTACCCCAACTACGCAGCCAACTACACCACGACGGAGATTACAGCCGATGCCAAGTTGCGCGTCCGCGTCACAGGCAACGACGTACAGGGCAACCTCTACAATGCCATTGCCGTACAAGAAGACGAAAGCGGCGACGCGCTCATCGTGGCCATATCCGGCAACGACCTCTTTGCCTTCATGCCCGTAGGACAGGAATTGCTCATCGACCTGAAAGGCCTCTATATCGGTGGCTATGGTGCACAGCCTCAGTTGGGCACGCCTTACACCAATGCCTCGGGTTCGACCTATGTCAGTCGCATGTCTAACACCATCTGGCAGAATCATGTGAAACTCATCGGCAAGGCCGACCCGAAGAAGGTGGCGCCCATTGAGTTTACTTCTGCTCGCGACTTGGAGAAGGATTGCGGCAAACTGATGACCATTAAGAACGTAAGCATCGCGGGAGCCGACGGCACTGTCACATGGGCCTCGAAGAACGATCCGACCGTTCGTAGCAACAGCGTTTCGAAATACTTTGCAGAGAGCCCCTATAGCACCCAGTCGAAGTACATGGTCTACACCAGCACTTACAGCGACTTCGCCAATACGCCCATCCCCACAGGCAAAATGAACCTCACGGGCATCTGGAAGCGCTACAACAATGCTTGGGAACTGGTCATCCGCTCCGTGGAAGACATTGAAGTCGTGAAGGATTAAGAATGAAGAAAGAAGAATTAAGAATTAAATGTTATATAACTATGAAAAAGTTTTGGAAATCACTGATGTTTGCAGCCCTCGGCGTATTCGCCCTGTCGAGCTGTGAAGACGTACCCGCACCCTATGACATCCCTGGTGCAGGTGGCGGAGAAAACACTCCGGTTGTTGAAGTAGAGCCCGCAGGTGACGGCACTTTAGAAAGCCCATACAATGTTGCCGCCGCTCTTGAACTCATTAATGCCATGGAAGCCGATGTGGAATCGGAACAGGCCTACTATATTAAAGGTAAGGTGGCATCCAATAGCACAACGGAAGCAACCATCTCCCAGTATGGCAATATGACCTTTACCATGTACGATGAAGGTAATCCGAACAATACATTTACGGCCTTCCAAGTCTACGGCCCAGGCAATAAGAAGTTTACATCTGTAGACCAGATTAAGGCTGGCGATGAGGTTGTCGTATATGGCAAAGTCGTAAACTACAGGGGCAATACCCCCGAAACCGTAGGAAAGGGACAAGCCTACGTTTATTCCATCAATAGCAATAGTGAAGAACCTGGTACTCCCGAGGGCATCGAAGTCACCTGCGCTGAGGCTGCCGAACTGACCAACGCTCTGGCCGACGGGGCTACCTCAGAAGAGACTTACACCATCACGGGTTACATCACGGAGGTCGTAGGCAATGTAAGCAGCAACCAGCAGACCTTCTGGATGGCCGACACCAAGGATGGCGGCAAGGTATTCGAAGCCTACTATGCCAACCTGCCCGAGGGCGTCAGCGAGTTTAAGGTAGGTATGAAAGTGAAGATCACCGGCACCCTCATGAAGTATGTTAAGGATGGTAAGGTGACTCCTGAAAGCAAGAATGCCAATGTCGAAATCCTCGAGAATGGGGAAGGTGGTGGCGAGACTCCTGTAGGAACAGAAGTCACCTGTGCACAGGCAGTAGAGTTGACCAACGCTCTGGCCGACGGGGCTACCTCAGAAGAAACTTACACCATTACGGGTTACATCACTGAGGTCGTAGGCAACGTAAGCAGCAACCAGCAAAGTTTCTGGATGGCCGACACCAAGGATGGTGGCAAGGTGTTCG